>JANMSH010000145.1:0-8250 GCA_031389105.1 Hyphomicrobiales bacterium
GGCCGTTCAGGCTGCCTTCGCCGAAAAAATCGCCCTGCAAGAGAATGGCAAGTACCGCTTCCTTGCCGGTCTTGGAGGTGATGGTTTTTTTGGCTTTGCCCTTTTGCAAATAGAATACCGCGTTGGCGGCGTCGCCCTGGGCGTACACGACGTCGTTTGCGGAACACTTGGAATTCGTCCTGCCGGCGCCAATTTTCGACAGGAACAATTTGACGTCGAACGTAGCGCGCTTTTTAGTCGCCGCCATCATATCCCCCATCGCGTCTCGCTCCGGTGAGCGGCCGCCTGGTACCGGAAAGATACACCGTCACAATCGCAAGGCGCAGGTACAATTGTCCGCCTGCGTACATTGGACAAAGAATCTTTGCGCGAAAGTTTCGTGACTTGATCCGATACGAGGCAATGTACGCCTCCGGACATAGCATGGAATAGCGGTTTGTCACGGAATCACGTCACTTTCACGTGAAGGTTGCGTATGTCGAGTTTGCTCCAAAGGGCTGTAATGCCTGCAAAATTGCGGTCAAGGGGCATTCCAGCGGCCGGAGTGCCCATAAACAAGCGTAATGCCCGGATGACGATTTCAGCCCGTTACGGTTCGTTGATAGGGTGTTTGCGGCGCGACCGCGCGCCGAAACAGGAGTGCAAGTTCGATGGCTTCCAGCCGACCGAGTGCCGCCGCGAGCGTCCCCAACGATCTCGAACCCTATTGGATGCCGTTCACCGCCAATCGCGCCTTCAAGAAACGGCCGCGTATGGTCGCCTCCGCCAAGGACATGCACTATTTCACGCCGGATGGCCGCAAGCTGCTCGACGGCTCCGCCGGCCTCTGGTGCACCAATGCCGGCCATAACCGCGATTCCATCGTCGTAGCGATCCAGCGCCAAGCCGCCGAGCTCGATTACGCGCCGGCATTTCAGTTCGCGCATCCCAAAGCATTCGAGCTGGCGTCGCGCGTCGCCGCGCTGGCGCCCGGCGATCTCGATCATGTGTTCTTCTGCAATTCCGGTTCGGAGGCCGTCGACACCGCGTTGAAGATAGCGCTGGCGTTTCACAACGTGCAGGGCCGGGGCGGACGCGTGCGCATGATCGGCCGCGAGCGCGGCTATCACGGCGTCGGCTTCGGCGGCATCGCGGTCGGCGGCATCGTCAACAACCGCAAGCAATTCGGCGCCCTGATGGCCGGCGTCGATCATCTGCCGACGACCTACAATCGCGCCGAGCAGGCCTTCACCATCGGTGAGCCGGAATGGGGCGGGCATCTCGCCGACGCGCTCGACGGTTTAGTCGCGCTGCACGATGCATCCACCATCGCAGCGGTGATCGTCGAGCCGCTGGCGGCGTCGACCGGCGTGCTGCCGGCGCCCAAGGGCTACCTCGAACGCCTACGCGCGATCTGCGACAAGCACGGCATTCTCCTGATCTTCGACGAGGTCATCACCGGCTTCGGCCGCATGGGCTATGCCTTTGCCGCCGAACGCTACGGCGTGGTGCCGGACATGATTACATTTGCCAAGGGTGTCACGTCGGGCAGTGTGCCGATGGGCGGCGTGCTGGTGCGAAAGCACATTTACGACGCCTTCATGCAAGGCCCCGAGCACATGGTCGAGCTGTTCCACGGCTATACTTATTCGGCGCATCCGCTGGCCTGCGCGGCGGGCCTCGCCACGCTCGACATCTATCGCGAAGAAGGATTGTTCGAGCGCGCGGGCAAACTCGAGCCGCTGTGGTGCGAAGCGGCGATGGGGCTAAAAGGTTTGCCGAACGTGCTCGACATCCGGCCGGTCGGTCTTACCGTTGGCATCGATCTCGCCAGCAAGCCGGATGGCGTCGGCAAGCGCGGTTTCGAGGCGCTGGATCTGGCGTTCTACGACCACGACCTGATGCTGCGCGCCGTCGGCGATACGCTCGCCCTAAGCCCGCCGCTGATCGTCACGGAAGCGCAGATCGGCGAGATCTTCGACAAGGTAGCCAAGATCATCAAAGCGGTGGCTTAGGGCGCGGACGCCACGTTGCGCGCTATTGCTTTGCATTGAGATTTGGCAAGGCGCGCGGGTGGGTAGAGATTCACAGTGAATACTTCTTTCGCTGTGTTTTGTTAGGAATAGCGAGTACGGTCCCATTAAAGGCGGACCGTTATGACCATCCAATTCGAGCGTCAGGAATTACGGGCGCTCGCCCTATTGCCGATCAGGCATCTGCCTCCGTATGAGGTTGATTACACCGTTGCCTGTCGTGTCGGTAAAGCCGTGTCGGTGCACTCTGCCCAAGCGCCGTGGAGCCGGTTCAATCAGATAAGTCTGGAAATCACCCTCAGCGAGCCGTAGCGGTTTTTCGGCTGCCTTATTCAAACTGAGACACCACCGCTTTGCCCTTGTCCGGCGGCAGCGGCACACTGCCCCAGGTTGGCGCGTCGGTGCCGGTGCCCCAGGCAACCGGACGGTAGAAATTATGCGTGCCGTGGCGGGCGAATTTCTTCATCTCCTCCACCCAGTTCGGACGCACGTAGAGTGCGTGATAGTGCGTCGATGAGCCCACGGCCGGATCGTAGAGATCGCCGGCGAGGACCCGGCCGGCAATTTGGTTGGCGCGGGCCCAGGCGCCGCGCTCGTTGATGACTTTGCGCTTGCCATCGCAGGCGAAGGTGAACTGGCATTCGAGGTGCCGGCTGGCGTTCTGGTAAACCACGTCGCAAAGATCGTTCGGGTAATAGCCCGAGAACACGCGATTGACGACCACCTGTGCGACGGCAATTTGTCCGCGGGCCGGCTCGTTGCGGGCCTCGAAATAGATGGCGCTGGCAAGACAATGCTGCGCCTTGATCAGCGACGCCGCAGTCAGATTCAGCCGCTCGGACGGCGACAGCAGCCTTGCGTGCCGCGGGTTCGTGTTCGGCGCCGCCTCAGGAATTGGCGCCGGCGTTACATCACGCCTCGGTAAAGCGCCCGTGGTGGACCGGGCAACATTCGTAGCTGGGGCCGGGAGCCGTGCGACGGACGCATGCTCTTGTGCGGTCTCGACTGCGACGGGTCGCATCCGTTCTGAGAAGGCGGTGAAACTTTGGTAGTTTTGGTCGATGAACCTGACGGCGGGTTCTACGATGACGGCCTTCGTCAGATCGAATGCGCTGATAGCGACGGCGATCGCTGCCAGCGCCCCAGCCGCGCATTTGGCGTAGCGAAAAGTCTTTGTCTGAAATTCCGACTCAACCAGAACGCAATCGATACGCCGTCGCAGCAAATCCACGCCCCCCCGCACCCAGCCCGACAAGTATCAGCTTACCGTTTGAATCCCTGACTGCATATGACAAAAGCACATGTTCCATCTGCGCTTTTCATCATAAGACCGGGCATATGGGCGGTTATCGCGCCAGCGCGTAACTTGGCTGCGGCAGCAAAATCGCCCAGCCGACATTGACCACCTGATCGCCGCGCCGCGCCTTGAGCATGAACGGCGGCTGCACGGCGGCGTCGGCGGCGATGTTGCGATATTCGATCGGCAGCGCCGTGAGATCGCCAGAGGTCCACACCACCACCGCGCCGCGCGCCCGCATGTCGTTGAGGTCGATCCACGGCGCGCGCTCGGGCTTGCCGTCGATCAGCACGCGCGGATGGCTTGGCGCATAATGCGCGACATTGCCACCATCCCACATGCTGCCGATCACATAGACGATGGGTTTGCCGGTGACGGCGCCATAGCGCTGCGATAATTCGCGGGCGAGGTCGTGGCCTGGATACAGCACGGCTCGATAGCGGTGATCGTATTGCGGCAGCACGCCGTAATTGCCGATGAAGGCCGCTGCCAGCGCGACGAACACGGCCGCCCACGTCAGTCCGATGCGCTTGAGGCGCTTGTCGTCGATGACGCGGCTTGCCATCAGCACCAGCCACAGGCCGATGAATAGCCACAGCGGATAGCCCCACATCGCGACGGTGCCGCGACCGCTCAATGCCGACAGCGCCAGCACCACCGCCATCGGACCGAATGCCAGCAGCGTGACGATGCGCCGGTCGAACTCGCTCGTTGCCGCCGGTAATTCGGAGGCCGCCGGGCGCGGCCAGAACAGCGGCAGCGCGATCAGCAGTGACGGAATGAGGAAGAACAACTGGCCGATGGCGAACTGAAACGGACGCCACAGGTGGTCGGTCCAGCCGCGCGACAGCACGGCGCGATGTTCGGCATAGCCGAAGGGGAGGAAATCGTTCGCCACCAGCCAGATCAGATGTGGCGCCATCGCAGCGATCGCCGCGGCCAGCGCGATATACGGCCCGGGTGTGGCGAGATGCTTGCGCGCATCGCGGTCGGCGATCATGAAAATCGCCAGCGGCACCGCCAGCATCGCGACGAAATATTTTGCCCACAGCGACAGCCCGATTGCGAGGCCAAGCAGTAGCCAGTACCGCCATTCGCCGCCACGCAGCGCGCGGTGGAAAGCATAGCCGGCCAGTGCCCAGAACGGCAGTTGGATGACATCGTGGTTGAACTTGGCGGCGGTGTAATTGAAGTAGTGCAGGCCATCGAGGATCAGCACCGCGATCAGCGCGCCGCGCGTGCCGGCGAGCGGCCGGGCCATCGCCCAGACCGCGGCAAAGCCGGCAACGATGGCCGCCTGCGCCAAAAGGTAGAAGCCGAATTCATGACCGATGGTCAGGTTTACGGCTTCCACCAGCCACCACGGCAAGGGCGGCAGCTTGTCGTAACCGAGCTGCCATTCGCGGCCGTAGGTCAGTGCCTCGATCAGGTCGAGCGGCAGGTTGGGATAGAGCGCCGTCGGCAGCACGGTCCACACCACGGCGTGGAAGCCGAGAAAGCCGGGGAATACCCATGGCCGCAGAGCCGCGAAACGGCGCAGGAGAGGCAAATCTCGGGGAGCGGTCATCGTCAGTCGGTTCCAACAAGCCCGGATTCGGCCCGAATAACCGTTATCATAGCAGGACTTCGCAGTTGCGCGGACCGGGTCCCTCATGAACATTGGTCCCCGGGGCCACGAATCACACGCGGCCGAGCCGCCCAGGATTGTTCGTATGCGCCGCATCAGCGCCATCTTCATTGCCGTCTGCATGGTGCTGATCGCCAGCTCGATCGGCGCTGTGCTGTTTCTGGCGCTGCGGCTCGACGGGCTGACCTCGGCGATCGTGGCTTTGGCGGCGCTGACCACCATGGCGCTGTACAATACGATCAGCAATCGCCTGCGCGACCGCGGCGATCTCGGCGACCAGATCGCCGATCTGTCGCGCGGCACCGGTGACCTCGCCCGCCAGGTCGCGGAGATGGCGCGGCGCCTCAACGCCATCGAAAGCCGCGTTGAAAGCACGTTGAGCCGCACGCGCGGCGCAGCCGATCCGATTGCCGCCGAGATCGGTGAGTTGGGTGGGCTGGTGCGCCAGATCGCCGACACCGTCGCGGCGCATGAATCCGTGTTGCAGGGCCATGGTGCCATGCCGGAGCGCGCGCCGACCGGCATGCCGCCGCACGCCGTTGCTGCCGTTACTACCGTTGCCGACGCGCCGCTCGCCTTGAGCGAAAGCGACGCCATCACCGGCACGCGCCGGTTCGCCGGGCTGACCCGCGAGGGCATCGGGGAATTGATCGGCCGGGCGGCCGACGCCAACCGCATCGATCTTTATCTGCAACCGATCGTCACGCTGCCGCAACGCAAGGTGCGTTACTACGAAGCGCTGTCGCGGCTGCGCACCGAAGAAGGCGATATCATCCCGGCCGGCGATTTCATCGAGTATGCCGAAGCCGTCGGCCTGATGCCGAAGATCGACAATCTGCTGCTGTTCCGCTGCGTGCAGGTAACGCGCCGTCTGCAATTGAAGAGCCGCGACGTCGGCGTGTTCTGCAACATCAGCGCCTCGACGCTGATAGATCAGGCGCAGTTCAAGCAGTTGCTCGATTTCATGGACGCCAATCGTGCGCTCAGCGGCGCGCTGATGTTCGAATTCACGCAGGACGCCTACCGCGGGTTTGGCCCGATGGAAAATGAGGCGCTGTCGGCTTTGGCCGAGCGCGGCTTCCGCTTCTCGATGGACCATGTCACCGATCTTCGCATGGAGCCCAAGGAACTGGCCGAGCACTGGTTCCGGTTCCTGAAGGTGCCGGCCAAGCTCTTGCTCAACAAGGCCGCCAACGCGCAGAGCGACATTCATCCGGAAGATCTCGCCGATCTTCTGGCGCGCAACGGTATCGACCTGATTGCCGAACGCATCGAAAGCGAAAATATGGTGGTCGACCTGCTCGAATACGACGTCCGTTTCGGACAAGGCTTCCTGTTCTCAGCCCCGCGGCCGGTGCGCGCCGAGGCTTTGCAGGGTGGGTTCGGCGAAGGCGACAAACTATCGGGCGAGGGCTTGAGCGAATTCGCCCCCGTCGGCGCCGGCGCCTGATCGTCCGTGCCGAATTTAGTCCCGCATTTTTCGACCCTCGCGCCCGGCTACGACGTGCTGATGTGCGATCTCTGGGGCGTCGTGCACAACGGCGTCGTGCCCTTCCCGAAAGCCTGCGAGGCGCTGATCCAGGCGCGCAAGGCCGGCGTTACCGTCGTCTTCATTACCAATGCGCCGCGCCCGCACAACGTGGTGGCGCGCCAGCTTGAAGCACTTCATGTACCGCGCGAAACTTACGACGCCGTCGTGTCGTCCGGCGACGTCACGCGCTCGTTGATCGAGCAGCGGCCGGGGCAGAGCGTGTTTCATATGGGGCCGAAGCGCGACATCGAGATTTTTACCGGGCTCGACGTGCGCTTCGCGCCGCTGGAAAGCGCCGATTACGTCGTGTGTTCTGGGCTGGACGATGACGACCGCGACACGCCGGAGGACTACCGCGCCCGGCTGGAGGGCATGCTGGCTCGCAAGGTGTTCATGATCTGCGGCAATCCGGACGTGGTGGTCGAGCGCGGCGACAGACTGGTCTATTGCGCCGGCGCGGTGGCCGATCTCTACGCCGGCATGGGCGGCGAGGTAGTCTATGCCGGCAAGCCCTATGCGCCGATCTATGAGATGGCGTTGGCCAAAGCGGAAGCGGCGCACGGCAAAGTCGCGCGCAACCGCGTGCTGGCCATCGGCGATTCGATCCGCACCGATCTGGCTGGCGCGCACGCTTTCGGCATCGATTTTCTGTTCGTCACCTCAGGCATCCACGCCGAGGAGTTGGGCACGCGCGCGCAGCCCAACATCGCCGCGCTCAAAGCGAAATTCACCGCCGCCGGCCAGATGCCGAAGGCGGTAATGCGCGAATTGGTGTGGTGAGGCTTTAAGCCGCCGGCGCTTCGAGATCCGGAAAGACCGACTCGATCTTGCTCTTAAGCGTCTGCGCATTGAACGGCTTGACGATGTAGTTCGACACGCCGGCCTTCTTGGCGGCAACGACGTTCTCGGTCTTGGATTCCGCCGTCACCATGATGAACGGGGTGTCGGACATGTCCGGGTGGGCGCGCACCTGCTGCAGCAGGTCGTAGCCGGTCATCGGCTCCATGTTCCAGTCGGAAATCACCAGGCCGTATTTGCGCTGTTCCATCTTGGCGAGCGCGGCGGCACCGTCGCTGGCATCGTCGATATGCTCGAAGCCGAGCTGGCGCAGGAGATTGCGGATGATGCGGACCATCGTGTTGTAGTCGTCCACGATCAGGACCGGCATCGAAAGATCGACAGCCATGCGACTTCGCCCGCGAAAGGCGCTCCCCCAGGAACGGTGCAACCTAGCAATGGCGCTTGAATAACCCGTTAATTTGAAAGTTTGTTAACGGCGCGGTAACCGTATTTGAGCCCAAGAAAGTCTCATGAGATCAGATTGGGCAGCGCGTGACACAACTTCTGTGCAACAGACTTAGCGGCACATGAACGATTCTATGCAGAAATCCGGCCAAATGATGAAAGCCTTCCATATCGCGCGCGGCGGCGAGCTGGCCCTCGATATCGGGCCATTGCAGGGCGCCGTGGTGGCGATTGGAAATTTCGACGGCGTTCATCGCGGCCACCGTGCTGTGCTCGGGGCGGCTTTGTCGCGCGCCCGCGGGCTTCGCCGCAAGGCAGCGGCGCTGACATTCTCGCCGCACCCGCGACAATTTCTGCGACCGCAGGACACGATGTTCCAGCTCTCCAGCGAACGCAACAAGATGCGCCTGCTGGCGGCGACCCGGCTCAATGGCGCTATCGTCATGCGATTCGACGCCGCTTTGGCAGCGACCTCGGCACAGGATTTCATCGAAAAGATTCTCGTCGGGCGTTTCGGCATTGGCGGCGCCGCGATCGG
>JANMSH010000148.1:0-8757 GCA_031389105.1 Hyphomicrobiales bacterium
GAAACAATGAAGTTGCCGTGATTGCTCATCAGCGGCGGCATCATGATGTTCGGCAGCCGCAGACTGCCGTTCTGCCCGAGGAAATAGAAGCGGTCGTCAGTCACCGCGGTCTTGATCGGCGTGTCTTCCGAGCGCCATTCCGGCAGCAGTCTGTCGAGCCCGATCGGATCGATCACCGCGCCGGACAGGATATGGGCGCCGACCTCGGAACCCTTCTCCACCACCACGACGTTGATATCCGGATTGATCTGCTTGAGGCGGATGGCGGCGGAAAGCCCGGCCGGTCCGGCGCCGACGATCACCACGTCGAATTCCATCGCTTCGCGAGGGGCAAGATCTTGGCGGGCGGGCAAATCTTGTCCGGGTACGTCAGCCATGGCCGTCTCCTGATTCTCCGTCCCTTTCACCACTTTTGCACAATGGCGGCAATCGCCAAGACATTCGCCACGGCAATCGCTATGTCATTCGTTCCCGTGACTATGCCTTCATGGTAGCCTTGCAACTATGGTGCCTAATCACAACAACTCGCCCCGCGAACTGCTCGATTTCTATCTGGAAGCCGGCGCCGACGCGCTTGTAGGCGAAGAGCCGGTTGACCGCTTCGCCATGGTCGAGCCTGCTCCGGCACCGCGCGCGGCAAAGCCGGGCCTGAACACCGAGATCGCGCGCGCCGCGCCGATTGCCGCCCCGCAAGCGCCGGACGCCGCCGCGATGGCGGCGCGCGAAGCGGCCAGAAACGCCAAGTCGCTCGACGAACTGCGCGCCATTCTGGAAAAATTCGACGGCTGCGCGCTGAAGGCCACCGCGACGCGGCTGGTCTTCGCCGACGGCAATCCGAAATCCCGCGTGATGTTCATCGGCGAAGCGCCCGGCCGCGACGAGGACATCGAGGGCCTGCCTTTCGTCGGCCGCTCCGGCAAATTGCTCGACCGCATGCTGGCCGCGATCGGTCTCGACCGTACGTCGGTCTACATCGCCAACATCGTGCCGTGGCGTCCGCCCGGCAATCGGACTCCGACGCCGCAGGAATCGCAAATCTGCCTGCCGTTCGTCCTGCGCCAGATTGAACTCGCCGATCCCGACATCCTGGTTTGCCTTGGCGGCCCGTCGGCGCAGACTTTGCTCGGCATCAAGGAAGGCATCACCAAGACCCGCGGGCGCTGGTTCCAATTCAACAGCGGAAACCGGGAAATCCGCGCGATGCCGACGTTCCATCCGGCCTTCCTGCTACGCAGCCCGTTGCAGAAGCGCTTCGCCTGGCGCGATTTCCTCGCGATCAAGAAGGCGCTGGACGGTTAGCCGTGTGACATTAGCGCAACTTGGCGCTCGGCACGAATGTTGCTAATTAATTGGGCATGGATTTGGGCATGGGCGGGAGTTTCATCACAACGCGTGCGCGCGGCACATTTGCCGCGTTTGTTGTGCTGGCCGCATTAGCACCGGCCGCCATCGCACGTGCCGACCAAATGGCAATCGCACCGCCACCGCCGTCATTCGATGTCGTGGCGCCTAGCAAACATATGCTCGACTTCGATGCCGTGAAACGCTCGACGATCCGCAACAGCGGCAAATTCGACAACCGCAAACACCAAAGCGAGCCGTCCGGCGTCGCGCTTCCGGATCGGGTCGATCTCGGCGGCTCGATGCTGCGATTCGACGCCGACCGCAGCGCTGTCAGCCGCGGTCCGCGCGTCGGCGTGGAAAGTCACGATCCGTCCTTCCTGAGCCGCTCGACGCGGAAGGACGAGCCGGGGCTGAATTATTTCGGCCTCACGCTGACGACACCGACGCACTAGACTTCGGTCTTCGTCCGTTACCGACATACCGTCCACTTCGATAAAGCGCAGGCTTGGACCGCTTGCCGCTCGCTATGCGTCGGCGGTTCGGCATAGGATCGCCTCGGGGGCGTACGGCCGGAGCTGAGCGATGGAATTCGATCCTGTCATGCTGGCCCGGCTGCAATTCGCCTTCACCATCGTTTTTCACATCATCTTCCCGAGCTTCACCATCGGGCTGTCGGCCTATATCGCCACGCTCGGCGTGCTGTGGATACGCACGGGTAAAGAGCGTTTCCAGTTGCTAATGCGGTTCTGGACCAAGATCTTTGCGGTCTCGTTCGCAATGGGCGTCGTGTCCGGGATCGTGCTGTCCTACCAGTTCGGCACCAACTGGAGCCGCTTCTCGGTCGTTACCGGCAATGTGCTGGGTCCGCTGCTCGGCTACGAGGTGCTGACGGCGTTTTTCCTCGAGGCGACGTTTCTCGGCGTGCTGCTGTTCGGCTTCAAGCGCGTGCCGCCCTGGCTTTACGTGTCGTCGGCGGCGGTCGTCGCGACCGGCACTGCCATCTCCGCATTTTGGATTCTCGCCGCCAATAGCTGGATGCAGACTCCCACCGGCCATGAAATGAGGGACGGGATCGCCTTCCCGCTCGACTGGTTCGCCATCGTTTTCAATCCGAGCTTCCCCTATCGCTTCGCGCATATGCTCAATGCCACGTACCTTACAACCGCCTTCGTTGTGCTCGCGGTCGGCGCGCGTTATGTGCTTGGCGGTAAATATGTCGAGGAAGGCCGCACCATGCTGCGCATGGCGATCGGCTTGGCCGCCATTCTCGCGCCGCTGCAGCTCATCATCGGCGATCAGCACGGCCTCAATACGCTGCAGCACCAGCCGATCAAGGTCGCGGCGATGGAAGCGCATTGGGACGGCAGCAAGCCCGGCGACTTCCACATCTTCGCCTGGCCGGACGAAAAGGCGGGCGTCAATCGTTTCGAGCTGTCGATCCCGAAAGGCGCGTCGCTGGTCCTGACGCACAAGATGAATGGCCTGTTCCCGGGCCTGCTCAGCGTGCCGGAAAGCGAACGGCCGCCGGTCAAGACCGTGTTCTTCGCCTTCCGCATCATGCTGGGCATCGGATTCTTCATGATCGTGACCGCGCTGCTTGGCGCGTTCCTGTGGTGGCGTGGCTCGCTATTTGAGACGCGGTGGTATCTGCGCATGATGGCGCAATGCTGGTGGATCGGTTTTGTCGCCGTGATCGCTGGCTGGGTGGTGACGGAAAGCGGACGTCAGCCCTGGATCGTGCAGGGCATTATGCGCACCGCCGACGCCACCTCGCCCGTCCTCGGCGCCACCATCGCCGGCACGCTGGCGCTGTTCGTAGTTTCCTACGGAATCGTGTTCTCGTTCGGCATCTACTACATCAACCGCCTGATCGCCTTGGGTCCGCGCGAGGCTTCGCACGAGCCGGAGAATTTCTCGGCAAGTCCGCTCGCCGCCGCGCGCGAGAACGGCCGCGAAGCGCTTAAGAAAGGCGGCTCGTAATGGAGTGGTATCTTCCATTGATCTGGGCCGGCATCATCGGCACCGCCGTCGCGATGTATGTGGTCCTCGACGGTTTCGATCTCGGCATCGGCATTTTGTTTCCGTTCTCGAAGAGCGAAGGCGAGCGCGACCAGATGATGCGCTCGATCGCACCGTTCTGGGACGGCAACGAAACCTGGCTGGTAATGGGCGGGGCTGGACTGTTCGTGGCGTTCCCGCGCGCTTACGCAATCCTCATGCCGGCGTTTTATCTGCCCGTGATCGTGATGCTGGTGGCGCTGGTGTTCCGCGGCGTCGCCTTTGAATTCCGCACCGTGTCGAACTCAAAGACACTGTGGAACATCGCTTTCGCCATCGCATCGACCACCGCTGGCTTCGCGCAGGGCGTCATCCTCGGCGGATTGATCCAGGGCATTGCGGTGCGCGACGGCGCATATTCCGGCGGCACCTTCGATTGGGCGACGCCGTTCGGGCTGATCTGCGGGCTGGCGGTCGTGGCCGGTTACGGGCTGCTCGGCGCCACCTGGCTGGTGATGAAGACCGATGGCCCCGTGCAGGATCGCGCGCGAGCGCACGCGAAATTATTGCTGCTCGCGGTGCTCGGCTGCATGGCCGTCGTAAGCTTGTGGACGCCGCTCGCCATACCGCGGATCGCCGAGCGCTGGTTCTCGCTGCCGAATTTCTACTTCCTGTGGCCGATACCGCTGGTGACGGCGCTCGTTGCATTCGCGTTGTGGCGCTGGCTCGAACAAGGCCGTGACGTGCCGCCATTCCTGGCGACGATCGGGCTGTTCCTGCTCGGCTATCTCGGGCTGGTGATTTCCAGCTTCCCGTATCTGGTGCCGCCCACCCTCACCGTCTGGGATGTCGCGGCGGCGCCATCGAGCCAGATATTCATGCTAGTCGGCACGCTGCTGCTATTGCCGATGGTCATCGGCTACGTCGTGTTCATCTTCTGGCTGTTCCGCGGCAAGGTGCGCGCGGGCGAAAGCTATCACTGAGCCATCAAGGCTGTTGCGGCCTTATCACCGACCAGCCGACTCGAATGAGCGGCATGACGCCCTGAATCGAGCGCGAGAACGAGCGCGGCACTTCCGGCACCATGGCGGGAAACTGCATCTTAAGCGTCGCCGGCGGCGTGCCGGCGCTGTCGGCGGCCGGCCACACCAAGACGCCGCCCTGCTTGTAGAACTCCGTGGTGCTGACCCAGGGGCTACGTTGCGGCGCCCAGTGGAAATAGACGTGCGGCCGGCTGGGCGACGCGAGCGCGACCAGCGGCGCCAGCCGGATATCGCCGGTGACGTAACTCAGTGGCTTGCCGGTGCGGCGCTGGAAATTGTCGGCAAAGAAAGCGCCTTCGACATTGGCGGGCTGCGCGATCTTTTGATCGATCTTGATGGTCCACGGCAGCACGATCAGGCTCAGCACTACCATTGCCGGCGGCACGACCAGCAGGCCCGCCCAGGCCGACGACACCAGCCGCTCGCGATAAAGCAGGATTTGATCGCCGGCTGCGACCACCACCGCCAGACCCGACAACACCACCAATGGCGCTGTGCGATCGAACGGGCCAAGCTTGCCGCTAACAAAGGCGATGGCGATCGCGCACAGCCCCGGCGCCAATGCGAAGAAATAAACGTAACTGCGCGCCAGGAATTCGACCGGCGCGCGCGTGATTTCCGGCGCGCGGTCGCGCCAGCGCCGCCGATGTCCCGGCCAGCCGCTCGCCAGCACCACCAGCAGAAACAGGCCGAGATGGCTGAACACCAGCGCGGCCAATAGCCAGGCCGCGGGCTTCATGCCGCCGGCAATCGCAACGCCTTCGTTGATGTTGGCGGCAATCAGCTCGTAGCCGTTTTTCAGCCAGGCGGCGTGCGGGAAAACGACGATGACGAATAGCAGCACCGCAATCCACGGCTCGGGATTGACCAGTTCGCGGCGTCCGCGTTCGGTCGCGAAGGTGAACAGCACCATCAGCATGATCAGGATCAGGCCGACGTAGCTTGTGAGCAGCAGCAGGCCGAGGAATAGCGCGAGAAAAAACCATGAGCCGCGTTTGCCTTCGCCGACCGCGCGCCAGTATTGCAGCAGCGACAGCGCCCAGAGCGGCGCCGCCAAAATCGCCGGCCCGAAATCCGGGCTCGGCACCGTGAATGTGGCGATGCCGATCATCAGCAACACGCCGAGCACCGCGTGACGCGTGCCGACGATGGCGCGGCCGAGCGTGAATACCGCCCAATAGGCGGTCACGATGCAGGCTTGCGCCAGCAGATAGAGCCCGAAGATGCCGAGCAGGCGGAACGCCATCTCGCCGAGCCAGAACGCCAGCGGCGGCCCGAGATAGCTGCCGAGCACGAATTCATGACCGATGGCCAGCAATAGCGGAACGTCGCCGGGCGGCGCGCTGTAGAACAGTGATGGTATCAGGGTCCAGAGCGCCGCTTGCGTCAGCGCCGCGGTCCAGAACATCACCGCCGGGCGCCCCCGCAGGAACTCGATAATCAGCGATACGTAATGCATTGGCCCGCGTGGGGTGAAAACAATTTTAGTGGCGCATGATCTTATCCGAAAACCGCTTCACACTTTTCGGGATCATGCGCGCAGGCCAGAGATAGAGAACCCGGACTAAAGAGGCAACAACTCGACCACGATATCGTCGGAAACGGGGGCCATGGCCGCAAACCTCGCCGCCACCGGCGCGAACGAGCGGCGGTGATGGATGGTCGGCCCGAGCCGCATCAGAGCGTCGAAGTGCTCGGGCACGGAATAACCCATGTGGCGCTCAAAGCCGTAGCCGGGATGGTGGAATCCGAGCCGTTTCATCAGCCGGTCGCGCGTCACCTTGGCAACGATCGAAGCGGCCGCAATCGAATTGACCAGCGCGTCGCCGGACACCACCGCCTCGCAATCGCACCCGCAATCGATTTTCATGTTGCCGTCGACGAACACCAGCTTCGGCCGCACCGGCAGAGCCTTGACCGCGCGCGCCAGCGCCCACAGCGAGGCGCGCAGAATATTATCGCGGTCAATGCGCTCGATTGAGCCGAACGCCACCGCCACTTGCGCCGTGGCGCAGATTTTTTCGTAAAGCGCCTCGCGCTCATCGGCGTCGAGCTTTTTGGAATCGTTGAGCCCGCGCGGAATGCGCGCCGGATCCAGCACCACCGCGGCGGCGACAACCGGACCCGCCAAAGGTCCCCTGCCCGCCTCATCGCAGCCGGCGACCGGAAACACGCCGCTGTTGAGCGCGCGCCTCTCGCGCCGGAACGTCGGGCGCAACGCGGGCTCCTTCAGCGGCAGGCGTTTGGGTTTCGATTTCGCGGCCATGCTGCGATGAACGCGCGCGACTCAGCGCTTGTCAAATCCTGAAACCGCGATGCGGTGAAATGCGGGGATTTACTCTGCCATTCCGGGGCCCGGTGCTTCGCGCCGTCCCGGAATGACGAATTAAAACAAGCTCATCTGTGCGTCGTCGGGCTTGGGATGGCGGAAATGCTCGGTGGTGAGCTTACGTTTCGCCGTGTTGAGCCCGAGTTTCTCGCAGGCCATCTCGAAGCGTCGCCCGATCATCCAGGCGTAGGGCCCGGTGCCCTTCATGCGCTTGCCCCATTCGGAGTCGTAATCCTTGCCGCCGCGCGTGTCGCGGATCAGCTTGAATACATGATTGGCGCGGTCGGGGTAGTTCGCCTTGAGCCATTCATTGAACAGGTCGCGCACTTCCAGCGGCAGGCGCAGCAGCACGTAGCCCGCTTCCTTCACGCCGGCGGCTTGCGCGGCGTCGAGAATGCGCTCGATCTCCATATCGTTGAGCGCGGGGATCACCGGCGCCACCATCACCGTGGTCGGCACGCCGGCCTGCGAGAGACGCCGCAAGGTTTCCAGCCGCCGCATCGGCGTCGCCGCGCGCGGCTCCATCCGGCACGCGAGGTCAGCATCGAGCGTCGTCACCGACAGCGCCACCTTGGCGAGATTGCGCTCCGCCATGCGCGCCAGAATATCGAGATCGCGCAGCACCAGCGCCGACTTGGTGACGATGCCGACTGGATGACCGGCGCGGTCGAGCACTTCGAGGATGCGGCGCATCACCTGATACTTGCGCTCGATCGGCTGATACGGATCGGTGTTGGTGCCAATCGCGATCACCTTCGGCGAATAGCTGGGCACCGCCAGTTCCTTCTCCAGCAGTTCGGCCGCTTCCGGCTTCACGAACAATTTGGATTCGAAGTCGAGCCCCGGCGACATACCAAGATAGGCGTGGGTCGGCCGCGCGAAGCAGTAGATGCAGCCGTGCTCGCAGCCGCGATAGGGATTGATCGAACGGTCGAAGCCGATGTCCGGCGACTCGTTGCGGGTGATGATCTTGCGGGTGGCGTCGGTCTGCACCGTCGTCTTGAACGCCGGTAGCTCGTCCAGCGTGCGCCAGCCGTCGTCGAAGGCGATGCGGGCCAGCGGCTCATAGCGGCCGGCGGCATTGCTCTGCGCCCCACGCCCACGACGGCGCTCATAGTCGACCGCGACCCCAAGGAGCCCTGTGAGGTCGTCGACATATTCGCCCGCCGGACCGGAGGGCAAATCCTGAACCGGCGGGCGCTTAAGGGCTGCAGTGTATCGAGCCATGGGCCTAACCTAATGAGATCATGTGAACATAACAAGAACAAAATAAGAGGCTCACAATTTGAGCAATTGGGGCCTGATCTCGTAGGGAGTTTCGATACCTCCACATGATATAGTGCCAACCCGTTCATACCCCTGCGGTTCCCATGCTGAGCGCGATCATTGCCACTTACGAATCGGAGCGCACTTTGGTGCCGACGCTGGCCGCTTTGGTGCCGGCCGCGACCGCCGGCCTGCTCGGCGAGGTGATCGTGGCCGACGGCGGCTCGCGTGACGCCAGCGCGGAAGTGGCCGATATCGCCGGTTGCCGTTTCATCGGTTCGGCGGACCCGCTTGGCGCGCGGCTGAAGGCAGCGGCGCTGACCACGCGCACGCCCTGGCTCCTGTTCCTGCGCGCCGGCTGCGTACCGGATGCGGGCTGGATCGCAGCGGCCGACCGCTTCATGGAAAAAATCGATCGGCTCGACGGGCCGATGCGCGCCGCGGTGTTTCGCCCGCCAGGCGCCGGCGATCTGCTGCACCCGGCTCTGTCGGAAATCAGCGCGCTGTTGCGCGTCATGCTCGGCGGCGGCGCGCGGCCCGAACAGGGCCTGCTCATTGCGCGGCGCTTCTACGACGAACTCGGCGGTCATCCGGACAGCACTGAGGCCGAAGCGGCGCTGCTGCGGAAAATCGGCCGCCGGCGCATCGTCATGTTGCCGGTCGGCGCGGACACGGCGCGGTAATTTTCCGATTTAAATTTCAAACAGCGGACGTGCGTATGCGCCCGTGTTCTTTGCGGCGCCGGGTACGCCGTCGTTCCTTCCTTCGTGCCCTCGA
>JANMSH010000167.1:0-5103 GCA_031389105.1 Hyphomicrobiales bacterium
TGAACGATGACGTCGCCGGCGTCGATCAGCACCCAGTCGCCCTGACGCAAGCCTTCGACCCGCAGGCCGGTTTTGCCGGCGGCTTTCAGGCCGCGAACCACGCTGTCGGCCACCGCCGCGACGTGCACGTTCGAGCGGCCGGTGGTGACGACCATGTAATCGCCGATCGACGGTTTGTCGCTGAGGTCGATGGTGACGCTGTGCTCGGCCTTCATGTCTTCCAGCCGCGCGAGGATGAGCCGTAGCGTTTCTCTGGAGCCAGATGGCTTTTCAATTACTTTGGCGGCTTGCTTCGCGGCCGTTTTGGCAGCCGGCTTTTTGGCGGCGGCGGGGCGCTTGGTGGCGGGGCGCTTGGCGGCGGACGAACTGCGTTTCGTCCGGGAGACTGTCGATGTTGCCAGGGGACGTTTATCCTTTCGGTTCGGCGCGCGCCCGGCACGACCGGGCTGAGCGCTCAAGATAGCTATTTCGTGCGTTTCTTTCCACCCTTTGGCTTTGCGGCCTTTTTGGGCTTTGCAGGCTTTTTTCCGGTCTGCTTGGTTTTACCGCCGGGAGTTCCGGTCTTACGGCGAAGTTCGCGCAACGCGGTGGACGACAGCGGCGATTTGAGGCCGTGCAAAAAGGTCCAGACCGGGGCGCGGCGATCCGGCAGCGTGCTGGCGTCGCGCTCGCGGATGCGGAACCGGCCCAGCGCCTGAGCGGCCGGGCTGGCGCCGGCATAAAGACTGGGGCCGAGGCGGTCGACCACCACGATCGGCACCAGAGACGCGATCTCGCGCCACTTCTGCCAGCGATGGAAGCTGCGCAGATTGTCGGCGCCCATGATCCAGACGAAGCGCACGCGCGGGCAGCGCGTCATCAGCCACAAAATGGTGTCGTAGGTGTAGCGCGTGTTGATGGCGGCTTCGATGCCGGTGACGTCGAGGCGCGGGTGGTGCGTCAGCTTGCGCGCGGCTTCGATGCGTTCGCCGAGCGGCGCCAGGCCTTTGGTGTTCTTGAGCGGATTGCCGGGCGTCACCAGCCACCAGACGCGGTCGAGCTTGAGCCGCTTCATCGCCAGCAGGCTGGCGCCAACATGCGCAAGATGCGGCGGATCGAAGGTGCCGCCGAACAGGCCGATGCGCATGCCCGGCGCATTGGGAGGAAGATAGCGCAAATTGGGGGTTCTTTGCCGAGCGACGATGGGTGAGGTCACGGCCGAGTCTGACCGCTTCCGCGAATGCGGTACTTGAAGGTGGTGAGCTGGTCGACGCCGACCGGCCCGCGGGCGTGGAAGCGTCCGGTGGCGATGCCGATCTCGGCGCCGAAACCGAACTCACCGCCGTCGGCGAATTGCGTCGAGGCGTTGTGCAGCACGATGGCCGAATCCACTTGCGTCAAGAATTTCTCCGCCGCCGCCGGGTCGGCGGTGACGATGGCGTCGGTGTGATGCGAGCCGTAACGCTCGACGTGCTCGATGGCGGCATCGACGCCGTCGACTACTTTCGCGGCGATGATGGCTTCGAGATATTCGGTAGACCAGTCTTCCTCGGTCGCGGCCTTCACGCGCGTGTCGACGGCTTGCGTCGGCTTGTCGCCGCGGATTTCGCAGCCGGCGTCGATCAGCATGTCGATCAGCGGCTTGAGATGCGTCGCTGCGGCTGCGCGGTCGACCAGCAGAGTCTCGGCGGCGCCGCACACGCCGGTGCGCCGCATTTTGGCGTTGAGCACGATCTTCTTGGCCATGTCGAGCGAGGCTGCCTTATCGACGTAAACGTGACAGACGCCTTCGAGGTGCGCGAACACCGGCACGCGGGCTTCCGCCTGCACGCGCGCCACCAGGCTCTTGCCGCCGCGCGGTACGATGATGTCGATGGCACCATCGAGTCCGGTGAGCATCATGCCGACCGCGGCGCGGTCGCGTGTCGGCACCAGTTGGATCGCCGCCGCGGGCAGGTCAGCCTCGCGCAGGCCCTGTTCGAGCGCGGCGTGAATGGCGCGGCTTGAGCGGCCTGAGTCCGAGCCGCCACGCAGGATCGCGGCATTGCCGGATTTCAGGCACAGCGCGCCGGCGTCCGCCGTCACGTTTGGGCGGCTTTCGTAGATGATGCCGATGACGCCAAGAGGTACGCGGACACGCTCGATGGTCATGCCGTTTGGCCGGGTCCAGGATTCGGTAACGGTGCCGACCGGATCGCTCAGCGCGCGCACGGCTTCGATCGCTTCGGCGATGCCTTCGACCCGCGCGGCGTCGAGCGCGAGCCGGTCGAGCGCTGCGACTGAGAGACCGGCCGTGCGGGCATCGGCGAGATCCTCGGCATTGGCAGCGAGAATGCGCGCGTGCTGCGCCCGGACCGCCGCGGCCATCAGTTCGAGAGCGCGGTCCTTCTGCACGGTCGAGGCCAGCGCCAAAGCGCGGGCGGCCGCACGGGCATTGCGGCCGATCTCGGCCATGGTCAGTGCCATGGCTTTGGCCACGGTCTGATCCCCGGTTCCCTCGATGCTTTTTAGCGGCGCCGTCATGTCACAAAGCCTGCAAGGCCCTCTATCGTCGGGGTTTTCCTACCACGTCGGGGTTCCGGCGGCGAGGTGGGCCGTTCCCGGGTGTAGCGCGCCGGTACCTGAGGATAGCGTGGATAAGATGGGATGGATTGCAACGTACCACTAGACCTTCACGTTGGGTTGTCAGGATCGCAGTTCCAAAGAGAGGTCAGTCCCATGAGTCGTGTCGTAATGCGTAAGCCCAAGGCCCTCCCGAGCCGCTTCCCGGTCGGCACCAAATTCGTCATCGAGGGCAATCCTGCGGGCGAGGGCGAAGTGCAGGTATTCAAGCGCTATATCGAGTTTCCGGACGGCACCACGATGCGGTTGCCGGTCCGCGCGGCGTTGCGCAAATCGACGCGGCGGGCACGCACGCCGGTCCAGCGCAGCCACTGACCGAGAGTTGTCGCGAGCGGCGGCTCGGCCAGTGGCCGAGCGCTGGCCACCAACCGCCAGACGCGAGCCAAGCAAATGTGGAGAAGGGCTGCGCCAAACGCGGAAACCCCAGCCTCGAGGACTGGGGTTAACGGGCGATCGGTCAATCGCCTTCAAATTTTACGTCAGAGAATCCGCGTCTTGTGAGTCAGTGCCTGGAAGTTGAGTCAGTGCCTGAGTGTCTTGGCCTGGAAGTGTCTCGTCGCGCCGTGCCTGAACAACGCGCATATCGAGCGTGGGTTCCACAGATTTAGTGTCCGCCGATCACCAGATCGTCGCGATGAATCATTTCGGTGCGGCCGGTGTAGCCCAGGATCAGCATCACGTCGGCCGACGAGCGGCCTTTGATCTTTTCCGCATCGTCGAAATCGTAAGCGATCAACCCGCGTCCGACTTCGGCGCCGTCCGGCCCGCGCACGATCACCGCGTCGCCGCGGCCAAACGTGCCGTCGATTTTGATGACGCCGGCGGGCAGCAGGCTTTTTCCCACGCGCAAGGCCTTGACCGCGCCGGCATCGATCGTCAGTGCGCCGCGCGGCTCGAGCGAGCCGGCGATCCATTTCTTGCGCGCGGTCACCGGATTGGCCGGCGTCAGGAACCAGGTGCAGGCCGCGCCATCGACGATCGCGCGCAACGGATGCGGCACCAGGCCCGACGCTATCACCATGTGCGTGCCGGCGGTGGTGGCGATCTTGCCGGCCTCGATCTTGGTCAGCATGCCGCCGCGCGACGTTTCGGATTCCGAAACACCCGCCATCGCCTCAATCTCCGGCGTGATGCGCGGCACGACCGGCACCAGTCTGGCATCGCTGGCGGACGGCGGCTTGTCGTAGAGCCCGTCGACGTCGGACAGCAGCACCAGCAGATCGGCGCTCATCATGGTGGCGACGCGCGCGGCGAGCCGGTCGTTGTCGCCGTAACGGATCTCGGTGGTGGCGACGGTGTCGTTCTCGTTGATCACCGGCACCGAGCGCCACTCCAGGAGCTTGTCGATGGTCGAGCGCGCGTTGAGATAACGGCGGCGCTCCTCTGTATCGCCCAGTGTCAAAAGCACCTGTCCGGCGGCGATGCCGTGTGCGCTCAAGGATTCCGACCATGAGCGCGCCAGCGCGATCTGCCCGACGGCGGCGGCGGCCTGCGCTTCCTCGAGCTTGAGCGCGCCGGCGGGCAGCTTCATCACCGCGCGCGCCAGCGCGATGGCGCCCGACGACACCACCAGGATGTCGCGCTTCTCGCTATGCAGCGCGGCGATGTCGGCGGCGAGCGTGTCGAGCCATTCGGCGTTCAGCCTGCCGGCCGACTGATCGACCAAGAGCGACGAGCCGACCTTGACGACGATGCGGCGGAATGAGGTGAGGGTGGGTGTGGCGGAAGCGGGCATTGGGTCCGGCGACGACAGGGTTAAATGCGCCGGTTGTCTAGCATGGGTGTTGCGCCGGCGTCATATCCGGGGTTCCCGGAACTTTGCCGCGGCGGTTCGCTTGGGCGGCGGCTTTATCCGGAACCGGGGTCATGACTAGCGCGTTGCATCGAGGAAATTCCTCATGCAGCGGACCAGCCATGCCATTCCTCGCCTATGTCGCGATCTTGCTGGTTTCGGTGAGCGCCCTTCTGTTCCAGATCAATTGGCTCACCAAGCCCAAGCTAGAAACCAAGCTTGAAACCAAGCCGGCCATACAGGCGGCGAGCACTGCCAGCACGGCGGTGCCGCCGCGGGAAGTCACCAAAATCGAGCGGCCGGAGTCCGGCCCCACGCCGGTCGTTGTGGCCAGTCCGACAATAGCGTCTGCAGCGTCTGCGAGTGAGCCGGCCGCGCGCCCCGCGGCGCCAAATACCGAAACAATCGGGGCGGCAACGCCTGCGGTGGCAGCGGTCGTGACACCTTCCATCCTGGCGGCACCCGCGATGGCAACGACGCCCGCTCCCGCTGCGCCGATGGCACCGGCCGCTGCACAACCGGCTGCGCAACCGCAGCCACAACTGAGGCCGACACTGGCGACCTCGGCGCCGAACAGTTGCGACGTGCAAGGCTGCGCTTCGGCCTATCAATCGTTCCGCGCGTCCGATTGCAGCTATCAGCCGTTCGACGGTCCGCGGCGCATTTGCGAAAAGCCGCCGGAAGCGGGACAGAAACTGGCAGCGGAGCCG
>JANMSH010000231.1:0-22289 GCA_031389105.1 Hyphomicrobiales bacterium
AACTTTATTTATTCAAAGCCAAACGGCGACAGCCGCCGAAACTTTGCGCGTCGGTGGAACCGGCGCCGTCAACGAAATGGTGAGAAGCCTCGCGCCTCTGTTCGCGGCCGAAACCGGCATCACGCTGGAACTCATACCCAGCATGGGGGCCAGCGGCGGGAATAACGCGGTGGCGGATGGCGTTATCGATGTCTCTATTTCGGGACGGCCGCTCAACGCAGCCGAAATCGCCAAAGGATTGACGGCGGTTGCCGAATTCCGCTCGCCGTTCGGTCTAGCGACGGTGCACCCCAAACCGAATGGGTTCAAGAGCGCGGAATTCGCCCAACTGTATCAGTCGGACAAACCTGTTTGGCATGACGGTACGCCGATCCGAATAATTCTGCGCCCCATCAACGACAGCGACACTTGGTTCCTTGGCCAGATGCTACCGGGCATGGCCGCGGCGATCGCAAAAACCAGAGCCCGCGCAGATATATCGATTGCCGCCACCGATCAGGACAACGCCGACATGGCGGAGAAAATCCCGGGTTCTCTGGTCGGCGCAGCCTTGACGCAAATAAAAATGGAAAAACGCAATTTGAGTTTTGTTGCCATCGACGGTGTTGAGCCGACATTGGACAACTACAAAAATGGCACGTACCCGTTTGGCAAGCCGTTTTACATTGTGCTTGCCTCAAAAAAGAGTTCGAACGGCGAGCGTTTCGTCGCTTTCCTGCGCACACCGAGAGGCGTCGCCGCGCTGCACGAAACCGGCGTCGTTCCGGGCGCCCAATGAAATTCATCGGCAGCAAGCCGCTCTCGCTGCGAACCATTGTCAGCGTCATCGGTTTCTTCGTAGCCATCGTCACCATGGTTTCGATCCCCGCCGGCTATCTGTACGTGGAATATTCGGCCGCGGCGAGCGCCCTCAATTTCAAGGTACATCTGAAAGGCAACCGGATCGCAAAATTTATCTATGGTCATGATGCGCTATGGCAGTACCAGACCTCGCGTCTCTCGGAACTGATCGAGGTGCCGGAAGCCGACAGTCGAGGCGACCAGCAGCGGATTTTCAACGCCGCAGGCAAGCTGCTCTTCGAGGTCGGCCCAGATCCCGCCCGTCCTGTGCTCACGCAAGCGGCGCCGATTATCGTGGGGGGCGTCCAAGTCGGACGCATCGAGGTCTCGACCAGCGGGCAGCCGCTACTGCTCAACACCGGCATCGTTACCGCGCTGAGTTGCCTTCTCGGCTTCGGCATGTTCTTCGCGATTCGTGTCTTCCCATTGCGTGTGCTGGACCGGACGCTAGGTGCGCTCGCAAGCTCCCAGCACAGCCTGCAGGATCAAAATGACAGGTTTGACGCCGCGCTCAACAACATGTCGCAAGGCTTGATCATGTTCGACGCCAACGAGAAGCTGGTCGTTTGCAACAATCAATATATTGCGATGCACCGGCTTTCTCGCAACGTCGTCATACCAGGATGCACGCTGACAGAGCTCCTCAAACATCGTTCCGACCAAGGCGATCTCATTCGCGACCTGGGACAATATCGCACCGACCTTTTGACCAAGGTAAGGTCCGGCGAAAAAAGTGAGTTTGTCGTGAAGGGCACCGAAGGACGCTCGATCCTGGTCACCAATCAGCCCATGGCTAACGGGGGATGGGTCTCCACCCACGAAGACATCACCGAACGGCGCAAGGCAGAAGCCAAGATTTCTCATATGGCGCTGCACGATGCGCTGACAAACCTGCCGAACCGCCTCTTCTTTCGCGAGCAAATGGAAAGCCGGATTGCGCACCTGTCGCGGGATCAGAAATTCGCAGTGCTTTGTCTCGATCTCGACCGCTTCAAAAACGTCAACGATACATTGGGTCATACATACGGCGACAAATTGCTGCGGCAGATCGCGGAACGGATGAACGGATGTCTGCGTGATGGCGATACGCTGGCTCGGCTGGGCGGCGACGAATTTGCGATTCTTCTCGGCAACGTCAAGCAACCGAACGACGCCGTCATTCTCGCATCCCGTCTTATCGAGGTTGCCAGCGCTCCGTTCGACCTTGAGGGCCATCAAGTCGTAGTGGGCATGAGCATCGGAATTGCCATGGCGCCGACGGATGCGACTGACGCAGATCAGCTTCTCAAGAGCGCGGACATGGCATTGTATCGCGCCAAGATGGACGGCCGCGGCACCTACCGATTCTTCGAGGCTGAGATGGATACGCTGCTGCAGCAACGGCGCGTGTTGGAAATCGACTTGCGCAAGGCGTTGGTCAACGGCGAGTTCGAATTGTACTACCAACCGCTGATCAAGCTGGAAACGCAGGAAATATCAGGCTTCGAAGCGCTGATCCGCTGGAACCATCCCAAGCGCGGCCTTGTGCCTCCGCTCGATTTCATTCCATTGGCGGAAGAGACGGCCCTGATCGTTCCAATCGGCGAATGGGTTCTTCGCCAAGCCTGCGCCGAAGCCATGAAATGGCCGAGCGATATTCGCGTGGCCGTCAATCTGTCCCCTGCCCAGTTCAAGATACGTAATCTTTCGCAAATGGTGATGAGCGCGCTGGCGCAATCGGGCCTGCCGGCTCAACGGCTGGAACTGGAGATTACCGAGTCGGTCCTGCTGGTGGACAACGAATCGACCTTGGCGACGCTCCATCAGTTGCGCGCTCTCGGCGTGCGGATATCCATGGACGATTTCGGTACCGGATACTCGTCGTTGAGCTATCTGCGGAGTTTCCCGTTCGACAAGATCAAAATCGATCGCTCGTTTGTGCACGAGGTTGACGCAAACTCGGATTCCAAGGCCATTATTCGCGCGGTGACGGGCCTGGGCAGCAGTCTCGGAATGGCGACGACCGCCGAAGGCGTCGAGACCGAGGAAGAGCTTAAATATTTGATGCAACAGGGCTGCACCGAGGCACAAGGGTATTTGTTCAGCAGACCGAAGCCTGCCCGTGACGCTCTTAAGCTCTTGGCCAAGCAGAACATGAGGGCCAAAGCCGTCGTTAACGGCTAGCCCATCGCCTTCCCGGCCGGATCGAATTACGCTGGCTCTAAATTGCTAGCGATTAGATTCGCCGGGTTGTTTCCACCGGCCCTGCGCGACGTGGCGGCTTCGATATTGCGCTCGTCGCGACGATTGAAACGGCATCGATGCGCGCCAAGGGGCATGCCCCGGCACCGATCACGCAAACCAATTTGAACATCCTGTATTGGAGTTGCGCGCAGATGAGCGCGCATCACACATCCAAAGGCTGCAATCTGCGGCCGGGCGACCTGCTCGGCAACGGCACACTCTCGGGGCCTGCCGACGACAGCCGCGCCTGCATGCTGGAACAGACCACCAGCGGGAAGCAGCCGCGCTTTTCCTGTGCTTGCGCGGCGTTCCCGGGCTAGACTATAGCTCGCAACAATTGGCCGATGCGCGCGGCAAATGGCGGCCAAAACGGGGAGATGAGTCCATGTTTCATGTCACGAAAAATGTTGTGGCGGCAGGCATCGTCGCGCTGGTCGGCATGCTCGCCCCCGCCTTGGCGCAGGACAATTTCCCGTCGCGTACCATTCGCCTGATCGTCGGCTTTCCGCCCGGCGGGGGTGTCGATGCGGTGGCGCGCCTGTTCGCCGACAAGATGATGGCCATCGTTGGCCAGCCGGTGGTGGTGGTCAATCAAGCCGGTGCTGCCGGCGGCATCGCCGCCAAGAGGGTCTCCACCGAGGAGCCCGACGGCTACACGGTGCTGGTCAATTCCAACTCGATGGTGATTTACAGCCTGATGAATCCGAAGTCAGGGCTGGCGGTCGAGCGCGACTTGTTCGCGGTCGCCAGCGCTGCGCCACAGGCCATCGTGCTCGCCGCGGCCCCGAATCTGAAAGTCAATTCGCTCAAAGACATCATCGATCTGGCGCGCACGCGCCCGGTCACTTACGGCACGCCTGGCTCCGGCTCGATCCCGCATCTGGTGATTGAGCAGTTGTTGACGACGCTCCCCGGCGTGCAGATGCAGAACGTGCCGTTCCAAGGTGCGGCGCCGGCGCTGACCGCGGCGATGGCCGACCAGATCGATTTGGCCTCGGTCACCCTGCCGCCCGCCGCCCCGCTGGTGACCGCCGGCAAGGTCAAAGGCATCGCGGTGACCAGCGCGACACGCGCCGCGGCATTGCCTGAAGTGCCGACCGCCAAAGAATCCGGTTATCCGACCATCATCGCGACGGCCTGGACCGGCTTCTTCGTACCGCCGAAGACGCCGAAAGCCGTCGCCGACAAGCTTGAGCAAACGATCTTGCAAGTCGCCGCCATGCCTGACATCAAGGAAAAGCTTGCGACGCTCGGTTTCGAGCCGACCAGCCAGACCGGCGCGCAATTCCGCAGTGAGTTGACGGCCGAGATCAAGACCTGGGGCGACGTGCTGGAAAAAGCCAAGCTCATTCAGAACTGATTTTTTAATCCGCTTCGGCAAACGCCGGCCGGCCTCACGACAGGATTCCCGTAATGTCTCGTCTCGACGAATACGTAAACAAGTATAAGACCATCAAGCTCGAGCGGAAGAAGGGCATCCTGCAGATAACCCTGCACACCGACAGCAAGCCGGTGCGCTGGGGGCCGATGATCCAGGCCGAACTAGTCGATTGCTTCACGCAGATCGGTGCCGACCGCGAAAACCGCATCATCATCATGACCGGCATCGGCAACGAGTTCAGCGGCCCGCGCGCTGAGCCCGGCCACTCGTTCTATCGCGAGGTGTCGCACAACATCACTGCCAACCTGCTGGATACGATCCACTGGAACGCGCACCGGCTGATGACGCGCATGCTCGACATCGAGGTGCCGATGATCGCCGTGGTGAACGGCCCGGCGATGCGGCATTCCGAATTGCCGCTAATGTGCGACAACGTCATCGGCTCCGACGATTGCAGCTTCGAGGACACCGCGCATTTCAAGCTGGCAAGCCAGACGCCGGGCGATGGCATCGGCATCGTCTATACGATGCTGCTCGGCATAAACCGCGCGCGCTACTTCATGCTAACCGGCCAGGTTATCGGCGCCAAGGAAGCCAAGGATCTCGGCCTGATCGCTGAAATTCATCCGCGCGAGAAGTTGCTGGCGCGCGCCTGGGCCTTGGCCGAGGAACTCGCCACCAAGAACGACCTGCTGCTGCGTTACACCCGCATTACGCTGATCCAGCCGCTCAAGCAGTGGATGGAAAAGGAAGTGATGTATCACCTCGCCCTGGAGTCGCTGGCCAAGCTCGACAAGGAAGACGTGATGCCGGACCACAAAGAGATCGAGGACGGCGAGGCCAAGAAACCCAGGCCCACAATATCATGAACATGACAAAATGGAATGAACTGCCCAAGCACTATCAGGCGGCCATCATCACGGCGTCGAACGACGCCTGGGTCTGGACGCTGTCGAAGTACGACTACGTCAATCCGGGCGTGATGAAGCGTCTGGCGTCGGCCGGCGCGCAGTTGCGGGCCTTCCCGCAGCCGGTGCTGGAGGCCTGCTACAAAGCGGCGAACGATATCTACGCCGATTTGTCGAACACCAATCCACACTTCAAGAAGATGTACGAGAGCCTGGTATCCTATCGCAACGACGCCTATGCGTGGCTTCAAGTGGCCGAACTCGGCTTCGACAGCTTCCATATCCGCATGCGCACGCGGAGCTGAACGATCGCGGCGAAACCCCGGCGCCGACAGCGCCGGGGTTTTTGTTGTGAGTTATTGCTAGCCGATCGGCGGGACGGCGAAAGCCTTGGGCGCTTCGTCGCGCTGCCAAATTTCCCACATCGTCGTGTAAGCCGCCTCGATATGGCGGGTGAAGCGTTCGGGATCAAACAGCGGCAATGTCATGCGGTTGTCGAGCAAATGCCGTTTGCAGACAATAAGCTGCAACGGCTCGCGCGCGAACTTCAGTGCCCTCGCCTCGTAATCTTCAAGGTTACTTGCCACCAGATGCGGCAGCCCCACCGCGCGCAACAGGCTGGCCGCCACCCTGCCCGCAAAGACGCCGCCTTCGCAGGTCAGCACCGGCAATCCAACCCAGAGCGCGTCGCTGGCGGTGGTGTGCGCGTTACACGGCAGGGTATCGAGGAACAGATCGGCCAGCGCATGGCGCGCCAGATGTTCTTCCGGCGCCATGCGGCCGGCGAAGACCAGCCGCGCCGGGTCAATGCCGCGCTTTTGCGCTTCCTTGCGCAGATTGCGCATCGAGCCGTCATTGTCGCCCAGGAGCCACAGCACGCTGCCCTCGACCCGATGCAAGAGTCGCATCCAGACGTCGAACACCGCCGGCGTGATCTTCCAGTTATTGTTGAAGCTGCAGAACACGAAGCCCTGCTCCGGCAATCCGGCCTGCTGCCGCGTCGGGACGTTGGCCGACACTTTGCGATGCGTATCGTTGACCTGATAGCTGTCCGGCAGTTGCACGATCTGCTCGGAGAAGAACGGCTGGTGCTCGAACGGCGCGACGGTCTTGTCGGCGATAATGTAATCCATCACCCGGCTGCCCATCGAACCCGGATAGCCGAGATAGTTCACCTGGATCGGAGCCGGCCGGTATTCGAGAATTTCCGGCCGCGCGTCCTGGGTATAGCCTTTGAGGTCGACGGCGATATCGATCTGCAGATCGTGCAGCAGCTTGGCGACCACTTTGTCGCTGTCGCCGCGCACGTCGTGGAACTGATCGAACGCCGCGATCAGCCGGCGGCGCATGTCGCTCTGATCGTCGGTGCTGAACGAAATGGCGTAAGTCTCGAAGCGCTGCCGGTCGTGCCGCTCGAACATCTCGGCCATAAGGAAGGCCGTGGCGTGGGTGCGGAAGTCGGCCGACAGATAGGCCACGCGGATCTTCTCGTTGCGCCATTTCTGCCCGGTCCAAAGCGGTTGCGGCGCCGCCGGAATGCGGCTCTGGATGTAATTCCGGGCGCATTGCACCTGGGTCGCCGGATCGTCGCTGTAGCCGAACAAGATGAAAGGCGAGAAGATCGATTTCTTGCCCGTCACGTGCGCATCGACGTTGGCGGCGTAGCGCTCGCGCCGGTCCCAATCGCACAGATTGATCGCGCAGGACGCCGCGCCGCTGAAGCCATGGGCGTGGCATTCGTCCAACGTCAGCACGCGGTCGAAGTCGGCCTGTGCTTCCTCGAAGCGCTTGAGCTCCTGATAGGTCTGGGCGCGATTGTTGAGCGCGTCGATATAGTCCGGCCGCACTTGAAGCGCGCGGTCGTAACTCGGCAGCGCCTCGTCGAGCCGCTTCAACTCGTGCAGGATCATGCCGCGATTGGACAGCGCTTCGACAAAATCCGGGCGAAACACCAGCGCCTGATCGTAGCTCGCCAGCGCCTCCGGAAACCGTTTCAGCTCGCGCAAGGTATTGCCGCGATTGGCGTGCGCTTCGGCGAGCGTCGGGCGCACGACCAGCGCGCGGTCGTAGGCCGCCAGCGCATCGTCGAACCGCCGCAGCTTCTCCAGCACATGGCCGCGATTATAGGCCGCCTCGACATTGTCCGGAAGGAAGGTGAGCGCCTTGTCGTAACTCGCCAACGCTTCTTCGTTGCGGCCGAGCTCGGCGAGCAGCACGCCCAGATTGATCAGCACCTGGACAAAGTCTGGCTTCAACGCGAGCGCACGCTCGTAACTCGCCAGCGCCTCGTCGAACCGTCCCAGCGCCTTGAGCACGTTGCCGCGATTGTAGAGCGCATCGCCATAATCCGGCCGCGACAGCAGCGCGCGATCGTAATTCTTGAGCGCATCGTCGTAACGCTTCAGCTTCAACAGCGAGTTGCCGCTGTTAGAGAGCGCTTCGGAATAACCCGGCGTGACCGCGAGCGCCTTGCTGTAGCTCTCCAGAGCGTCTTCTTCGCGGCCGAGCGTCGAGAGCACGACGCCGCGATTGTTATGGGCCTCGGCGAATTTCGATTTCAGCTTGATCGCCTGGTCGAAGCTGTCGACCGCTTCCTGGTGCCGGTTGAGCGCGTTGAGCACGATGCCATGGTTGAGCCAGATTTGCGGCGTCGGCGCTTTCACCTTCATCGCGGTGGCGATCAGGCGCAACGCTTCGCCGGGCTGGCCCTGCGCCAGCTTGATCAGGCCGGACAGATGCAGCGCGTCGAAATGGTCGGGCCGCGCGGCGAGGATCGCCGCATAGAGCCGCTCCGCCTCGGCAAGCCGGCCGGCCCGATGCAGTTCGAGCGCCTGGGCGTGCATTTGCGGGATGTTCAGCGGTTTCGCGCTTGAAGCGAAGTTCGGCAGCGACGATGGCGGCATGCGGTCAATGTCCCCACCGGTTGGTAAAAGATGCTCCCTGAGTCGTCCAGACGCCTAGCCCAAACGACTAACCAATGCGCCCCAGCGCCGGAAAAACCTCGATCAGCCAGAAGGCTATGGCCGACATCTGGCCGGTGAAGATCAGAACGCCCGCGACGATCAGGAAGGCGCCCATGGCCTTCTCGATCAGGTCCATCCGGCGGCGAAACCGCGTGCTCCAGCGCATGAAGGCAGCGGCGAAGAAGGCCGCCAGCACGAACGGCAGGCCGATCCCGAGCGAATAGACCAGCAGCAGCCGGGCGCCCTCGGCCGCGCTGTCCGCCGCCCCGGCCATCAGCAGGATCGCCGCCAGCACCGGGCCGACACAGGGGCTCCAGCCAAAGCCGAAAGCCAGCCCGATCACATAGGCACCGGCCAGGCCCGCCGGCTTGGCTGCGACGCCAACTCGGGCGGTGCGGTCCAGCAGCGGGATCCGGATCACGTGAAGGAAATGGACGCCCATCAGGACGATCAGCGTACCGGCGACATAGCCGAGGATACCGAGATGAGCGCTGATCGCCTGCCCAATCCATGACGCGGTGGCGCCCAGCGCTACGAAGACGGTGCTGAAGCCGGCGACGAAGCACAGCGCCGCCAGTAGGACGCGGAAGCGGGCGCACCCATTGCCTTGCCCACCGCCCTGCTCGCGCAACTCCTCGACCGACATCCCGCCAATATAGGCGAGATAAGGCGGCACCAGCGGCAGCACACAGGGCGAGGCAAAGGACAGCAGCCCCGCAAGAAAAGCGCCGCCCGTGGTGACGTCGAGACTCATCGCGGCAACCATTGCATCAAACGGCGCAAAGTTAGGAGTTCGTCACGGCCAGCTTCGTTGCCAAGTAACACATTCTTGGTTTGTGATATATTTTGCGGCGGTGCAAGTTGGCTCGCCGCACCCTGCGATGACCTAAGAGAATAAACGTGGCACTCAACTCATCTTCGCTGCAATTTTTTTCTCGTGTCGCGCTGTTCGGCGCAATTCTCATAGCGTCGAACCTCACAAGCGCTCGCGCTGCCGAACTCGTCATGTTCCAACAAGCCGGTTGCGTCTGGTGCGAAGCGTTCGATCGCGAGATCGCGCCTGTGTATGGAAAGACCCCTGAAGGCGCACGCGCGCCGCTAAGGCGCGTCGATATTTCGCAACCAACCCCGCCCGAACTTGGCTTTATCGCACTCGAAAGACTGACGCCGTTGTTCGTCCTGATCGATAAAGGCCGTGAAATAGGCCGTATCCGTGGCTATCCGGGCGCGGACAATTTTTGGGGCCTTCTCGGCGCGTTGGTTAAGAAACTCGACGAACCGAAAACGGGTTAATGCCTAGTGGCCGTTTCAAAAAAACAAAAGCATTGCGCGCCAACAGTTGATCGTCTGTATTCCCTCAGCGCCCGCTCGAGACTCGTTGGTGTACGTACAAATGGACTTGCAGCATCTGGACAGCCGCGAACGCTCGCAGGAACTCGACCGCATGGTCGGCAATGCCAAGCGCGCCAGCGATTTTCTCAAAGCCCTCGCGCATGAGAGCCGGCTGATGATCCTCTGCATTCTTGCGGAGGGGGAAAAGTCGGTCAGCGAGCTGGAAGATATCCTCAACCTGCGACAGCCGACGGTTTCGCAGCAACTGGCGCGGCTGCGCGCCGACGGCCTGGTGTCGACACGCCGCGATGGCAAGGCGATCTACTACAATCTCGCCAGTGCGGAAGCGCGTGTCGTGATCGGCGCGATCTACGACGTGTTCTGCAAGAAAGCCCGCAAGCGGTAGATTTTCGAGCGCAGTGTTTCCGACTGCTCTAGCCTAACACATAAATTCCCGCTATTATAGCGTTAATTGATAATGCAACTTATTCGTGCTCGGGAGAGGCCGCGTCATGAGTCTGCACTCGCATGCGTTCCGCGTTCTACATATTTGCATCGTTGTCACCACAGCCGCGTTCGCGCTTCCTGCGCGCGCCGCAGTCAGCGAGGCCGACAAAAAATCCGGCGTCGTCGAGTGCACCGACGCCGTGCTCAACGGTCACAACCCCGGTCTGGCAGATAACCCCGATCGGTTGATCTGCTTCCAGGGCTATATCAGCAACTTCAATACGCAGCAGCGCGACACTAAGCCGAAATATCTCGGCGTGCCGCACTGGGTCGCGCATCACGTCAAGAAATCCACTAATGCGGGACCGGAAAGCGGCGAACGGCCGAGCACGTGGTTCACCATTTTCGAGCTCGCCAACAAGGGCGTTGCGCCGATCAGCGACAGCTATGCGTTCTCGGCAGGATTCCGCAAAAAACATAAGAACTGGTACGACCGCGGCCATCTCGCGCAGAAATATCTCGCCGAACGCCTCGGCAATGACGCCGCGTTGTACACGCACAACGTCGTCAACGCGGTGCCGCAGCTCCATCTCTTCAACGCCGGCCCGTGGCTGACGCTGGAATGCATGACCGGCGCCTGGGCCAATAAATACGGCGAAGTCTGGATCGTCGCAGGCCCGGTGTTTGAGAAGAACAAGAAGATTAAGTGGATGCGCTCCGACAATCACAAGAAGGCGGTGCCGGTCGCCATCCCGCCCAAAGAGTTCAAGATCGTCGCACGCAAGAATGGCAATCAATGGGAGGTTCTGAGCTTCGTCTATCCGCAGAATCACAAGACTTACGCCAAGGGCCCGTACGATCCCGCGGTGTGGTTCAAGTCCGTGGCCGAGGTCGAGCGCATGACGGGCAAGAAATTCCTGACCGGCATTCCGAACGGCGCCGCGCTCAAGGACAACGAGGCGGAAAAGCTCTGGCCGGTGGCGAAATCCGATTTTGACAGCGGCTGCAGGAAGCAAGCCGCCGACGTGCAGTAGTTACTTCGCCGCGCGGATCTGCCGGATCGCGGCGTTGACGCGCATATCGAGCAGCGCCTTGCCGAGTGCAGCAGAGGCGCGCGACGGGTCGCCGGAATGTCCAGTTGCTTCCGACCGCGCCGGTACGCCTGCGAGCCGCGCCAGGTCGACGCCGTCCGGCTGCACCGACATCAACTCGGCGGTGTCTATCAAACCGGCATGACTGCCGATGGTGGCGTCGGTTTCGCCCTTGTCGCGCAGAAACTTGACCTGCGCGGCGTCGACATAATAGTCGGACACATTGAGCACCTTCGCCTGCCCGGCCCATTCGCGGTTGAGCTTGGCAGCGACCGCGGCTTGCGCCGCCTGATTGCCGCCGTGGTCGCCGATCAGGCAGATGGTTTTGAAGCCGGCGGCCTTGAGGCTGCGCGCGATGCCTTCGAGCACGCCCGCAAACACCGGTTCGGGAATACCGAGCGTACCGGGGAAAAGCATATTGCCGGTCGGCGGCTGATAGTCGCCCTGCGGCACGTAGGACACCACCGGCGTCACCAGAGTATTGCCGAGGGTTTTCGAGATGCGCTCGGCGGCCGCGGACACGATATAATCGTGCTTGCCGAGCACCATGTGCGGGCCGTTCTGTTCGATGCCGCCCGACGGTACGATCGCAGTCGTTACGCCGCGCTCGATGGCGCTGCGAACTTCGATCCAGGTCATGTCCGCCATGCGAACGGTCGCTGGGATTTGCGCGAACGCGAGCGATGGCAGCGCCAACGCAAACAAGCCCGCGGCTATACGCACGAGAAAATTCATGGATGCTCCGCCGTTGAGACGGAACATCTTGGACGCGAGGCGTTGCCGGGCCGTTAAAGACGTTAGTTGATGGTCAGTTCCAGCGCCTTGACCATGGTGCCCCACTTCGCCACTTCGGCCTTGAACATGGTGTCGGCCTGGGCTTGCGGCCCGCTCATCGGATCGAAGCCGATGGCGGTGAGCTTCTGCTGCAGCGCCGGGTCCTTCATGACTTCGTCGATCGCGGCGTGGAGCTTGCCGGTGATGTCGGCGGCGGTACCGGACGGCGCGAAAACGCCGACCCAGGACGAAGCCTCGAATGGGTAACCGGCCTCCGCAAACGTCGGCACGTTAGGCACGACCGACGAGCGCTTGGCGCTGGCAACGCCGAGGCCCTTGAGCTTGCCGCCGGCGATCTGCCCCGCGGCGCCGCCCCCGAGCGTTGTTGCCAGCAGTTCGATCTGGTTACCCATGACTGCGTTCATCGCGGGCGCTCCGCCTTTGAACGGTACATGCACGGCCGACACCTTGGCGTGCACCTTGAAGAAGTATTCCGCCGCGATGTGCGACCCGCTGCCTACGCCGGCGGTACCGAAATTGATGCTCTTGCCCTGCGTTGCCTTCAGGAAGTCGGCGAGGTTATTCGCCGGTGTGCCGTCGCCGGTCGCCAGGCACTCCGGGCTTGACGCGACGATGGCGATCGACTTGAGATCGGTAGCGGCAAAGCCCTTGTTCGGCGTCAGCGTCTCGTTGATCGCCAGCGCCGTCGTCGTCACCAGTAGTGTGTAGCCGTCGGGCGCGGCGCGCGCGACCGCTGCCGCGGCGATATTGCCACCGGCCCCGCCACGATTATCGACGATGACATTGCGGCCGAGCTTTGCCGAAACGCCCTGCGCGACGAAGCGCGCCACCGTGTCGGCGACGCCGCCCGGCGCAAAGGCAACGATGAATGTAATGTCGCGCGCCGGATAAGGCTGCGCTTGTGCCTGACTGAGCGCACTGGCGCACAGCAGCATGGCCAGACCCGTGACGAATTTAGAGCGCATCGCATCCTCCCAAGCACGCCGTTCTGATTGAGGGGGTGGCGGCGCGGCCGGAAGCAATGTCCCATTCCGTCCGCCGCCTGACAAGACCGCGTTACGCCGGCTTTCAACATCGTCGGTTTCTTTGACAAAGGCCCGGCTCATGGAAACAATCCCTGCCGGCGCGCGAGGTTCCCTAACTCACCGCCACGTCGGTCAGCCGCATCTGCACGCGTTCCTCGCCCTGCCAGCGATCCACCGTCAGCTGACCGGCGGCGTGCATGCTGCGGCCGCGATTGTCGATCAGCGACTTGCCGAGCGGCGTACCGGTGACGCGGAACGCAATGGCGTTGACGAACTTGCCGTCGGCCGATTTGAAACGCGTGCGGATGTGGTTCTCGCCGACCGGATCGGCATAAGCCAGCGTATGCGCGGGCAGCGCCAGCACCGGCTCCGGATTACCGGCGCCAAAGGGGCCGGCGCGCGCCAGCATTTCACACAGCGGAAGATTGACGCCGCCCGCGCTGACCGCGCCATCGATCAGCAGCGCGGTTTCCCGCCGCGCGATCTCGACGGACGGCGCCAGCGTCGCCTCGAGGAAAGCGCGGAACGCGGCGAGCCCACCTTTCGGCAACGTGACGCCGGCAGCCATCGCATGACCGCCACCTTTGTGCAGCAGGCCGTCACGCACCGCCTGGCGCACCGCCCTGCCGAGATCGACGCCGGCAATCGAACGGCCCGAGCCGGTGCCGATGCCGCCGGGCTCAAGCGCAATCGCGAACGCCGGCCGGCCGTAACGTTCCTTCAGCCGCGCCGCGACCAGACCGACGACGCCGGGATGCCAGCCTTGACCGGCGGTGATAACGACGGCGCCCTTCTCTTCGATGCCGAGCGCGGCTAAAGCTTCGGCTTCCGCCTGCTCGACTGTGGCGGTTTCGATTTGCCTGCGCTCATTGTTGAGACGATCGAGCTCACCGGCAATGCGGCCGGCCTCGACCGGGTCTTCTTCCAGCAACAACTTCGCGCCAAGCCCGGCATTGCCGATGCGGCCGCCGGCATTGATGCGCGGGCCAAGCATGAAACCGAGATGCCAGGCCTCCGGCGGACCGGTCAGCCGCGCCGCATCCATCAGAGCGGTCAGACCGACGCTATCGCGTCTCCTCAAAGCAATGAGCCCTTTGGCGACGAAAGCGCGGTTGAGTCCCTTGAGCGGCACCACATCGGCGACGGTGCCGAGCGCGACCAGATGCAACAGCGATAAGAGATCTGGCTCGGCACGCGTCGCGTTCCAGAAATTGCGCTGGCGCAATTCGCGGCTCAAGGCCACCAGCGTCACGAACACAAGACCGACAGCCGCGAGATGGCCGAGGCCCGACAGATCGTCGGCGCGGTTTGGATTGACGATGGCCACCGCCGGCGGCAACTGCTCGTCCGCCTGATGATGGTCGATCACCACGGTGTCGAGGCCGAGCGTCTTCGCCTCCGTCAACGGCTCCATGCTGGTGGTGCCACAATCGACCGTGACCAGCAGCTTAACGCCGCGCTCGGCGAACGAACGGATGGCATTGACGTTCGGGCCATACCCCTCGAAGATGCGGTCGGGAATGTGGACGATCGGATCGAGCCCGCAGCGCCGCAGGTAGTAAGCCAGCAGCGTCGACGCCGTGGCGCCATCGACGTCGTAATCGCCGAAGATCGCGACGCTTTCACCCTTCTCGATGGCATGCGCGATGCGCGCCGAGGCCGCTTGCATTTCGGTCAGCGTGTGCGGATCGGGCAGCATCCGCTTAATGGTGGGATCGAGGAACGCCTCGGCCTCGTCGGCCTCGACGCCGCGGCCCGCCAGCACGCGCGCGAGTAATTCCGGCGTGCCGAGTCTTTGCGCAATTGTCAGCGCGCGCGCAACGCCGCGCTCATCGAGCCGGTCGCGCCAGGCGCGCCCGGTCGCCGATTTATCGACGCCAAGAAAGTAGCGCTCTTTGTCGTTCAGGGCCGCCGCGGGCAATACCGCCATCGCCATATGCCTGTAGAGCAGACCGCGCCGGTCCGCCGGAATCGAATGTCCGAAGAACCGGGATAGTGAAGGACTGCGCAGTGCAACGCCAGCCGCTATCTTAAATGGATACTTCGCTGTGAATTCGCAACAATTCGGGGATGGTGGCCGGATCGCGCCGGCCAAAGCCGCATTCGGTCGCAATCGAAAACAGCGATACGTGACGCTCAGCCGTCGCAAGGCGCTTACGCGTGCCGGCAACGCCATCGGTAAAATGCACCAGCCCGAGGCTCAGTTCCACTTCCGGCCGCAGCCGCAGCTTTGACAGCGGCTCGAAGTACGCGTCATCGCTGCGGTCACGCGGCACCGGCATGTGGATGAGATTGATCGGCCGCTTGATGTCGGCGGACAGCCGGTTGGCCACGTCGACCATGTCCGCCATGTCGCGCGGCTCGATAACGTGCTTATGGTTGGAATCACCGTAACAAAAATGGAACAGCAATTCGATGTCCTGCGGCACGTGGTCTGCAAGATCGGTCAGGATGCGCGAGAAGCTCGCCAGCATTTCGTCGCGGTTTTTCCCATATGCGTTCGGCTCGTTGCGCTGAAGTCGCGCGAACACCGCGGAGGCCACGTCGAACTGGATCGCGATCTCGTCGTGCGGCAGGCTTGCCGCAATCTTGTCAATCTCGCGTTTGAGCGCCTCGTTGAACACCGGATCGAGCGGTTGATGCAGATCGTCCTGCAGGAACAGCCAGATCACTGAATGGGCCGGAACCAGGTCGATCTGGAAGCGCACACCTTTCGGCACCTTTCCTTGCCGCTTCAATTGGGCGAATTCGGCATAAGACTGCTTGGCGATGTCGGCATAAAACAGATTACCAAACGAGACATCCTTGGCGGACTTGCCGGGCCTCAGCCTGTAGCGGACGCGCGCCGTGCCAGTTGCATGGATGCGGAACAACTCATCGGACTTTTCCAGCGCAGGATTGCCGGCGAAAGCGGGCTCCAGCCAGGTAATCCAGTCGGAGCGGTCGCCGGTTTCGCCGTCGGGAATGCGCTTGAGACGATCGCCCAGCGCCGCGCTCACGTCGGCGAATACGTCGCGCGCGCTTGCAAGCGGCACACTGCCGACGAGATGAACATGGCGCATTGATGATCTCCGGCCTACGAATTCACACAGACTAGAGTTTGCCGCTCAGCCCTGACAAGTGCGGCAGAGGCGCAGACCGAAAGATTCCGCCCCGCATCGCGGGTCAGAATACGTTGGGCAACTGCCCGCCGGACGATCAGTCCAAATGAAACTTCTCGAACTGCCGGTGCTCGGCGATCACGCGGCGCACGGTACCGGTGGCGGAGCGCATGACCACGGTTTCGGTCTCGATCATGTCCTTGCCGAACACGACGCCGCGCAACATTGCGCCGGTGGTGACGCCGGTGGCGGCGAACAGGCAGTCGCCCTTCACCATGTCCTCGATCTCGTATTTTTTCTTCGGATCTTTGATGCCCATCTTCAAGGTGCGCTCGCGCAGTTCCTCGGTGTCTATGATCAGACGTGTCTGCATCTGACCGCCGATGCAGCGCAACGCCGCTGCCGACAGCACGCCCTCGGGCGCGCCGCCAATGCCGATATAAATGTCGATGCCAGTCTTAAGTTCGGCGCAATGAATGACGCCGGCGACGTCACCGTCGCTGATCAGGCTGACCGCGGCGCCCAGCTTGCGGATCGCGGCAATGGCGTCGGCGTGGCGAGGCCGGTCGAGCAGGATCGCGGTGATCTCGGACGGCTTGACGCCTTTGGCCTTGGCGAGACTGATGATATTGTCTTCGGCCGACGCATCGAGGTCGATGGTGCCTTTCGGATAGCCGGGGCCGATGGCGATCTTGTCCATGTAGCAATCCGGCGCGTGCAGCAGCGTGCCGCCGTCGGCCATCGCGATGGTCGCGATGGCACCCGGCATGTTCTTGGCGCACAACGTCGTGCCTTCGAGCGGATCGACCGCGATGTCGACCTTGGGCCCGTTCTTGTTGCCGACCTTCTCGCCAATGAACAGCATCGGCGCTTCGTCGATCTCGCCCTCGCCGATCACGACCGTGCCATCGATCGGCAATTTGTTCAGCTCGCGCCGCATGGCATCCACGGCCGCCTGGTCGGAGGCCTTGTCCAAGCCGCGGCCGCGCAATCGCGCCGCCGACACCGCCGCGCGTTCGGTGACACGCACGATCTCGAGCGTGAGAATGCGTTCCAGCAGCAACTCGGGCTGGACGGTAATCGAAGCCATCGTTTCGTCCCCTCTTAATTCTTAGTATCGCGCGTCAGTTCTTTTCAATTCTGATCACTTGCGGCCGGCCCGAGATCACCTTATCGCGCCCCACCGCAGCAAGAGCCTTTCTAACAGCATCTTCGCTGGTCGCGTAAGTGATCAAGATAACCGGCACGGAGCCGTTTTTGCTCTCCTCGGCGGCACCCTTGGCGTGGCGCTGCACAATGGATTCCAGCGAGATTTCCTGCTCGGCCAACCGCGACGCAATGGTGGCGGCGGTACCCGGCTTGTCGCGCGCCTGCAGGCGGATGTAGTAGCCGCCTTCGTGGCGCTGCATCGGCGCCTTGCGGACGTCCTGAAGCTTTGCGGTCGGCCGCCCGAACGGTGGGATTCTCACGCCTCGCGCAATGTCGGCGATATCGGACAGCACGGCAGACGCCGTCGCAGCGCCGCCGGCGCCAGGCCCGACCAGTGTCAACGGATTGATCCCTTCCGCATCGATGGTCACGGCGTTGGTGACGCCCATGACCTGCGCGATGGATGAATCCTTGCGCACCATCGTCGGATGCACGCGCTGCTCGATGCCCTGCGGCGTCTTCATCGCCACGCCGAGCAGCTTGACGCGATAGCCGAGCTCATCGGCGGCAGTGAGATCGGCGGCCGCAATCGAGGAAATTCCTTCGACATAGATCGCGCGCTGATCGGGCTTGGTGCCAAAGGCGAGACTGGCGAGGATCGCGAGCTTCTGCGCGGTGTCGTGGCCCTCGATGTCGAAAGCCGGATCCGCCTCGGCATAGCCGAGCTGCTGCGCCTGCTTCAAACATTCGGCAAACGACATCTTCTCCTGCTCCATCCTCGTGAGGATGTAGTTGCAGGTACCGTTGAGAATGCCGTAGATGCGCTCGATCGAATTGCCGGCCAGCCCTTCGCGCAACGTCTTAACGATGGGAATGGCGGCGCCGACCGCGGCTTCGAAATTCAGCGCGGCTTGATGCTTCTCGGCAAGCGCAGCAAGTTTGACGCCGTGCTTGGCCAGCAGCGCCTTATTTGCGGTGACCACCGACTTGCCCGACTTGAGCGCGGCTTCGACCGCTGCTTTCGCCGGATCGCCCGCTCCGCCCATCAGCTCGACGAACACATCGATGCCCGGCTCATTCGCCAAGGCCAGCGGATCGCCGAACCATTTCATGCGTCGCAGATCGACGCCGCGGTCCTTGCCCTTGGAGCGCGTGCAAACCGCGACGACGTCGATTGCGCGACCGCAACGCGCGGCCAGCGCCTCTTTCTGTCGCATTATTTGGGCGATCAAGGCGGCGCCGACCGTGCCGACGCCAGCGACCCCGACTCTTAGTGGATTGCGCATAGTCTTATCCGAAAACCGGTTCCCACTTTTCGGGACCATGCGCTTAAAGCTCCGGCCATGTTTAGCGCCGGGTGGCGAGCGGAACGACGTTGTGAAGCTGCTCCGGCGCGGTGTCGAGGAAGCGGCGGACATTGCGCGCGGCCTGACGGATGCGCTGCTCGTTTTCGACCAGCGCGATACGCACATAGCCTTCGCCGTATTCGCCGAAGCCAATGCCGGGCGAGACCGCGATGTCGGCCTTCTCGACCAGCAACTTGGAGAACTCGACGCTGCCGAGGCCGGCGAACGGCTCCGGGATCGGCGACCAGGCGAACATCGACGCGCGCGGTGATGGCACCTGCCAGCCGGCGCGGCCGAAGCTTTCAACCAGCACGTCGCGACGCTTCTTGTAGGTTTCGCGCATCTCCTTGATGCAGTCGTCCGGGCCGTTGAGCGCCGCAGTGGCCGCGACCTGGATTGGCGTGAAGGCGCCGTAATCGAGATACGACTTCACACGGCCGAGCGCGGCGATCACGCGTTCATTGCCGACGGCGAAGCCCATGCGCCAGCCCGGCATCGAATAGGTCTTCGACATCGAGGTGAACTCAACGGCGATGTCGTTGGCGCCCTGCACCTGCAACAGCGACGGAGGCGGGTTGTCGTCGAAATAGACTTCGGCGTAGGCGAGATCCGACAGAACCAGGATGCTGTGCTTCTTCGCGAAGGCGACGAGGTCCTTGTAGAAATCGAGCGACGCCACGTAAGCCGTCGGGTTGGCCGGATAGCACACGACGAGCGCGATCGGCTTCGGGATCGAATGCTCGATCGCCCGCTCGACAGCGTGAAAGAAATTCGCGGTCGGCTCCGACGGCACCGACCGGATCGCACCGCCCGCCATCAGGAAACCGAAGGCGTGGATCGGATAGCTCGGGTTCGGCACCAGCACGACGTCGCCGGGCGCGGTGATGGCCTGCGCGACGTTGGCGAAGCCCTCCTTCGAGCCCAATGTCGCGACGACCTGGGTGTCGGGATTGAGCTTCACACCAAAACGGCGGTCGTAATAGGCGGCCTGGGCGCGGCGCAAGCCGGCAATGCCGCGCGATGCCGAATAGCGGTCGGTGCGGGTCTTGCCCAACGTCTCTTTCATCTTCTCGATGACATGCGCGGGCGCCGGCAAATCGGGGTTGCCCATGCCGAGGTCGATAATGTCTGCGCCGCCGTTACGGGCTTTTGCCTTGGCCCGGTTCACTTCTTCGAACACATAAGGCGGCAAACGGCGGATGCGGTAAAAATCGTCCATCGGCTTAAACCTTCAAGTCTCGTTCTGCCTTCGCATGATCCCCGAAATCCTTCGGAATCAGGCGAGCGACTGCCCTCTCAGCCGGCAGGCGTTACCCCGGCTGGCTTTTATCATGGGTTGGTCTTTGCGCCAGACGTTTTGGGAGCGTTGCTGGCGTCGCCCGCCTGCTTTTTCGCGGCCGACGCGGCCTTTTTGGCGGGCGGTGGCGGCGGCGGCGCTGGGGGGTCGGCCGTCTCCTTGTTCTGCCTGTCGCGGGCGGCCTGAAGCTCCTTTTCCAGCTTGAACGCGTCTTCCTCGTTCAACGGCTGGGCCGAGCGGGGCGCCGGCATGTCGTGCACAGCGGGGTATTGCCGGGAGACGTTCGGGCGCGCCGGCGCGCCTTCCGGCAGACCGCCCATGGAATTTGGCAGCCTGTCGCCAAGCTGCGCCGATGCGCAGCCTGCGAGCGCCGTTGCGAGAAGTGCGACCGCTACCATCGAGCGTTGCAGAAGGGCCATCATGCTCCGCATAACCTGCGGTCCGACCGGGAAACCGGTGCAGACTCAATGAATTATAGCATAATGCCGCTAGCGGGTTAATATGGCATCAGCAAGTCATCGGCCGGTAATGGCCCGCGGCCAGGGTCGCATCTGGCGCGAAAAGTGCCTTGCGAAGGGATGGAGTCCGCGCCAGTTCTGTGGGTGGGGATCCAAGAGGACGGATGGCGAAGCAAGCGGCAGAAACGGCAAAGGCACCCGACTTAGCCGGTCCAGACTCGGCCGGTCCAGACTTGGCGGCACCGGCCATGAGTCCGCAGTCCGCCGAGTTCAAGGAAGCGGCAAAAACGCTGCCACAAACGCCGGACACGGTAGCCGCCGCGAGCCCTGTCACCTCGGTCAATGTCGAGGCCTTTGCCCATAATCTCGCGCGCATGATCGAGGAAGGCGGCAAGGCACTGGCCGCCTATATGAAGCCGCGAGAGGAAGGCAAATTCAAAGGTGAGATGGCCGAAGACGTCGCCGACGTGGTCAAGACCGTCGGTCATGTCGCGGAATATTGGCTGTCCGATCCCAAGCGCGCGGTCGAACTGCAGACCAGCTTGGGCCGCGCCTATCTCGATCTATGGGCCGGCGCGGTCAAGCGCATGGCTGGCGAGCCGGTCCCGCCGTCGGCCACGCCGGATACGAAGGACAAGCGCTTTACCGATCCGGAGTGGTCGCAGAACCAGTTCTTCGATTTTCTCAAGCAGGCCTATCTGCTGACCGCGCAATGGGGCGACCGGCTCGTGACCGACGCCGCCGGCGTCGACGAACACACCCGGGCCAAGGCGGCGTTCTACGTCAAACAGATTTCAAACGCGATCTCGCCGTCGAACTTCGTGCTCACCAATCCGGAATTGCTGCGCGAGACGTTGTCGTCGAACGCCGGCAATCTGGTGCGCGGCATGCACCAGCTCACCGAGGACATCAAAGCCGGCCAGGGCAACCTCAAGATCACGCAGTCCGATCCGTCGCGCTTCGAGGTCGGCCGCAATCTTGCGCTGACGCCGGGCAAGGTCGTTTTCCAGAACGACTTGATGCAGCTCATTCAATATGAACCAGCGACCAAAGACGTCCTGAAAGTGCCGCTGCTGATCGTGCCGCCGTGGATCAACAAGTTCTACATCCTCGATCTGACGCCGGAGAAATCCTTCATCAAGTGGTGCGTCGACCGCGGCATGACGGTGTTCGTGATCTCCTGGGTCAATCCCGACGCGCGCCTCGCGGCTAAAGGCTTCGATCAATACATGACCGAAGGCCCGCTGGCCGCGCTCGACGCCATCGAGGCCGCGACCGGCGAAAAGAAAGTCAACGCCATCGGTTATTGCGTCGGCGGCACGCTGCTCTCGATCACGCTGGCTTATCTTGCCGCCAAGAAAAAGAACCGCGTGCTGTCGGCCACCATGTTCGCGGCGCAGGTCGATTTCACCTTTGCCGGCGACCTCAAAGTGTTCGTCGACGAGGAGCGCATCCAGCAGATCGAAGCACACATGAAAGCACAGGGTTATCTCGAAGCCTCCAGCATGGCGACGACGTTCAACATGCTGCGCTCGAACGACCTGATCTGGCCTTACGTGATCAACAATTACCTCAAGGGCAAGAAGCCCTTCCCGTTCGATCTGCTGTTCTGGAATTCGGACGCCACGCGCATGCCGGCGGCCAATCACTCGTTCTATCTGCGCAACTGCTATCTCGACAACAGACTGAGCAAAGGCGAGATGGAAGTCGGTGGCGTCAAGCTCGATCTAAGTAAGGTGAAGGTGCCGATCTACAATCTCGCCACCCGCGAAGATCACATCGCGCCGGCCAAATCGGTGCTGGAAGGTTCGAAATATTTTGGCGGGCCGGTGAAGTTCGTGCTGGCCGGTTCCGGCCACATCGCCGGCGTCATCAATCCGCCGGCCAAGCCGAAGTACCAATACTGGCTTGGCGGCAAACCGAGCGGTTCGGA
>JANMSH010000263.1:0-1745 GCA_031389105.1 Hyphomicrobiales bacterium
GCCTCCAACGTCGTCAAGCTGTAGCAAGTTTTGAACAGTGATGCGTCCTGCCGGCTTTGCCGGCGGACACCTTGCGTCATTGCGAGCGAAGCGAAGCAATCCAGAATCCGTCAGGCACACTGGATTGCCGCGCGGCTTTGCCGCTCGCAATGACAAGAGTCAGAAGGAATCGTGATGAACGAACAGGCCCCGGCCCCCGACAACCGCAAGGCGGAGCTGCTTGCTACGCCGGTGGAGCATATCGACATCAAGAGCTTCGACGCGCGCCCGATCGTCGATGCGATGAAGAAGATGAGCTTCACCAGCCGCGATCTCGGCCGCGCGACGGACATCTACAACCAGATGCTCGCCGATCCGGATTGCTCGATCATCCTGGTGGTCGCCGGATCGACCTCGGCGGGCGGCTGCATGGATCTCTACGCCGATCTGGTGAAGCACAATATGGTCGACGCGATCGTCGCCACCGGAGCGACGATCGTCGACATGGATTTCTTTGAAGCGCTTGGCCACAAGCACTATCAAGCACTTGAAATCCCTGACGACGATACGCTGCGCTCGCTCTACATCGATAGAATCTACGACACCTATATCGACGAAGAAGAGCTGCAGGAGACCGATCATACGATCGGTGCCATCGCCGATGCGCTCGAGCCCCGGCCCTATTCGTCGCGGGCCTTCATCCGGGCGATGGGCAAATGGCTGATCGATCACGGCAAGAAGGACAACAGCCTGGTCAAGCTCGCTTATGAGCATGACGTGCCGATCTTCTGCCCGGCCTTCACCGACAGCTCGGCTGGCTTCGGCCTGGTCAAGCATCAGGTCGAGGCGATGAAGGCGGGCCGCCCCTATATGACGCTGGATTCGATCGCCGACTTTCGCGAGCTGACCGACATCAAGATCAAGGCCGGCACCACCGGCCTGCTGATGATCGGCGGCGGCGTGCCGAAGAATTTCGCGCAGGACACGGTGGTCTGCGCCGAGATCCTCGGTCATGACGTCGAAGTGCACAAATATGCGGTGCAGATCAGCGTCGCCGACGTGCGCGACGGCGCCTGTTCCTCCTCGACGCTGCAGGAGGCCGCCAGCTGGGGCAAGGTATCGACCGCGCTCGAGCAGATGGTGTTCGCGGAAGCGACCAGCGTGCTGCCTTTGCTCGCCTCGGACGCCTATCACCGCGGCCATTGGAAGCAGCGCGCCAAGCGCGCCTTCAGTACGCTGTTCGATTGAGTTGACCGACCCCAGGAAGGGGCGCATCCTTCCCCGCAAAACAGGGGAGGAAAAATATCATGACCGAACTACTCGGCTCGCGGGCCATTCTCGTTCCCGTCGTGGCGCTGGTCGCTTGGACGCTTATCATGCTGCTGTGGATGTACGCCAAACGGATGCCGGCGCTTGCCAAGGCGGACAAGTCCGCCCTTTCCAAGCCCGGCCTTCGCGGCAACGACCTGGATGGCGTGCTCGACGACAAGGTCCAGTGGTCGGCGCACAATTACAATCATCTGATGGAACAGCCGACGATCTTCTACGCGATCGCGATCAGCCTGGCGCTGCTCGGCGCGGGCGGCGGCATCAGCCTGATCTTCGCCTGGCTCTATGTCGGTTTCCGAGTGGCGCACAGCATCACCCAGGCGACCGTCAACCTGCTGCCGATTCGGTTCATGCTGTTTATTGCCTCCAGCCTCTGCCTGTTCGTGCTGACGATCCGGGCGATCATGGTGTTGGCGCAGGCCTAGACACGGAGATTC
>JANMSH010000302.1:0-14707 GCA_031389105.1 Hyphomicrobiales bacterium
AAGATTCCGGAACAGCTCATCAGCGTCCTGACTGCGGTCAATTTGCCACCGATGGGCATCATTGTGCTGATGCTGGGTGCTTACCTCGTGCTCGGCGCCGTCTTCGACGAATTGGCGGCGATGATCGTGACGTTGCCCTTCGTCCTGCCGATCATCGTCCACTTCGGCTACGATCCGGTGTGGTGGGCGATCATCAATGTTATTATCGTCGAACTAGGTCTGGTGATCCCGCCGATTGGCCTCGTCATTCTAATCATCAACGCGATGCGGCCGGATATTCCGCTTAAGAAGTTGTATCGAAGCATCATGCCGTTCGTGATAGCGGACCTGTTGGTGCTGGCACTGCTAACCGCTTTCCCGGCACTAGCGCTTTGGCTTCCTACGCTGTTGCGCGGCTAGCTAAGTTGGAGACGACGATGGAATTGCCCCAGGCCAACCTCGATCCGGAATTCCGCATCACGCGGACCAGCCATATCGTGCTGACCGTGAAAGATCTGGCCGCCAGCCGCAAGTTCTACACCGAAGTTATCGGTCTGGTTGTGACCGCCGAGGAGGGCGATAGCCTCTATCTCCGCGGCGTTGAAGAAGCGTGCCACCACAGTCTGGTTCTGCGTAAAGGCAGTGAACCCGCGTGTATGCGACTCGGCATGCGCATCTTTACCGAAGCGGAGTTGGACAAAGCCAAGACTGTGTTCGAAGCGAAGGGTTGCGCGACTGCATGGGCCGATGTTCCGCACCAAGGCAAGACGCTGCACGTGACCGACCCGGTCGGAACGCTGCTGGAATTCTGCGCCACGATGCCGGTGGTGCCACGCATGATCACCAAATTCACGACGCATAAAGGCGGCAAAGCGCTGCGCCTCGATCACTATCAGGTGCTGACGCCGTTTGTCCGCAAAGCCTGCGAATTCTATATGTCGCTTGGTTTCCGGCTGAGCGAGTACATCGCGCCGGCCGGCACCGATGATCTGCGCGGCGTATTCCTGCAACGCAAGGGCAATCCGCACGACATCGTTTTCTTCAACGGTTCCGGCCCGCAACTGCATCACTTCGCGTTTCTGGCGCCTGAGGTTCAGAACCTGCTGCATGCCTGCGACGTTGCCGGCGAACTCGGGTATGGCCGCTCGGTCGAACGCGGCCCCGGCCGCCACGGGCCGGGCCATGCGATGTTCGTCTATTTCCGCGATCCCGACGGCCACCGCTGCGAACTGTTCAACACCCACTATCAAACCATGGACATCGAAGACGAGCCGATCAGCTGGGATCCGGCCGATCACAACGTGTCGTTCCCGTGGGGACTGCCGGCGCGCAGTACATGGTTCAACGAGGCAACGCCGTTCGCGAACACGCCTGTGCAGGAGCCTGCGGTCAAATCCAATCCCATGACGCTGGAGAAATATCTCTCCGGTCCCTCGGCTTAGGGAGGGCAAAGCATGCCTGCACTGGACATTGCCCAACCCGACGAACGTAAAGGGACGCTGGCCTCCCACGTCTACGACCGCCTGCGCCAGGACATCATCTCGGTAACCATTCCGCCGGGCGAGAAGCTGCACATCCGTTCGCTATGCGAGCGCTTCGACGTCGGCTTGAGCCCGATGCGCGAGGCGCTCAGCCGGCTCTCGCGTGAGAGCCTGGTGGTGCAGAACGACCATCGCGGTTTTTCCGTCGCGCAAATGAGCAAGGAAGACCTGCTGGATATCACACATGCGCGGTGCACGCTGAACGGCATCGCGATCCGCAACTCGATCGAGCATGGCGACGCGGTATGGGAAGAATCCGTCGTTTTGGCATTTCACCGCCTGTCACGCACGCCACGTTATCTTCCGGGCCAGCAAAGCGAGCGCAGCCAGGCCTGGGAGATCGCGCACCGTAACTTTCATTCCAGCCTGATCGCCGCGAGCGGATCGCGACGTATGGAGGCGTATTGCGAGGACCTGTTCGACAGCGCCGAGCGGTATCGCCACATTGGGCGCAAAGCGGGCATCAAAGGCGAGAATCGTGACAAAGAGCACCGCGGCTTGATGGAAGCCGTCGTGGAGCGCGATGCCGATAAAGCGGTCGCCTTCATCACGGCGCATTTCGAGCACACCGCCGCGTTGGTGCGAAAAGTCCTCAAAGCGCGTCAGGCCTGAGCGTGGCGTCGCCGAACAAAGTGTATGACGTTGCCATCGTCGGTTATGGGCCGGTGGGCGCCACGCTGGCCAATCTGTTGGCGTGCCATGGCCTGAGTATCGCCGTCGTCGAACAGGCGGCCGATGTCTATGACAAGCCGCGCGCGATCACGCTGGATCACGAGGTGCTTCGCATCTTTCAAGCGTGCGGTTTGACGGAATTGATCGAGACAGACACAGCGGTGCATCCCGGTACGCATTATCTCGGTGTCGATGGCGGGATCATCAAGATCTTCGATCCGATGCCGCCGCCATACCCGCTGGGCTGGGTGCCGACCGCGACCTTCGTCCAGCCGGTGTTCGAGCGCGCGCTGCGCGCCAGACTGGCGGAATTTGATAACAGTGACGTCTATCTCTCGACCAAGGTAACCGACATCGAACAAGACGATCAAAGGGTCGTTGTCGCGACGGAAAATGGTTCGATCCACGCGCGTTATGCCGTCGCTTGCGATGGCGCCAATAGCTTTGTCCGCAAGAAACTCGGCATTGGCCTCGAAGACCTGGCGTTCGACGAGTGGTGGATGGTCGTCGATGCCTTTGAGAAGAATCCCGTGGGCCACCCGGCGAAATGTTTCCAGTATTGCTGGCCATCACGCCCGGGCACCTTTTTGCCGGGGCCGGGCGCCTTGCGGCGTTGGGAGATCAAGCTGCTGCCGGGCGAAGACCCGGATAAGTTTGGCACCGCCGACAATGTCGTACGCGTCCTGAAGGACTTCACAGATACATCGCGCATCGAAATCTGGCGCTCGGCGGTCTATCGTTTCCATGCGTTGCTGGCGGAAAGCTGGAGCGCAGGCCGCGTCTTCCTGATGGGCGACGCGGTTCATCAAACGCCGCCGTTCCTGGGGCAGGGCTTGTGCGCCGGCATCCGCGATGCCTCCAATCTGGCTTGGAAGCTGGCCATGGTTTTGCGTGACCAGGCTCGCCCGTCGATCCTGGGCAGCTACGAGATCGAACGCAAGCCGCACGTGCGGGCCATCGTCGCACTGGCGAAAGAGTTCGGTAAAATCATCGGCGAACTGGACGTGGAGAAGGCCAAGGCTCGCGACCGTAAGTTGCGCGCCGAACTGGCCGAAGGCACGGCTGTCACCGTCCGCCAGAAATTCATTCCGGATATCAAAGACGGGATGATCGGGACCGGTGCGAAAGCAGCCGGCACTTTGTTTCCGCAGCCTCATGTGCAAGGTCCAAGCGGAGCAGTTGTCAGACTGGATGATGTGGTGCCGCCCGCCTTCACGATTTTCGCCAAGGCGTCTGACACGCTTGAGGGGCTTTCACCGGAAATGCGTTCCCGTTGGAAGGCTATCGGCGGAAATTACGTCGTCGTCAGTGAGGACGCCAATCACGGTGAACGAGACGGCGTGTTGTATCTCCGGGAAACCGTCTCTCTGCTCCGCGACTGGCTTGCCGAAAACAGCATCGAGGCCGTGGTTGTCCGCCCGGACCATTACGTTTTTGGCGGCGCCCAGAACGCGGTATTCCTGAATAGTCTCGTCGCCGATGTTCTGCACGCGACGCGATCTTGAAGTCGCTGTCATTTCCCCGCTAGCCGGGATCGGCTAAGACGTTCCTTCGATTCTTTCGTACGGACTAGCCGGGGAACGTTATGCGCATTCTTTGTTTGGGCGCTGGCGCAATCGGCGGCTATTTTGCTGGCCGGCTCGCCGAGGCAGGCGCCGATGTTACGTTTCTGGTTCGCGAGCAGCGCCGCAAAAATCTCGCCGAACACGGCCTTCGCGTCGAAAGCCAGTTTGGCAATTTCTCAATTCCAGTGAAGGCCGTCACCCAGGGAACCCTGAACGGCGACTTCGACATCGTTTTCCTGACCTGCAAGGCCTACGATTTATCCGCGGCGATGGACGACATCGCTCCCGCCGTGAGCAGCGACACGGCGATCGTGCCGCTGCTCAATGGTGTTGCCCACGTCGATCTTTTGAGCACGAGATTCGACCGTGCCCGAGTGCTTGGCGGCACTGCTAAAATCGCCGTCACTTTGACGCCGGAAGGCATCATCAGGCACCTCAACGACTGGCGCTACATCACGTTCGGCGAACAGGATGGCACGATGAGCCGCCGCGTGCTGACGCTCAAGGACGCGTTCGACAAAACATCGGTCGCCGCCAACGCGGTCCCGGACGTCATGCAAAAGATGTGGGAAAAAATCGTTCACCTCGCCACGGCGTCCGGCATGACCAGTGCGATGCGGGCCAACATCGGCGAGATCGCGCGCACGCGAGACGGGATAACGTTGATGGAAGCGTTTCTGGAGCGCAACGCCGAAATCGCGCGGGCCGAAGGCTATACGCCCCCAGAGCCGTTTATGGAGGAGTTTCGTCAGTACGTCTCGAATGTAGCGTCTCCCAATGCGGCCTCGATGTTGCGCGATATTGAGCGCAAGGGACCGATCGAGGCGGCTCACATCATCGGCTTCATGCTGGAGCGCGCGGAGGCGCACGGCATCGACCCGACCATGCACCGCATGGTCTATGCGCATCTTCAATCGTATGAGCAGCGCCGCGCGGCTAACCGGCTTTAAAGCGGTTAAGCGTCGCCTTCGACCACGCGGACATCTCGTTCCACGACCGCGTAAGAGCGCCGTGCAAAGTCTTGAACGCCTGAATTATTCGAAATTCTGTAGCATCGAGTCGCGGAGAAATTTCGGCAGTTCGGCGAGATCGCCACTTCCGGCGCCATTGGCGACTGCGGACGACAGAGACGCCAGCGTGCCGGCAGACAAGGGCATCGGAACTCCCGTCAGGGCGCCGGTCGCGACGGCAGACATAATGTCCTTGCGCAAGGTGCGAATGTCGAGCGTCATCTCCGGCTTCTCACCTTTAATGACGCCGACTTTGCTTCTCATCCAGTTGCTCGCGTAGGGCGCCTCAAGCAACACGTCCATCATCTGATCGATGGTGAGACCTTGCCTCGTGCCGAGCGCGAGCGATTCCGACAGCGCCTGAATATAGGAGCCAAGCCCGAGATTGACCGCGAGCTTCATGGCGTAGCCCGCGCCGTTCGGTCCCATGTGGTCGATGCGGCGCGTCATCTTCTCGAGCACGGGGCGGGCGTGTTCGAGGTCTTCGGCGCGGCCGCCGACCAGCGCAAATAATTTCCCATCGCGTACCTGCGGAATAGTGCCGAGCACAGGCGCTTCGATCAGCCGTGCGCCTTTGGCTTCGACCAGCGGGAGGAGTTCGCGTCCGGTCGTCGGCTGCAGCGTGCTCATCTCGATGAACAGTTTTCCTTTGACATCGCCGCTGAGGAAACCTTGCGGCCCGGTGAAAATACGCCGCACGCCATGATCTTCGGTGATGATCGAGATGACGATGTCGGAATCCGCCGCAACCATGCGGGGATCTGCGGCAATGCGTAAACCGCCATCGGCAAGTGCTTTTGCCGCTGCCGCATTGCGGTCCCAGCCGACCACATCGAAGCCGTTGTCTCGCAAGCGCTGGGACATTGCCGCGCCCATACGGCCAAGTCCGACAAGCCCGATCTTCATACGACATGCTCCTATTTCATTCGTCACATGGTCGCGCTGCATGAGCAGCATCGCGCGTCTTTATTATACGATAATTGACAGTAATCTGTGCTGAGATACTGTGAGGCGGTCAACGCTAAACATCAAATGCACGCGGCAGCGACAAGAAAAAACAGCCGCGGTCCTGGGGAGGGCGTCATGAAATTCCAAGTTCGTCTCGCGGCTATCGGCTTACTCGCGGCTGGCGCTATCGTGTCCATGCCGGCGAGCGCCGCCGAATACACGATCAAGTGGGGCCTAGTCACCCGCGGCGACATGCAGCACAAATTCGGCGAGAAGCTGAATGAGGTTCTGCAAAAAGCGACCAACGGCCGGGTTGAGGTCAAGACCTTCCCCGGCGGCCAGCTTGGCGCTCCGCCGGCCATGCTTGAAGGCGTCCAGCTCGGCACCATCGAGGGCTACGCGATCCCGGCAGACTTCTATGTCGGGGCCGATCCGCGCTTCGGTTTGTTCAGCGTGCCGTTCCTGTTCCGCGACACCGCGCACGCCAACAAGACGCTCGCCGATCCGGAGCTCAACACCTACATCCTGAACATGGCGGAGTCGAAGGGCCTTGTCGGCGTCGCGGTCCGCGTGGCGGCCGAGTCGATTTATTTCGGCGCCAAGAAGCCGCTGCGTACGCTCGCCGACTTCAAAGGCCTGAAGCTGCGCGTCAATGCGACGCCGGCCGAACGCGCCCGCATGGGGGCGCTCGGAGCCACCGCGGTGCCGATGGGCTTGCAGGAGATGATCACCTCGCTGCAGAACGGTGTGATCGACGGCACCATGAGCGGCATCTCGATCTACACCAACTTCAACCTGCAGAATGTCGGCAAGACGCTACTCGAGACCGACGACACCTTGCTGGTGACCTTCATCTGCCTGAGCAAGGCCTGGCTCGACAAGCTGCCGCCCGACTTGGCCAAGACTATCGTCGACGAAGCGCGCAAATTGCAGCCGTGGGCCGCGCAGACCGGCGTCGACGAGGGCATCGAGTTGCGGAATAAATGGAAGGAACGCGGCGGCGAACTCGTCCGGCTGTCGGCGGCCGACAAGGCCGAACTCGCCAACCGCCTAAAACCGATAGGTGCCGACATCACTAAGGATAATCCGGTGCTGAAGGCCTTCTACGACAAGGTCCAGGCCACTGCGGCGAAGTACTAAGTTCGACGTGGAGTATCGGACCGGCGCGCTTTGCAAACGGCAGCGCGCGCCGGTCCAATCTGTTTTTTTTGCGTCTGATGGCGGCGCAATCCGGCGCCGCGCGTATTCTATTCGTGTTTGCTGAACTTGAGGGTCACGACCATGTCGGATGATGCGCCGCCTTCCCAACAGAGGCGGATTGAAGATCTGATTTTCATTACGATTCCGCATGTCTTGTCCGGCGTGTTGTTCGTCGCAGCGATGGTCATCAACATCGTCAACGTGATCGGCCGCTATGTGTTTTCGGTCCCGCTGTTCTGGGCGGAAGAAGTCCTCGTGTTCATCGTGATCTGGACGGTATTCCTGCTCGCGGGATCGATCACCTATCGCGGCGCGCACCTGAGCATGGACCTGCTGTATGCGGGGTTTAGCGCGTTCTGGAAGTGGATTATCAACATCGCCATTGCATTGACCTTGGTTAGCTGCGCGGCCTTTGAGGCGGCGCAGTCATGGAAGGTTATCTCGCTTCACATCCGCACCGGCGGCGTCACCGCAGCGACCGAAATCCCGCTTTGGATTCCGCATATAGCCCTTCTGTTTGGATTCAGCTTCATGGCCTTGGCGGCGATCGTGCGTTTCCGGTCGTATGTCGCCGGAAAGTTCAATTGAGGGGATAGGCGCCATGTACTGGGTAATGGCAATTATGCCCTTCGGGCTGCTGCTGCTGGGATTCCCGATATTCCTGCTGCTGCTCGCGACGTCGATTGTGGTGCTGTTTTTCTTCTTCAATGTGCCGCTCAGCGTGGTGCATCAGATCACCTTCAACAGCCTGAACAAATTCCCGCTGCTGGCGGTGCCGTTTTTCATCTTTGCCGGCGATCTGATGTCGCGCGGCGGCATCTCGGTCCGGCTGCTGCGCTGGGTCGCCTCGCTGGTCGGCGGATTTCGCGGCCATATCCCGCTGACCTCGCTCGGCTTCGCGGCTTTGTTCGGCGCCATCTCGGGCGTGACCACGGCCGCCACCGCGGCGATCGGCACGCTGACCTATCCGCGCATGCGCCAGGCCGGCTATAGCGAAAAATTTGCCTCGGCTCTGATCACCGCCGAAGGCGCGCTCGACAACTTGATCCCACCATCGATCGCCTTGATCATCTACGGCATTGCGTCGGATACCTCGGTCGTCCAGTTGTTCGCCGCCGGCATCGGACCCGGCCTGTTGCTGGCCGGATCGTTTGCCATCTACATCTACTGGCACTCGATCCGCGTCGGCATTACCGAGACCGGGCGATTCTCGTTCAGTGAATTCCTGCTGGCGACGCGCGACGGCGTCTGGGCGCTCGGCGCCATCGGCATCATCTTCGGCGGCATCTATTCCGGCGTGTTCTCGCCGACCGAGGCAGCGGGCGTCGCCTGTGTCTACGCCATCTTCGTGAGCTATTTTGTCTACCGCGAAACCACGCTGTGGGAGATATTCGAAACCGGCGCGCGGGCGATGTACCTGACAGCTCTGATCTTCATCATCGTCGCGGTCGCCGGCCTCTATGCCTGGCTGCTGACCATCAGCGGCATCGCGCAGGATACCGTGGCGCTCATCACCAGTCTGCACTCCGAGCGCTGGGTAATCTTGCTGGTCATCAACGCATTCCTGCTCTTCGTCGGTTGCTTCCTCGATCCGGCCTCGGCACTCATCATGCTGACGCCATTGCTGGCGCCGGTCGCGGCAACGCTAGGCGTGGACCCGATCCATTTTGGCATCATCGTGGTCATGAACCTGACTATCGGTACCTTCCACCCGCCGTTCGGCCTCAACATCTTCGTCTGCCAGGCGCTGTTCAAGACGCCGTCGGCGACGCTCTATGTCGGCCTGGTGCCGTTCGTGGCGCTGGCGGTTATCGTGCTTCTGCTGGTGACCTATGTCCCGGAAATCTCGCTCTGGATAATGCGATTGCTCACCTAGCAGGCGCGGGGCGATTAGACCGCGATCACGACCTTGCCGAAATGCTTGCCGCTCTGCTGGTGCGCATAGGCCGACTTGGCATCGTCGAAGCCGAACACTTGGTCGATAGCCGGTTTGAGCTTATGCAGCGCGATGGCGCGGTTCATGTCGGCGAACATGTCGCGCGAGCCGACATGAATGCCCTGTAGGCGGATCGACTTGCGGTTGATCATGCGCGGATTGATCGAGCCGGGGCCGGCCAGCGCGCCGATCACATAGGTCGAGCCGCCCTGACGCAACGCGTTCATGGATTTTTCCAGCGTTCCGGCGCCACCGACCTCGAGGATATGATCGACTCCTGCGCCATTTGTCTGCTTGAGGATTTCCTGATCCCAGTCCGGTGTCGTCCGGTAATTGATCGTGGCGTTGGCACCCATGGCCTTTGCGCGCGCCAGTTTTTCGTCGCTGCTTGAGGTGTGGAAGACGTAGGCGCCGTGCATCTTCGCGAACTGGAGGGCGAAGCAGGCGACGCCGCCAGTGCCAAGGATGACAATTGTCTCTCCGGCCTTGATCTGGCCGGTGGTGACGATGGCATTCCAAGCGGTGAGCGCCGCACAGGGCAAAGTGGAGGCTTCCTCGAAGCTGAGATGATCGGGGATTTTCACCGCGCCGATTTCATTGAACACGGCGTATTCCGCCAGTACGCCGTCGATCATGCCACCGAGCGAATTTTTCGATGCGTTGGCTGGGATACGGCCGCCGGTCCAGCCTTGGAAGAAGGTGCCGGCAACATGATCACCGGTCATGAACTGGGTGACGCCGGGACCGAGCGCGACGACTTCGCCGGCGCCGTCGGACAGCGGGATGACCGGGAATTTGGTGTAGCCGTAAGCCCCTGTAATCACGCCCTGATCGCGGTAATTCAGCGCGGCGGCGCGGATACGCACGACGATCTGGCCATGGCCGGGCGTAGGGTCGGCGCGGGCGGTGTTCATCACGATGCCGTCCAGACCGGTGGTTTCGTGGACTTCCCAGGCTTTCATGCCGTCCCCTGATGGTTCTCGATCAACTTGGCGACGCTTTTGAGCGCAGCGGCAAGGTTGGTCGTCACCGCCAGCCCCGAGGCTTTTGCCTCACGATTGATTGCATGGCCGCGAGCTCCGGGCAGGCGCGGCGACTGTGCGTCCGCCATGGGCTTTGCCTGGACAATCACATCGGCGATGTGGGCCGCGCGCGCATCATAGCGGTCGGTGTCGACGAAGCCGGCCGGATTGATGGCCATGTAGAACTGGCAGATGTTGCTCGGCCGCTTGACCATGTTCTCGTAGGTGACCTGGAAGCCCGGTTCGCCGTCCGACAAGGTACTGCACAGCAGTTCCACCATCAGCGACAGCGCATAGCCTTTCGGCCCACCAATCGGCACAAGCGAGCCTTTGACGGCGACGGCCGGATCGGTCGTCGGCTGTCCGGTCGGATCGAGCGCCCAGCCTTCGGGTATCGCCTTCTGCCCGGTGGCCAGCGCGTAGCGGATGCGTGACCGCGCCACGGCCGACGTCGCCATGTCGATCACGATCGGATCAGCACCGGGCAGCGGAAACCCCGCGCCGATCGGATTGGTGCCGAACAACGGCACTGCTGACCCGGTCGGCGCGATTGCCGGCATCGCATTGGTGAAGGCAAAGCCGATCAGCCCCTGCTCGGTGGCGCGCTCCGAATAGTAGCCGGCCGTGCCGTTGTGGCTAGAGCGGCGCACGGCGACAGCACCCATGCCGTAGGTCTTGGCCATGGCGATGGCTGCATCCATCGCCTTCTGTCCGATCACGAGACCTAGCGAATGGTCGGCATCCATAAGCTGGCAACATGGCAGCTTGCTGGCGGTCTCGACATTGGGCGTACTTTTGATTGTGCCGTCGATTAAGCCGGCGACGTAAAGCGGCATCTGCACTGCGCCATGCGCGTCCGAGCCGTGCAACGAGCCGTGGCTCGCGACGTCGGCGGCGATGGCCGCATCCGTGTCGGAAAGGCCGACATGGCGGAAAGTATCGCGCAGCAGGAGGACGAAATCGTCCGCTTTCATGCTCTTGAGATCCGCCGCCTTATTCAGGCGTCCGGCAATCTCCGCGGCTGTCGACATGCTTGCCTCGATTATTTGGGCGCGGCGCCGGGGAAGAACGCCTCGGCATTGCGATGGAATATCTTCTCGTAGACTTCCTCACTATAGCCGAGCGAACGCCAGTCGTCCGTCAGACGTTCCAGCGTCAGCGTCGGCCAGTCCCAGCCGAACATGACGCGGTCCTGCAGGCGGCTGCCGATGTCCTTCTTCAAGGCCGGCGTGAAATATTTCGGCGACCAGCCGTGAACTTCGTATTGCACGTTCGCCTTGTGCAGCAGGATCGCGATCATGTCGTCCTGCCAGGGCCAGGCTGGCCGGCCGGCGAGGATCTTGAGTTCCGGATAGCGCGCGGCGACGGTGTCGACATGTCGCGGATGGCCGTCATCGAGAATGATGCCTTTGCCGCCGGGCAATCCCTGACCGATGCCGGTGAGGCCGGTCATCAGCAGCACCGGCGCGCCGGCCTCGATCGACAACTTGTAGAACGGGTCCCAGATCGGGTCGCTCGGCGGATAGCCGAGATTGTTCTGGCTCTGGCAGAAGCCATAGAAGCCGGTGTTGGAATCCTTCAGCCGCCGGAATTCCTTGAGCCAGAAATTCTTCATCGATGGATTGATGGCGACCCAGTTGCCATACACGATATCGGGGTTCTTGCGCGCGAAGTCGATGACGTAGTCATGCGACTGCCTGATCTGGTCCTCGTCGGTGAAGCGCCAGGTGCGGTAGATGTCGAGAATGGTGCGGACATTGCGCTTGCGAAAACCCTCGGCCATTTCCTGTTCGGTCTCGAAGGTGCGTTTGCGCTTGAATACGCGCTGCGCCTGTTCGTAGTCCTCCTGCGAGGCGTGGTGCAGGCCGGCCTTCGTTGAGAAATGCGAATGGCAATCGAAATAGCGCATGGTGCTCACTTCTTTTCGTAGCGATAATCGAGAATCCGCTTCGGCTTGCCTTCACGGCCGCGGTTCGACCATTCCATCAGGGCGTCTTCCTGGACGAGTTCGACGGCGAGCTTGAGACCGAGATCGGAATGCAGCCGCTTCTCGATGTGTTCCTTCAAGCCGTCCCAGCCGCCGGCGTCGTCTCGCACTTCGACGCGGACGGTCATTTCATCGCGCACCACGCCGTCGCGCACATGGCGCTCGGCGACGCAGACCCATTCGCCGGTGGTGCGGTCGTCGCTCTTGATCGCGGGCAGGCAGGCCTGCGGCCAGATGCTCACGCCGCGGATGCGAACCATGGTGTCGCTGCGACCGAGCATCTTCTGCATGCGGCGGAAGCAGCTGCCGCATTCGCAGCGCTCGGTCGAGACGATGCGGGTGAGGTCGCGCAGATTGAAGCGGATCATCGGCTGCTGGCGGCGGTGTAAAATGGTGCACACCATGTTGCCGATTTCGCCGATTGGCACGGCCTTTTCGTCCTCGACGCCGACCACTTCGAAGTATGTGCTGTCTTCGTGAAAATGGAGCCCGGCTTTATGCTTACACTCGAACGCGCCCATTCCCATCTCGTGGGTGCCGTACATGTCGTAAACGTCGCAGCCCCACAGGCTTTCGAGCTGGTTTCGGAACGCGTTGTCGACGTCGGGGCCAAGCCCGCAGCCGAGAAACTTGGTCTTGAGATCGCGCACGTCGAAGTTCAATTCGTCGCGCGCCACCTTGGCCAATTGCGTGGCGTATTCCGGTCGCACGTACCAGACGTTGGTGCCCCAATCCTGCGCGATCTCGATCTGGCGGCGCGAACTGGTGACCGCGCCGGTGCCGCTGGTGATCGGCAGCGCGCCGAGATAGTCGTGGCAGGCCTTGTAGCAACACCAGCCGGCATTGCCGAGCGAGGCGGTGTGCGGGATTTGCACACGGTCGCCGGGGCGCACGCCGACGATGTAGAGATTGCGGGCGTGGGTGAGGCCGTTGAGCTCCCATTCAAGCGGGGCGTAGAGGGTGGGGCGCGGCTTGCCGGTGGTGCCGCCACTGGTCTGCAGCTTAATCGGCGTCGTCTGCATCAGTCTGGTGACGTCGCCGTTGATAAGGCCGAACGGCGGGTTCTCTTCCTGGTCTTTCTTGATGTCGCTGGAATCGAACATTGGCAGCTTGACGATATCGTCGATGCTTTTTATGTCGCCGGCCTCAAGGCCGGCGGCTTTCCAGCGCCGCTGGTAGAATTCGTTCTGCCAGCCGGTCGTCATCAGATCGAGGAACTGCTCGTTCTGAAAGGCGCGGATCTGGTCCGCCGACCAGCGCCAGCGCGTGCGCTCGAACACATCCGGCACCGGGTAGCGCTTGTAGAGCGCGTCCCAATCGATCGAGCGGTGATAGTTCGGCAGTGAGCTTTCCGTTGCCGAACGTTGCAGGACCGTCATTTCATTCTCCGTGCGAATTCAATTTTCTCTGCGTCGTTCCGGGACGGCGCCATAAGCGCGGTTACGCGTGTCTTCGACGCGCTATGGCGCGAACCCGGAATGACGAAAAGGGTTCACGTCTTGTAGGCGGGGGCGTCGCGGTCCAGCTTTCGCAGCAGCGCCCGCCAGCTCATCTGGTTGAACGGCGTGTTGCCGTCGGTGATGATTTTGGCCTGGCCGATGGTGGCGTCGAGAACCGGCTGCGGCGGAACGTAGGCTTTAATGTCGCCGGCCATCGAGCGGACCTGCGTCTCGCAGGCGCGGATCATCAGGAAAGCCAGCATGTAGGCTTCGTGGATCGAGTGGCCCCACAGCACGAAACCGTGGCCGCGTTGCAGAACGACCTGGCTGTTGCCGAAGTTCTTGGCGAGCCGCTGGCCTTCCTCGTCTGTCGAAATCAGGCCTTCGTAATCGTGATAGCCGATCGGCCCGAGCCACATGGCGTATTGATTGCCCGGGATCAGACCCTGTTCCTGCATCGCTACCGCGGTGGCGTATTTGGTGTGCAGATGCATCACGCACTGCGCCTGCGGGTAGGCGTCGTAGATGCCTTTGTGAAACGGAAACGCGAATTTGTGCGGCATTTCATCGCTCGGCACGACGTGATTGCATTTGTCGTCGAGCTTATGAAGGTTCGAGGCGGTCACCTCTTCGAACAAAATGGCCGCCGGGTGCAGCAGATACTGGTTTGGGTTGCCGGGCACGCGCGCAGACAAATGAGCGAACAGCAGTTCGTCCCACTCGTTCATCGCGGCAAGGCGGAACGCTGCCGCCAGATCGACGCGGGCCTTCCATTCCTCGGCGCTTATGCCGGGCTTCAAAGCGGGCGCAGGTGATGACATTGACGTTCCCCCTTTTTGTCCTTGCAGCGAGCCGCATTTTTGCGAGCGACATTGGCCAGGCCGGGTTCGCCGGCTAGGCGGCCGATCTTACCCGGGAACGAGGCTGTGCAGGAAATGAAGTATTCTTAGCTGAACTATGAAAGGCCGCCATGTGGGAAAGGCTCGGCGCTATTCAGTTCTTTTTACCCACGCGCGGCCTCTTACCTTCTTTGGCCGGCTGGTTGGCGATTTCGTGCAGGATCTGGATCATCCATCGGTTGGCGGCGTCGTTGCCGAGCTGCGGGTGCCAGACGATGCGGGTCGGCTGCAACGGCAGTTCGACCGGGCAGGCGACGACCTTGAGCTTGTGGAGCGCACTGCACATCTCGCCGACTCGGCGCGGAATGCACATGACATAGTCGGTGTCGTAGATGATCGGCGGCGCCAGCGCGAACTGGCTCACCGTCAGCACGTGGCGGCGCACCAAGCCTTTCAACTCCAGCACCCGGTCGATGCGGCCGGTGTGCGTCGGCATGATGCCGTCGACGGGAATATAGACGTGCTTGGCGGCGGCGTAGGTTTCCAGCGTCAGCGGCTTCTTGCCGAGC
>JANMSH010000346.1:0-1835 GCA_031389105.1 Hyphomicrobiales bacterium
CCCCGTCGTCGCGGTAGAAATGCCCGCCGACATAGCGCGCCGGAATGCCGAGCCCGCGCGCCGCCGCGATATAGATGTGGGTGAGATCCTGGCACACGCCACGCCGCAGCTTGAAGGACTCCGCCGCCGAGGTGGCGCTGAGGGTGGGGTCGGTGTCGAACGTCATATCGTCATGCACCGCCGCGAGCAAATCTTGCAGCAGATTCAAAGTGTCGGTGCCGGCCTCGGCGCGCACGGTCTCGGCAAACTCGGTGATCGCGGAATCCGGCAGCGTCAGATCGGTTTCGCGCAAGAACATGCTCGGCGGAAAGCGCTCGACCGCGCCGGTGACCAGGCCATTGGTGTCATGCGTGTCGACTTCGCCTTCGACCGCGACCTTCAATACGTCGAACGGCCCTTCGGCGGTAAACGTATGGGCGACGTTGCCGAAAGCATCTTCATATTGGTGCAGCAGGCAGTCTTCCGACAGGTCGATGCGCCAGTTCACCACGTATTGGCCATCGTGATTGCGCGGCGTGAGGCGCAGCAACTGCGTCACGCCGGTCGGCGGAGTGTCGTAGTGATAGGTGGTCGCGTGAGAAATACGGATTCGCATGCGGCGTTCGCTTGATCCAGTTGTCCGGGCGGCGTTCTAGCACAGACCAGCGCCTTGTGCCGGGTTCCGGCTAGACCAGGAACTGCTCGGTCACGGCGCCGCCGAGAGTGTTGGTTTCGGTAATGAATTCGCTGATGAATTCGTGCAGGCCGCGCTGGAAAATGCCGTCCATGCGGGCGTTTTGCAACCGGGTGCGGATGGCACGGGCCTGGCGCTGCGCGGGGCCTTGGCGGCCATAGGCGCCGGAAATCTGGTCGAGATTGCGCACGATCGCCTCGTAGCAGGAGGCGAGCGAGCGCGGCAACTCCTCCTTGAGGATCAGGAGGTCGGCGACCAGCCAGGGCTTGAGGCTGTCGCGATAGACCCAGTGATAGGCGGTGAGTGCCGACACCGAACGCAAGATCGCCGCCCACTGGAAATAATCGAGCGGACCACCGACGCGTTCGTTGTCGGGCAGCAGCAGATGATATTTTACGTCGAGGATGCGCGCCGTGTTGTCGGCGCGTTCGATATAAACGCCGAGCCGCGAGAACCAGTAGGCGTCGTTGCGCAGCATCGTGCGGTAGGCCGAGCCGTCGAACCGCAACGAGGCTTCCTGCACCCAGCGCAGGAAGCGGGAGAATTCCTCGCGTGACGTCGGGCCGTTGCCGTAGCGTTGCAGTTCGAGCCAGGTGCCGTTGATCGAATCCCACATCTCCATCGTAAGCGCGGTGCGCACGGCGCGCGCATTGCTGCGCGCCATCTCGAAGCAACTGCGGATCGACGAGGAATTGGCGGTGGAGAAGGCGAGGAAGTCGGTGACGTTTTCTTCGTTGGCCTCGTCGTAAATTTTGAAGAACGCGGTGGCGCAACCCGCGGTCAGCACCGCGGATTCCCATTCATTGCTAGTGCCGACATAAGCCAGCGGCAGCGACGACAGCCGCTGCGTGGCGTCCAGAATGCGGGCGAGATATTCCGCACGCTCGATGTAGCGCGAGAGCCAGTACAGATTATCGGCAGTGCGTGAGAGCATTAAAGTGCGTGCCTCATCCGTCCAAAACCCACGTGTCTTTGGTGCCGCCGCCCTGGCTGGAATTGACCACCAGCGAGCCTTCTTTGAGCGCGACGCGGGTGAGGCCGCCGGGGACGATGCGGGTGCGGTCGCTGCCGGACAGCACGAAAGGCCGCAGATCGACATGGCGAGGTGCCACGCCGCTTTCGACGCATGTGGGGCAGGTCGACAGCGCCAGCGTCGGCTGCG
>JANMSH010000350.1:0-4942 GCA_031389105.1 Hyphomicrobiales bacterium
CCCCGGGACCGTACTTCCGTGTGCGCAGCGGAGGACTCTTCGCCCTCCCGATCCGGAGGCTTTCGCCTCCTTCGCCGCCACCCGTGCAGCCATTGAAGGCAGCTCCCCATAGTGGGAGCGGACGGTGACCCGAGGCCTCCCGGGTGCGTGGCTGCGAAACCACGCCCGCGGGCGCCACATCCTGCTCCACCATCACGACGCCTCATGAGAGCGCCCCTCGATGAGCAGGACGGACTAAGATTATATACCTTGGGAATATTGTCAAGAGGCAAACTTGTCATCGCCCGCGCAGGCGGGCAATCCAGCGCTTTAAGAAATTAAGGGGGACGACAACCGGGGCTACTCCGCCGGCTTGGTCGCGTCCGCCGCCTTTTCGGCCGCTTCCTTGGCGGCTTCGGCGGCTTCGGCCGCTTCCTTGGCGGCGGCGTCGGCCTTCGCCCTGCCTTCGACGAAGCGCACCGACCAGATCGAGCCTTCGTACAAAATCATCAGCGGGATCGCGAGCGACATCTGGCTGATGACGTCGGGCGGCGTCAGCACCGCGGCCACCACGAAGGCGGCGACGATGAAATAGCGGCGCTTCTCTTTGAGCTGCTGCGATGTCAGCACGCCGATGCGGCCGAGCAGCGTCAGGATCACCGGCAACTGGAACGCCACGCCGAATGCGAGCACCAGCGTCATCATCAGCGACAGATATTCGCCGACCTTGGGCAGCAGCGCGATCGAGGCTTCGTTCTCGGTGCCGGATTGCTGCATACCAAGAGAAAACCGCACCAGCATCGGCAGCACCAGGAAATAGACCACGGCGCCGCCGAGCGCGAAGAAAAACGGCGTTGCGATGAGATATGGCAGGAACGCCTTGCGCTCATTGCGATAAAGGCCTGGCGCCACGAACATGTAAATCTGCGTCGCCACCACCGGGAACGACAGGAAGGCAGCACCGAACATCGCCAGCTTCAACTGCGTGAGGAAGTATTCCAGCAGCGCGGTGTAGATGAATTTCGAATTCTCCACCCCGGCGATCCAGACGAAGGGCCACACCAGGATGTTGTAGATTTCCTTGGCGAAAAAGAAGCAGACCGCAAACATCAAACCGAACGCCAGCACCGCCTTGATCAGCCGCGAACGCAGCTCGATCAGGTGCTCCATCAACGGCGCTTTGGTGGATTCAATATCCTCGTGGCTCACGCGCTGCCCCCGGCCGGTTTGGCGTCAGGCAAGTTCTCAGGCTTGGGCGCAGCCTCCGCAACGATTGGCTGCGGCGCAACGGGCGCGAAATCTTTTTCGTTGACGGGCGCCGGCAATTCCGGCAGCGGCACGTCGAACGGTGGCAAATCGGATGTCGGAATGGTAGCGGCCGGCAGCTTCTCGCCGTCGGTCACGGCCAGCGTATCGGTGGAAGCAACGGCCGATGTGTCCGCGGGCTTGTCCTTGAGCGGATCGTCGAACGCGAACGCCTTCTCCATATCCTTCTGCGTATCCGCGATCGGATCGAATTTGGTGATGTCGGCGGTGAAGTCCTCGGCCTGTTTCTTCAGGTCGGTGAGTTCGGCCTCGCGTATCGCTTCGTTGAACTGGCCCTGGAATTCATTGGCCATGCGCCGGACCTTGCCCATCCAGAGGCCGATCGTGCGCAATACCGTTGGCAGTTCTTTCGGCCCGATCGCGATCAGCGCGACGATGCCGATGACGACCATCTCGCCCCAACCGAAACCGAACATGGAATAATCGACTCCCACCGCACGATCCCGAAAAGCTAAGAGTGGTTTTCGGACAAGATCACGCGCGAACAAATGCTCGCCCGGCGGCGCCCCCGCCCGGCAGCAGACTTGAAGTTAAGAACGAACGCCTTCGGTGCGGCGCTCGGTTTCGGTCTTGGTCGCAGTATTGGCAACGGGCGCCGGCTCTATGGTCTTGACCGGCGCGGGCGGAGCCTCGGCGGCCTTCTCGTCTTCCGTCATGCCCTTCTTGAAGGCCTTGATGCCCTGCGCGAAGTCGCCCATCAGCGACGAAATCTTGCCGCGCCCACCGAACAAAACCATGACCACCAGAAGAACGATCAACCAGTGCCAAATGCTAAACGAACCCATCGGCAAACCCTCCACGGGCACAAGCGCATTTAGCGCCGGTCCCATCCACCATTTGGGTCAGAAACTAGGCCCCAAAGCTGTCAAAAACAAGGACTTAACCGTCCTTCGCTGGGGCTGCGTTGTCGCGTCGGGTCTGCGTATTTCCGTTTAATTCCGCGGCGTTAGGGCGGCGGCGGCGTTAACTATGCTGATCTACTTCCACCTCTCCCACATAAGGGAGAGGTCGGATCGCCATAAGCGCGTTCACGCGCGTCTTCGACGCGCTATAGCGATCCGGGTGAGGGGTTGCGTATATCGAGAGATCTAGACCCCCTCACCCCAACCCTCTCCCCAAGGGGAGAGGGAGTTCAGCGGAGTGCGCGGCGGGCAGCGGAAGTCTACTTCTCGCCTTGGCTTTCCGGCAGCGTTTCCGGCGGAGCCAGGCCGAAGTCGAGATCACCGGGTTCCAGCGGGTCCTCATCATCGCGCAGCGTGGAGTCGTCGGACGGCAGCGGCACGCCGAAGCCTGCCGGCATGTTGCCTTCCAGCAGCCCCGCGCCCTTGAGCTCGTCGAGGCCTGGCAGATCGCCGACCTCCTCCAGCCCGAAATGCGACAGGAAGTTCTCGGTGGTGCCGTAGGTAATCGGCCGGCCCGGCGCCTTGCGGCGGCCGCGCGGGCGGATCCACGCGGTCTTGAGCAGCACGTCGAGCGTGCCGGTCGCAGTCTGCACGCCGCGGATTTCCTCGATCTCGGCGCGCGTCACCGGCTGATGATAGGCGACGATGGCGAGCGTCTCGATCGCGGCGCGCGACAGCTTGCGCGTCTCCACCGTCTGCTTGGTCAAAAGCCACGACAGATCGCCGGCGGTGCGGAACGTCCACTTCTTGCCGACGCGCACCAAGTTGACGCCGCGCGTGGCGTATTCGGCCTGCAGGATCGCCATCGACGCCTTGACGTCGACGCCGTCGGGCAGCGCACGCTTGAGCGTCGCCTCGTCGAGCGGATCGCCGGCGGCAAACAGCAGCGCCTCGAGCAGGCGCAATTCCTCCGGCCGCGCGGCCGGCTCCTGCAACGATTCCGTCACAGACACCGCCGACGATTCTTGAGACGATTCTTGCGACGCCTGCTCCGGCGAAGACGCCGGCTCGTCGTTGTGAACAATCGCGAGCTTCTTGGCCGCGCTCGGCATGGACTGGGGCTCCTTATGCGTTTTCTTGTGCGTCATGCAGGCTAGCACTGTCGTTTCCGCCAACGCGCTTGCGCATGTAGAGCGGCGAGAACGACTCTTTCTGGTGAACTTCGACGAGACCCTCTTTGACCATTTCGAGGGCCGACGCGAACGACGAGGCAAAAACGGTCGCAGTCAATGCGGGCTCGACCACGTAGCTGATCAGGAACTGATCGATGCGCGACCAATCGGACGACTGGCCGATCATGCGATCAAGGCAGACGCGCGCTTCGGCGAGCGACCACACCGTGCGTTTCTTGAAGCTCACGCGCGACAAAACGCTGCGCTGGCGCTGGCTGGAATAGGCCGACAGCAGATCGTACAGCGTCGCTGTGAATTCCGACTGCTTGATCTCGGCAATCGGCTCCGGCGCGCCGCGCGCGAAGATATCGCGGTTGAGCTGCGGGCGGCCCATCAGACGCGTTGCGACTTCGCGGAAGGCTTCGAGACGGCGCAGCCGATACGCCAGCGCCAGCGCCATATCCTCGGCGCTCGGCCCCTCGCCCGGCGATGCTTCCGGCAGCAGCAGCCGCGATTTCAGGTAAGCGAGCCACGCCGCCATGACGAGATAATCGGCGGCGAGTTCGAGCCGCATCTTGCGCGCTTCCTCGACGAAGATGAGGTACTGATCGGCCAGCGCCAGAATGGAAATCTTGGCGAGATCGACCTTCTGCTGGCGCGCCAAAGCAAGCAGCAGATCGAGCGGGCCTTCGAAGCCCTCGACATCGACGATCATCGCCGGCTCGGTATCGCTGCGATCGGCGCCGAGGCTGCCGGCCAGTGTTGTGTCGAATTCCTCGGCGTTCATGAAGTCGTCCGTTCGATCATCTGGCTGAAAATCTTGCGCGCGGCGTCGATGTCGAAGTCTTGCGGCGCCGATCGCGCCGCGAGCGCGGCGTCGGCGCGGCGCAAGGCGTCGCCGGACAGTTCGGGCGATGCGCCCGCGACCGCGGTCATCTCGTCGAGCTTGCCGTTGCAATGAAGCACGACATCGCAGCCGGCGGCGAGCGCCGCGCGGCTGCGCTCGGCAATTGTCCCCGATAAAGCGTTCATCGAAACGTCATCGCTCATCAGCAAACCTTGGAAACCGATAAACCCACGAATCACTTGGGCCACCATTGTGACCGAAGTGGTGGCGGGCGCACCCGCGTCGATGGCGCTAAACACAACATGTGCGGTCATGCCCATTGGCAGGCCGGCCAGCGGCTTGAAGGCGGCAAAATCGGTCGCTTCGAGCGTGGCGCGGTCGGTGTCGACAACGGGCAGTTTGTGGTGGCTGTCGGCGGTGGCGCGGCCATGGCCCGGCAGGTGTTTGAGCACCGGCAACACGCCACCGGCCAGCAGCCCTTCGGCGACCGCGGCGGCAATGGCCGCGACCTGAGCCGGCGTGGTGCCGTAGGCGCGGTCGCCGATCACGGCGTCGCTCCCGGCCACTGGGACGTCCGCAATAGGCAGGCAATCAACGTCTATTCCCACCGAAGTCAGGTCCGCGGCGATCAAATGACCGGCAAGTTTTGCGACAGCGAGTCCGGATGACGGGTTCTGCTCGTATAGCTCGGCGTAGCGTGCACCCGGCGGATAGACCGGCCAGTGCGGCGGGCCGAGGCGCTGTACCCGGCCGCCTTCCTGGTCGATCAGCACCGG
>JANMSH010000361.1:0-6180 GCA_031389105.1 Hyphomicrobiales bacterium
CCGGTGCGCGTCAATTGCGTGTCGCCGGGCATCATCGATACGCCGATCCGCGCTGGCATGCCGGAAGCGGCGCGCAAGGAGATGCTGGCCAAGATCGCCAGCGGCCTGCCGGTCGGCCGCGTCGGGCTGGGCGAAGACATCGCCGTCCAGATCCTGGCCTTCATGGCCAACGGCTTTGCCACCGGCGCCATCGTCTATGTCGACGGCGGCGCGCTGATCGCCTGAGCCGGTAAAAACGCTTGCGCGGCCGGCGTTTTCGCGCCGGCCGCCATATTTATTAAGCGAGCTTTAAATCGCAAAACGCCGCCGCATCTTTCGGCTTATTGCCCAAAAACGATCCATGAAATTGTCATGCGAATCGATTATACTGCTCTGGCATGACGGCTCGTAAGATTGCGCTTCGATGAGAGGTTCGAGGTATCCCAAATCCGGGTGCCATCGTTCATCGACTTCGCTCCGTTGCTTGCCGGCAATCTCCGAAAATCTAAAACCTCCGATAACTCCGTGCATCCGCGCGGGGCGCTTGCGCATGACTATTCCTCTTGAATTCAGCAAAAGGAGTCAGCCTTGGGTAAACACTTCAGCCACAAGCACTTCAGTAACAAGCATTTCGGCAAAAAGAATCGCCGCCGGAACGGTCGCGAGACTGCCGAGATCATAGAGTTTCAAGGTTCGAAGTTTGAGGCTGAACGCATCCTGCCCCCGATCAAGGCGCTGAATCCGACCCAGGCTGAATATCTCGACGCGCTCCGCACCTGCCCGCAGGTAGTCGTGCTTGGCCCCGCGGGCACCGGCAAAACCTGGATTGCCGCGACCCACGCCGCTGACCTTTTCCGCACCGGCGCCATCGACAAGATCATCCTGACGCGACCGAACGTGCCGTGCGGCCGTTCGCTCGGATATTTCCCCGGTACGCTCGAGGACAAATTCGGCCCCTGGGCCGTGCCGGTCGTCGACGCGATTAAGGAGCGCATCGGCAAGGCGGCCTACGAGATCGCGCTCAAGAACGGCGCCATCGAAATGGTGCCGTTCGAAGTCATGCGTGGCCGCTCCTGGAAAAATGCCTTCGTGCTGTTCGACGAGGCGCAGAATTCGACGCCGGCCGAGATCAAGACCTTCCTGACCCGCATCGGCGAAGACTGCACCGTGGTGATCAACGGCGACGTCAGCCAATGCGATCTCGATTCCGCCAGCGGGCTGCGCACGGTCATCCATCTGATCAAATCGCAGATGCTCAACGTCCCAGTGGTCGAATTCTCGCGCGACGATATCGTCCGCTCCGGCGTCTGCGCCATGTGGGTGCGCGCCTTCGACGAGGCCAAGATCTAACTGACGGCCTTCCGGCCAGGTTTCGGCAGACACAGAGCTGCGGGCGGGTTTTCTTGTGAAAGCCCCCGCTCGCGGCTACTGTGCCGTGAATACGTCGTTGCCTGACCATAAAGCTAGTAATTTCAATGCGTTATGTCTCAACACGGGGCGAGGCCCCCGAGCTTAATTTCGTCGACGTCATGCTGGCGGGGCTTGCCCGCGACGGCGGTCTCTACGTGCCTGTCAGTTGGCCGACGCTGGACGCGGCGGCGATTGCTGCGCTTGCCGGCAAGCCTTACGCCGAAGTCGCGGTCGAGGTGATGCGGCCCTTCGTCGGCGACAGCATCGGGCAAGCCGATCTCGCCCGCATGGCGCACGAAGCCTACGGCACCTTCCGTCATCCGGCGACCGCGCCGCTGGTGCAACTCGGCGACAGCCTGTTCGTGCTGGAGCTGTTCCACGGTCCGACGCTCGCCTTCAAGGACTTGGCGATGCAACTCGTTGCGCGGCTGATGGACCACGTCCTCCAGCAGCGCGGCGAGCGCACCACCATCGTGGTCGCGACCTCCGGCGACACCGGCGGCGCCGCGGTCGAAGCGTTCCGCGGCCGCGCGCAAGTCGACGTCGTGGTGCTGTATCCGCATGGCCGCATCTCCGAGGTGCAACGGCGCATGATGACCAGCGCACCGGACAACAATGTCCATGCGCTGGCAATCGAAGGCACCTTCGACGACTGTCAGGCGCTGGTGAAGGCGATGTTCAATCATCATGCCTTCCGCGACCGCGTGCGACTTTCGGGTGTGAACTCCATCAATTGGGCGCGCGTACTGGCGCAGGTGGTCTATTACTTCACCGCCGCGGTTGCGTTAGGCAGCCCACACCGCAAGGTCGCCTTCACGGTGCCGACCGGAAATTTCGGCGACGTCTATGCCGGCTATGTCGCGTCGAAAATGGGCCTGCTCATCGACCGCCTGGTCGTTGCGACCAACGTCAACGACATCCTGGTGCGCACGCTCGCCACCGGCGACTACGAAATCCGCAATGTGATGGCGACGACGTCGCCGTCGATGGATATTCAGATCTCGTCCAATTTCGAGCGGCTGCTGTTCGAGACCTGCGGCCGCGACGCCAAAAAGGTGCGCGCGCTGATGGGCTCGCTGGCACAGTCGCGGCGGTTCACGGTTCCCGGCGACGCGCTCAAGCAGATGCGCGCGCTGTTCACCGCCGACAAGGCCGACGAACAGGAAAGCGCCGCTACTATCCGCGCCTGGATGAAGGAAGCGGATTATTGCGTCGATCCGCACACGGCCGTGGCGCTGGCGGTGGCCGAGAAGGAAGCGCGCGACCCCAAGGTGCCGATGGTGGTGCTGTCGACCGCGCATCCGGCCAAGTTCCCCGATGCCGTCGCCGCCGCTTGTGGTGTGACGCCGGCATTACCAGATTGGCTTGCCGACCTGCCGAAGCGGGCGGAGCGCGTCAGCGTGCTGCCGGCCGATCAGGGGCAGATCGAAAAATTCGTATTGTCGGCGTCGCGTGCGGCGCGTGAAGGAGCAGCGGCATGACTGTCGAAGTAACGCGTCTTTCCTCGGGGCTTTCGGTGGTCACCGACCGCATGCCGCATCTGGAGTCGGCCACGCTCGGCGTCTGGATCGGCTCCGGCAGCCGTGATGAGGCGCCCGACGAACACGGTATTTCGCATTTGCTCGAACACATGGCCTTCAAGGGGACCAAGCGGCGCACCGCGCGCCAGATCGCCGAGGAGATCGAGGCGGTGGGCGGCGATCTCAATGCGGCGACCAGCATCGAGAGCACCGCCTATTACGCCCGCGTGCTCAAGGCCGACGTGCCGTTGGCGCTCGACGTGCTGTCCGACATCCTTTCGGAGCCGACCTTCGATCCAGAGGAACTGCGCCGCGAGCAGAACGTGATCGTGCAGGAAATCGGCGCCACCGAAGACGCGCCCGACGATCTGGTGTTCGACCGCTTGCAGGAAACCGCGTTTCCGAAGCAGCCGGTCGGCCGTTCGATCCTCGGCACGCCGGAGACCGTGCGCTCGTTCACGCCCGATCGCATCCGCGCTTATCTGTCGCGCAACTATCGCGGGCCGGACATGCTGGTGGCTGCTGCCGGCGCCGTCGAGCACAAGGCGATTGTCGAGGCGGCGGAGAAAAAGTTTGCCAGCTTCGTCGGTCCCGCGGCGCCGGTCCCGGAGCAGGCGCATTTCGGCGGCGGTACCCGCGTCGAGACCCGCGATCTCGAGCAAGTCCACATCGCGCTGGCGCTGGAAGGTCTGCCGGTGCGCGACCCGCAGCTCTACAGCCTGCAGGTGTTTACCAGCGTGCTCGGCGGCGGCATGTCATCGCGTTTGTTCCAGGAAGTGCGCGAGAAGCGCGGGCTCTGTTATTCGATCCACGCCTTCCATATGCCGTACTCCGATATCGGCATGTTCGGGCTTTATGCCGGCACCGACGAAACCGACGCGCCGGAATTGATGCGCGTGATGATCGACCAGATCGCCAACGCCACAGAAACGCTCAACGATGCCGAGATCGCCAAGGCCAAGGCGCAGATGAAAGCCGGCCTGCTGATGGCGCTGGAAAGCTCGGAAGCCCGCCTCGGCCAGATGGCGCGGCAGATGCTGGCCTATGGCCGGCCGGTGCCTCTCGACGAGATCGTCGCCAAGGTCGACGACGTGACGGTCGAAAGCGCGCGCGCCGCCGGCCGCGCCCTGATCAAGCGCAGCAAACCGGCGATCGCCGCGCTCGGTCCCGGCAATGGGCTTGAAAGCACCGCGGCAATCGCTGAAAGTCTGGTTCGCAACGCGGCCTGACATCGTATGGCGTTCTTCCGCACCGTGAGTTTCAGTGAAAACATGCCGGCCATTGAAGGCGCCGGCGTCTCGCTGCGCGTGCCGCAGACCGGCGATCATCCCGAATGGGCCGCGTTGCGCGAAGCCAGCCGCGATTTCCTCACGCCCTGGGAGCCGGTTTGGCCATCGGACGATCTGACGCGCGGCGCATTCCGCCGCCGCCTCAAGCGCTACGCCGACGATCAGCGCAGCGATCTCGCTTATGCCTTCATGGTCTTCCGTAGCGAGGACAACGCTCTGGTCGGCGGCATCACGCTCGCCAATATCCGGCGCGGCGTCGCCCAGGCAGGCTCCATCGGTTACTGGATTGGCGCGCCGTTTGCCCGCAAGGGCTACATGACCGCGGCGGTGCGCACGTTGCTTCCGTTCTGCTTCAAGACGCTGCGTCTGCATCGGGTGGAGGCGGCGTGCATCCCGGGCAATGCGGCCTCGATCAGCCTGCTGGAGAACACCGGCTTCACGCGCGAGGGCTACGCCCGCAGCTATTTGTGCATTAACGGCGTCTGGCAGGATCATCTGCTCTACGCCCGGCTGGCGGACGATCCGGATTAGGCGCGCGGTGCCGCCTTGGGGTTGCCACGCTTGGCTTGCTATAACCCGAGGCCAAATTCAGAAAAGTGAGCCAAAAAATGCGTGGGGAACGGACGATACGAAGCGGCACCAGCCTGGCCGGGCTGTTGGGTCTGGCTTTGATATTGGGCGGTTGCGGCACCAATCTGCTCGGCTCCTCGTCGAATATTTTCACTTCATCGAAAGCCACCACCGACGGGACCGGCGGCACCGCGGCCGACACCGATCTCGAGTGTCCGGGTGTCCAAGTGCGCACCGGCGCCGCAACCTTGATGATCGGCACCAAGCCGGCCGAGGGCGAGCCCTCGGCGCTCGACATTCGCTATCAAGGTACCGTCATCCGCACCGCGCGCGAATGCCGCGTTAGTGCCGGCGTCATGACCATGAAAGTCGGCATCGAAGGCCGCATCATCACCGGTCCGGCCGGCGGGCCGGGCTCCGTCGACGTACCGTTGCGTATCGCGGTGGTGAAGGAAGGCCCGGAACCCAAGACAATCGCGTCGAAATTTGCGCGCATCCCGGTGACGGTGAACGCCGCGATCGACCGTGTCACCTTCGCCCATGTTGAGCCCGACATCACGTTCCCGTTGCCGGTGCCGTTGTCAGACATCGATGCCTATGTGGTCTATGTCGGTTTCGATTCGGCTGGTGCGCCGGCGCCGAAACGCCCGCCGGCCAAGCCAAAGCGGACAAGCAAGGCGAAGGGCTGATCTAGCTGCGCGGCAAACGCTTTAACCGTCAGCCTGAGGTGCGAGCGCAGCGAGTCTCGAAGGGCGACGGCAATACTACCACCCTCTTAGGTCGATGATCGTGCTTTTGAGCGCGCGCAGGTCGGAAATCACGGCATTGGCACCGGAGGCGCGTAGGTGATTGCCGAGTTGGCCGCCGGCATGGCTGCCGCCGACAAAGCCGATCACCGTCATGCCGGCCGCGATTCCGGCGGCGACGCCTACAGGCGAATCTTCCACCACGATGCACTCGCGCGGTTCGACCCGCATCTTGCTCGCGGCATGCAGGAACAGGTCGGGTGCCGGCTTGCCGTTGCGCACGTCGCCCGCCGAAAACAGATTGGGCTCGAAGAACCGGATCAGGTCGGTGGTTTCCAGGCTGACGCGAATGCGGTCATGCGATGACGACGACGCCACGCATTTAGGCCCGCGCAGCCAGGACAGCGCGTAGGCGGCGTGTTTGGTGGCGCGAAGCTCTTCGCGGAAGCGGCGCAAGGTGGCGCTGGCGACGGTCGCGGCGAAATCCGGCGGCAGCTTGCGGCCGGCGGCAATCTCGACCTCGGAGAACATGTCGGCGGGGCGGCGGCCGGTGAAATAGCGCGCGACAATATCCGGCGTCAGCGCGAAACCGGCGCGGATGAACTCCTGCGAAACAACAGCCGTTGACAGCGCCTCGCTATCGACGAGCACGCCGTTGCAATCGAA
>JANMSH010000391.1:0-2315 GCA_031389105.1 Hyphomicrobiales bacterium
GGCCGGCGTACGTAGCGCGCGCGAAGGCCGCGCCATCGACGTCGCTGACGTTCTGGCCGGCGAGGAGTAGCCGTGGCCCGGATCGACCTCGGTGACATCACGCTTAATTACGCAGAGCGCGGAGAGGGGCCGGCCTTCCGGTTCATTCCGGGCCTGGTCGGGCTGCTGAACGCGTGGGAATTCCAGATGGCGGAATTCTCCAAGCGTTACCGCTGTATTGCGTTCGATCATCGCGGCACCGGCGACAGCGACAAGCCCCAGGACTCGCCGAAGGATTCCTATTCGACCCAGGCAATCGCGCGTGACGCCATCGGGCTGCTCGATAAGCTCGGTATCGAGAAGGCGCACGTCGCCGGCACCTCGACCGGCGGCTGCGTGTTGCAAAACCTGGCGATCGATTATCCGCAGCGCCTGAACTGCTGCATCTTTTCCAACACCTGGGTGAAGGCCGACGAATACATCACCCGCGTGCAGATGACCCGCAAGCGCATCGCGCTGTCCTATGGTCCGGAGGAATACGTCAAGGTGTCGTCGTTGTTCACCAATGGCGCGATGCAGTTCCGCTACGACCTCGACAAGGTGATGGAGCTGGAACGGCGCGCGCTCAAGACCGTGGCGCCGGCCGACGTACTGGCGGGCCGCCTCGACATGACCATGGCGCACGACCGCACCGCCGATCTGCACAAGATCAAAAATCCGTCATTGGTCGTCGGCACCCGCGACGACGCCACCGTGCCGTTCTACCAGTCGGAAGATCTGCACAAGGCAGTGCCGGGCTCGAAGCTCGTCATTGTCGAGGAGGGCGGCCACTACTCCTATCGCCGCCACTGGCAGGAATGGAATAAAATAGCCGACGGATTCTTGCGCCAAAACGAGGGCAAAAAAGGCAAATCGTCATGATGCTCGATCCGAACAAGGCTGACCCGCGCACCGAGGCGCGCATCCGCGCCCGCACCATCGCGCAGGCCGGCGGACTTGAACAAGCTCTCATCAAAGGCCGCGTACCGAAACTGATCGACTGCACGCTGTCGGAAGCGCTCGTGCTCGGCCTGCTGAAGCAGGGCGTGCGCAAATATTTCGCGATCTTCGGCCACGGTTCGACCGATCTGGGCGACGTGCTGCGCGTCTACGAGGAAGAGGGCGCGACGCGAACCATCAATTGCCGCAATGAAGTCGAGATGGCGCATGCCGCCACCGCGCTGCGCTGGCAATACGGTGAAACCTCCGCTGTGGTGACGTCCATCGGCCCCGGCGCATTGCAAGCGATGGCAGGCTCGCTGGCCGCGGCGTCGAACGGCGTCGGCGTCTATCACATCTATGGCGACGAGACGACGTTCGGCGAAGGCTACAACATGCAGCAGGTGCCGAAAGAAGAGCAGGGCCTGTTCGGCCGCATGACCGCGATCATGGGCCAGTCTTACGTGCTGCACACGCCGGAGGCCGTGCGTGACGCGCTGCGCCGCGGCGCGCTGTGCGTGAACCATCCCTATCGCGCCGGGCCGTTTTATCTGCTGCTGCCGCTCAATACACAGCCGGCGCAGTTGACGGTCAACCTCGCCGGCCTGCCGGCCCGGCCGGATCTGCCGAAGCTCGCGCCTGCCGACGACAAGGCCATCGAACAGGCGGCGAAGCTGATTGCGGGCGCCAGCAAGATCGCGATCAAGGCTGGCGGCGGCACACGTGGGCACGACGCGGCGGTGCGCAAGCTGGCGGAAGCGGCCGGTGCTGCCGTCGTATTGTCGCCCGGCTCGACCGGCGTGCTGCCGGACTCGCATTCACAAAACATGCATGTCGGCGGCTCGAAAGGATCGATCAGCGGCAACTACGCGATGGCGGAGGCCGACCTGCTGATCGTCATCGGTTCGCGCGCGGTGTGCCAGGCCGACTGTTCGGGCATTGGCTACAAAAAGGCGCAGGCCGTCATCAACATCAACGGCGAACTGGCCGACGCGCTGCATTACAACAACACCGTCGCTCTGGTGGGCGATATCTCCACGGTCGCGGAACGGTTGGCGGCCAAGCTTGGCGCAGCGAAAGTCAAAGGCGAATGGCTGAAAGTCTGCGCCGCCAAGAAGGCGGAATGGACGGCCTACAAGCGTGAGCGCTTCGAATGCCCGCCCTTGCAGGACACGGTCTGGAAAAGGCCGGTGCTGGCGCAGCCGGCAGCGATCAAGATCGTGGCGGACTTTGCCAAGGAGACTGGGGCCGCGAAGTTCTTCGACGCCGGCGACGTGCAGGCCAATGGCTTCCAGATCGTCGAGGACGATCGCACCGGCGACACCTTCACCGAAACCGGCGCGTCCTACATGGGTTTT
>JANMSH010000408.1:0-2773 GCA_031389105.1 Hyphomicrobiales bacterium
GACCTGTTCGACGTGGGCGCGCTCGACCTGGTCGGTGGTCTTGTAGCGCATCTGGGTCTTCACGCCGTCGGAAATCCGGCGCATATCGATCTGGGTGGTCGGCGTGCCCTTGCCGGGATGGAAACTTTCCGCGTTCAGCACTACGCACAATTTGCCGTCGAGATCGACGATGTTGCCTTTGCGGATTTGGCTAGCAATGACCTTCACAACAAGAATCCTTAAGCTGGAACGGGTTTCGGGCCGCACCATACCGATCTTCTTGGCCGATGCCAGCCTTTCCAGCCGGCCCTTTGCTTGAGGTAAATGTGAGCGAAACCACGCCATTTTGGCTGCCCGGCCGGCATGCTGCCCGCAGGCCTTATCTGCTGGCGCGGGGCGTCATCGCCGCCGCCGTGCGGGTCTGGTTCCAGAAATCCGGCTTCATCGAGGTCGAGACCGCGGCCTTGGCTGTTTCGCCCGGCAACGAAACCCATCTGCATGCCTTCGCCACCGACCTGATAGGGCCGGGCGGCGAACGCTGTCCGCTTTATCTGCGGACCTCGCCGGAGTTCGCCTGCAAGAAATTGCTGACGGCCGGCGAGACCCGCATTTTCGATTTCGCCCGCGTGTTCCGCAATCGCGAGCGCGGCGCGCTGCATCATCCGGAATTCACGATGCTGGAATGGTACCGGGCCAACGAGCCTTACGAAACCTTGATGGACGACTGCGCCGCGCTGCTGGCGGAAGCGGCGCGCGCCGCGGGCGCGACGCAGTTTTCGTTTCGCGGCAAGACCGTCGATCCATTCGCCGCGCCGGAGCGCGTCACGGTGGCGGAAGCTTTCGCGCAGCACGCCGGCATCGATCTTTTGGCGACGGTCAAAGGCGGTGAGGGCGACCGCGCGGCGCTGGCGGCAGACGCCGTTAAAGCCGGGGTCACAATCGCCGATGACGACAGTTGGGGCGATATCTTCAGTCGTATTCTGGCCGAGCGCGTCGATCCGCATCTCGGCATCGGCCGCGCAACACTGTTATATGAGTATCCGCTGCCGCTGGCGGCGCTGGCGCGGGTCAAACTTGGGAGCGACAAGGTCGCGGAGCGGTTCGAGCTTTATGCCTGTGGTGTCGAACTCGGCAATGCCTTCGGCGAATTGACGGACGTTGCCGAACAGCGCGCGCGCTTTCATACGGCGATGGCGGAAAAGAAACGCATTCACGGTGAAAGCTATCCGGTCGACGAGGATTTCATGGCCGCGCTCGCGGAGATGCCGCAGGCGTCCGGTATCGCGCTCGGTTTTGACCGGCTGGTGATGCTGGCGACAGGTGCGCAACACATCGAGCAGGTGATATGGACGCCTTTAACGGACGTAGGAGGCCGATAGTGGAATCAACCCTTCGTACAGCCGATCAGATTTGCGACCACGGTTTTGCTCCACAGGAAGATCGCGCAACGCTGGAAGACGTCGCGGCACGTTATGCCGTCGCGCTGCCGCCCGCGCTTGCCGAATTGATCGACCGCAACGATCCGCACGATCCGATCGCGCGCCAGTTTGTGCCGAGCGAAGACGAGTTAAACCACCGCGCCGAGGAATTGCTCGATCCGATTGGCGACGACGCACACAGCCCGGTCGAAGGTATCGTGCATCGCTATCCCGACCGCGTGCTGTTGAAGCTCACGCCAATCTGCGCGGTCTATTGCCGATTCTGCTTCCGCCGCGAAATGGTCGGCCCCGGGAAAGCCAATGCGCTGTCACCGGCGGCGCTGGACGCCGCGCTCGACTACATCCGCAGCCATACCGAAATCTGGGAAGTCATTTTGACCGGCGGCGATCCGTTGGTGCTGTCGCCGCGCCGTCTGCGCGCGGTGATGAAAGTGGTGGGCGAGATCGAGCACGTCAAAGTCGTTCGTATCCATACGCGCGTGCCGGTCGCCGATCCGGCGCGCGTGACGCCGGAGCTGGTGCGGGCGATCAAGATCAAGGACAAGCCGACGTATGTCGCGGTGCACGTCAATCATGCCCGCGAAATGTCGCCGCAAGCGCGCTCCGCCTGCGCGCGGATGGCGGATGCCGGCATGCCGCTGCTGGCGCAAACGGTGTTGCTCGCTGGCGTCAACGATACCCCGGAGCCGATGGCGGAGTTGATGCGGGCATTGGTCGAATGCCGGATCAAACCATATTACCTGCATCACGGCGATCTGGCGCCCGGCACGTCGCATCTGCGCACCGATATCGCGACGGGGCAGGAGTTGATGCGCGGATTGCGCGGCCGTCTGTCCGGCCTATGCCAGCCGACTTACGTGCTCGACATTCCGAACGGCCACGGCAAATCGCCGATCGGCCCGAATTACCTCGAGCAATCGGACACGACTGGAGACGGCGGCGAGCGCGTCGTGGTCGAGGATTTCAAAGGGCGGCGGCATCGATATCCGCCAGCGGCTGAGGTTAGTGGCGGATCGCCATAATATCGATCAGCGTCGCGGCCACCGCGAGGCTGGCGAATCCAACGAACACCACCGCGACCACGGCATTGCCGACGAAATTCACGTCGCGCCGCAGCGCTGCCACTACCGTCTGTTTGTTCATCATGGTCTGACGCTCCTCGTTTATGCCGATTGCAGGACGCCGCGAATTGTCCGCAACGACTCGAGTTCACCCCTGATCTCTACGTCAAATAACGCGTGCGATGCAGCACGCTTGCGCATGGCTGCCATGAGCGCCGCGGACCGCACATGTTCGTGAATGGCGCGCCCTAGGGGATTCGAACCCCTGTTACCGCCGTGAAAGGGCGGTGTCCT
>JANMSH010000419.1:0-2429 GCA_031389105.1 Hyphomicrobiales bacterium
CGCGGCGCTCAAATTGTACAAGGCCGGTTTCCGCTCCAACAATATCGACCCGAATGCCCGCCACTGCATGGCGTCGGCCGCCGTTGGCTTCATCCGTACTTTCGGCATCGACGAGCCGATGGGCTGCTACGACGACATCGAGGCCGCCGACGCCTTCGTGCTGTGGGGCTCCAACATGGCGGAGATGCATCCCATTTTGTGGACGCGGGTTGCCGACCGCCGCTTGAGCGCGCCGCATGTGCGCGTCGCGGTGCTCTCGACCTTCGAGCATCGCTCGTTCGATCTAGCCGACATCGGTATGGTGTTCAAACCGCACACCGATCTGTATCTGCTCAACGCCATCGCCAACCACATCATCAAGACCGGACGCGTCAACAAGGACTTCGTCGCCAAGCACACGCTGTTCAAGCGCGGTCAGACCGATATCGGTTACGGGCTTCGCCCCGAACATCCGCTGGAGAAGAAAGCCACCGGGCGCGACAAGGCTGGCGCCTCGACTGATATGACGTTCGACGAATATGCCAAGTTCGTCTCGGACTATACGATCGAGAAGGCCGCCGAGATGTCCAGTGTGCCGGTCAACCGGCTTGAGGCGCTGGCCGAACTCTACGCCGATCCCAAGATCAAAGTCACCAGCTTCTGGACCATGGGGTTCAACCAGCATACGCGCGGCGTCTGGTGCAACAATCTGATCTACAACATCCATCTGCTGACTGGAAAAATATCCGAGCCGGGCAACAGCCCGTTCTCGCTCACCGGCCAGCCGTCGGCTTGCGGCACCGCGCGCGAAGTCGGCACGTTCTCGCACCGGCTGCCGGCCGATCTGGTGGTCACCAACAAAGCTCACCGCGATATCGCGGAACGGATCTGGAAGCTTCCCGAAGGCACCATCGGCGACAAGCCCGGTTACCACGCGGTGCTGCAAAACCGGATGCTCAAGGATGGCCTGCTCAACGCCTATTGGGTGCAGGTCAACAACAACCTCCAGGCGGCAGCGAACCAGAACGAGGAAACCTACCTCGGCTATCGCAACCCCGATAACTTCATTGTCGTGTCCGACGCCTATCCGTCGGTGACGGCGCGCGCGGCCGATCTCATCCTCCCCACCGCAATGTGGGTGGAGAAGGAAGGCGCCTACGGCAACGCCGAGCGGCGCACCCAGTTCTGGCACCAGCTTGTTCCGGCGCCGGGCGAGTCGCAGTCCGACGTCTGGCAACTGATGGAATTCTCCAAGCGCTTCAAGATCGAGGAAGTCTGGCCGGAAGAGCTGATCGCCAAGAAGCCGGAATATCGCGGCATGACGCTGTTCGACGTGCTGTTCAAGAACGGCCAGGTCGACAAGTTTCCGGTCAGCGACATCGAGGCCGGTTACAGCAATCACGAGTCCAAGGCCTTCGGCTTCTATGTGCAGAAGGGCCTGTTCGAGGAATATGCCGCGTTCGGCCGCGGTCACGGCCACGACCTCGCGCCGTTCGACACGTATCACCAGGTGCGCGGCCTGCGCTGGCCGGTGGTCAACGGCGAAGAAACCAAGTGGCGTTTCCGCGAAGGCCTCGACCCTTATGTGAAGAAGGGCAAGGACGTCGAATTCTACGGCTTCCCCGACGGCAAGGCGCGCATCTTCGCCCTGCCCTACGAGCCGCCGGCAGAATCGCCCGACGCCGAATACCCGTTTTGGCTTTCGACCGGCCGCGTGCTGGAGCACTGGCACTCCGGCACGATGACGCGGCGCGTGCCCGAACTCTACAAGGCGTTCCCGGAGGCAGTCTGCTTCATGCATCCCGACGATGCACTGGCGGCCAAGCTTCGCCGCGGCGACGAGATCAAGGTCGCCTCGCGACGCGGCTTCATCCGCACCCGCGTCGAGACGCGCGGACGCAACAAGCCGCCACGCGGCGTGGTGTTCGTGCCCTGGTTCGACGAGGCGCAACTCATCAACAAGGTGACGCTCGACGCCACCGATCCGATCTCGTTGCAGACCGATTACAAGAAATGCGCCGTGCGCATCGAGAAGGTGGGTGCGACATGATGCAAAGCCCGCGCCTTCTCATTCTAGCTGCGGCTTTCGCCGCAATCTCAACCACGCTGTTGGCGCAATCCGTGAGCACCGGCCTGCGCGGACCGACGCCGCTCGACCAAGAAGGTCCGGCCGCCGCGATGACGCCGCTGCGCAACACCGCGGAAAGAGAAGTCCGCAATTATCCGGAACAACCGCCGGTCATCCCGCACACCACCGAGGGCTACCAGATCGACATGAACGGCAACAAATGCCTGTCGTGTCACGCGCGCGCCCGCACCGCCGAGTCGAAGGCGCCGATGGTCAGCATCACGCACTTCATGGATCGCGACGGCCAGTTCCTCGCCTCGATTTCGCCGCGGCGTTTCTTCTGCAATTCGTGCCACGTGCCGCAGCACACGGCGACGCCGCC
>JANMSH010000441.1:0-3426 GCA_031389105.1 Hyphomicrobiales bacterium
CTCGAGTTGCGCGCGTGTGGCGTGCTTGCTGATTTCCTTGTCCTCGACCAGCAGATCGATCAACGGCCGGCCGGTCTTCACCACAAGGCGGCACACGTCGTAGACCAGATCGTGCGCCTTGTTGCGGCCGAGCGTCGGGCCGAGACCCATCATCACCGCTTCCGACATGACCAGGCCTTTGGTGATGTCGATATTCTCGCGCATTTTCTTTTCGTTGACCTGCAGGCCGCTGACCACGAATTTGGTCTGCGCCAGCGCGCCGGCGGTCAGCATGAAGATTTCCGGCAGCACGATCCATTCGATTTCCCACGGGCCGGTGGCGCGCTCGTGATCCTCGATCATCGCTTCGAGCAGCGCGGCGACCATCTGCTTCACGATGGCCGTTTGCGCCGTGATGTAAACGGAAGAAATCGGATTGCGCTTCTGCGGCATCGTGCTCGACGACCCGCGGCCTTCGTGGAATGGCTCGTAGACTTCCTCGACTTCGGTCTGCATCAGCAGTTTCACGTCGAAGGCGATCTTGCCGCAGGAGCCGGTGACAAGTCCGAGGAAGCAGCCGACCTCGGCGATGGTGTCGCGCACGGTGTGCCAGGTCGCGACTGGCTGGCCGAGCTTGAGCTCTTTGGCGAGCAACTCCTGGCACTTGAGGCCGTCTTTGCCGAGCGACGACAGCGTACCGGCGGCGCCGCCGAATTCGACGACCAGCAGCCGCTTCTTCAACTCGTCGAGGCGCTGCTTATGCCGCTCGAAACCGGCGAGCATGGTCGCCATCTTGTAGCCGAAGGTGATCGGCACCGCCTGTTGCAGATTGCTGCGCCCCGCCATCGGCGTGTCGCGGTATTTCTTGGCGAGTTCGGCCAGCGCATCGCAGATGCCGTCGATTTCCTTCTCGACGATATCGAGCGCCTCGCGCAGCACCATTACGGTGGCGGTGTCGGTGATGTCCTGGGTGGTGGCGCCCCAGTGCGACCATTCGCCGAGGCCGTCCTTGCACAGCTTGACCAGTTGTTGAACGACAGGAAGCACCGGATAGCCGATGCGCTCGGTGGCTTCCTTCAGCTTGGCCATGTCGATCTTGTCGGCCTTGCAGTGCTTGACGATCTCGTCGGCGGCTTCCTGCGGGATGATCTTGAGCCGGGCCTGAGCGATGGCCAGCGCCGCCTCGAAGTCGAGATATTTCTGCACCCGGTTCTCGTCCGAGAACACATTCCGCATCGCGGGCGTGGTGAATATGTCGCGGAACACCGCGGAATCGAGAAGGGTCGAGGGCATAGCCGGCTCCTTAAAATTGTGGGCGCACCCTAACGCTTCTTGCGGGCCGATCAACTGTTGCGCGCAGCCATCATCCGCCTCATCCTGAGGCAATGAATATTCTTCCGCCTCATCTTGCCCGAATCGTCGCTGCCGAATATCCGCGCTTTTCCGGCGCCGAAATCGCGCGCCGCCGTGCCGCGGTCGAAGCGCTGATGGCGCAAGCCGAATGCGATCATCTGATATTCTGCGGCGCCAACCGGTTCGGCTCGGCGGTGCAATGGCTGACGCAATGGCCGGTGACCGCTGAGGCGGTCGGCGTGCTGACGCCGGGCTCACGCGACGCGCTGTTCGTGCAGTGGGTCAATCATGCGCCGCAGGCGCGGATCGTCGCCTACCAGGCCGACGTGGCGTGGGGCGGCGAGTCGTCGGTTGCGTCGGCGATCGAGGTGCTGACGAAGCGTGGCGCGCGCGAGAATCGTGTTGCCACATTGGGTCCGCTGAGCGCCGACCAGCATGCCGCTTTGTCGGTGAAGTTCGGCACGCTCAAAAGCCTCAACCGCGATTACGTCTGCCTGCGGCAGGTGAAATCGGCCGAGGAACTGGACTGGCTGCGCCTCGGCGCGCATTTCAGCGATCTCGGCATGGCGGCGCTGCGCGACGGCGTCAGGCCCGGCTTGAACGAGCGCGAACTTGGCGACCTGGTCGAGCGCGCTTATGTCTCGCAGGGCGCGATCAACGTCATCCACTATATCGGCGTCACGTCGATGGCCGCGCCCGATCTGGCGGTGCCGCGGCAGTTTCCGACGACGCGGCGCGTGCAGGCGGGCGACGTCGTGGTGGCCGAGATCACCGCGGCGTTCTGGGATCATCCTGGGCAGGTGCTGCGCAGTTTCGCGCTCGGCGAACCAAGCAAGCTCTATCGCGAGCTGCATGCCGCGGCCGACGCGGCCTTCGACGCCATCGCTAAGGTATTGAGAGCCGGCGCGACGCCGGCACAGGTCATCGAAGCGTCCGGCGTGATCGAGGACGCCGGCTTCACCATCATCGACGATCTGCTGCACGGCTATGGCGGCGGCTATCTGCCGCCGATCCTCGGCAGCAAAAGCCGCCCGTCCGGCCCGGTGCCGGAAGCGCCGTTCCGCGCGGGACAAGTGGTCGTGATCCAGCCCAACGTCGTGACGCGCGACGGCAAGGCCGGCGTGCAGACCGGCGAAATGGTGCTGATTACCGACAGCGGCATCGAGCGGTTTCACACGATGCCGCGGGGGTTTGTGATTCTCTAAGGAACGCCGTTACACTCAACTGTCATGCCCGCGAAGGCGGGCATCCAGTAATCGCAGGCGCGTCGGAAGATGCACGGTGCGAAACAATACTACGTTTACATCCTCGCCAGCAAAATCGGCGGCACGCTCTACATTGGCGTGACCAACAACCTGATCCGTCGTGTCTATGAGCATCGCGAAAAACTCGCGGACGGGTTCACCAAAAAATATGGCGTCGCAGACCTTGTTTATTACGAGGTTCATTCGGACGTCGAAGCTGCCATTACGCGCGAAAAGCAGATGAAGAAATGGAATAGGGCCTGGAAGGTCAGATTGATTGAAGAGGACAACCCGAATTGGGACGATCTCTACAAGCACATCGCTAAGGGCTGAGTTTACTGGATGCCCGCCTACGCGGGCATGACAGCGGAGAGCTGCTCCGCCATCCAGTCCGCGCTCTGCGAACGCCAGCGGTAGGCGCGGTTGGTGGCGATGTGATTGCCGTCTTCGATTATCATCAGCTCAACCGGACCTTTGACCTCGCGCGCCAGGCGCTCGGCGTCGGCGGCCGGCACGATGCGGTCGAGCCGTCCGTTCACGATGAAGAGGGGACAGGTGATGTTGTGCGCGACGCCTTCGAGCGACAGCGTCAGCGCGTTCTTGCGCGCTTCCTCGACGGTCTTTGAGTGGCTGCGGATGCGGAAGGTCTCGCGCGTCAGGTCCGGCAACGCGTCGAAGGCGGCGCCGAAGTCGAACGGGCCGCCGAGCGCGATGCAGGCTTTGATGCGCTTCTCGAACGCCGCGGCGCGCGGCGCGTAATAGCCGCCGAGGCTGACGCCCCACATGCCGATGCGCGCGGTGTCGAGATCCTTGCGGGTCTCGATATAGTCGATCACCGCCTTGACCGGCA
>JANMSH010000453.1:0-2146 GCA_031389105.1 Hyphomicrobiales bacterium
CCATTGCAGATCGGCGGAGACGAAGACATCGGCCGGCGCGCCGCTTTCGATCTGCTTGGCCAGCGCGGAGGAGGCGGCATAACTGGCGACGACCTTGACGCCGGTCGCCTTGGTAAAGGCGGCATTGACGTCGTCGAGCGCGTTCTTCAACGAAGCGGCGGCGAAAACCGTCAACGTTTGTTCCTGCGCGGCAGCGAACTGCGGGGCGCCGGCCATCGCGGCCAGCAGACTAAGAATGCCTAAAAGACGGGCGAACATGGCGGTTCTCCTCGGACGCGATGACGCGTCCAGTGGGACGACAAGTGGAAGTGATCGCCGGAACCGCCGTTCCGTCATTTCACAGCCTGCGCACGCACGCTGCGAGAACCAAGCCTAGCAAGTCCCGCAGGCATGGGTAAAGTCTCGTCTTGAGAGGAGGGGATGGCAATGGACGCGGCGCCGGTGGAAGGCGAGTTCGACACCATCATCGTGGGCGCGGGTTCCGCCGGTTGCGTGCTGGCCAACCGGCTGTCGGCCGACCCGGGCAAACGCGTGCTGCTGCTCGAAGCCGGTTCGCGCGACAACTGGATCTGGTTTCACATTCCGGTTGGCTACCTCTATGCCATCGGCAATCCGCGCGCCGACTGGATGTTCAAGACCGAGCCGGAGCCGGGGCTTAATGGCCGCAGCCTGAACTATCCGCGCGGCAAGGTGATCGGCGGCTCGTCGACGATCAACGGCATGATCTACATGCTGGGCCAGGCGACCGACTACGATCAATGGCGCCAGCTTGGATTGCCCGGCTGGTCGTGGGACGACGTGCGGCCGTTCTTCCGCAAGCATGTCGATCATTTTATCAAGGGCGACGAACACGGCGCGGGCGGCGAATGGCGCGTCGAGCAGCCGCGGCTGTCATGGGAAATCCTCGACGCCTTCCGCGCGGCGGCGAACCAATACGGCATTCCGACGGTTAGCGATTTCAACACCGGCGACAACGAAGGCATCTGCTATTTCCACGTCAACCAGAAGCGCGGCCGGCGCTGGTCCGCCGCGCGGGGTTTTTTGAAGCCGGTGCTGCACCGGAAAAATCTTCGGCTTGAATCCGGCTGTCTGGCCGAAGGCATCGACTTCACGGACAAGTCAGGTTCTTTGCGCGCGACCGGCGTGCGCTGGCGGCAGGACGGCGTCTTGCGCAGCGCCAAATGTCGCGGCGAGGTGATCCTGTCGGCCGGGGCGGTCGGCTCGCCGCACCTTTTGATGCTGTCGGGCGTAGGGCCTGCCGCGCAGTTGGCGAAATTCGGCATTCCGTTGGTGCTCGACAAATCCGGCGTTGGCGGTAACCTGCAGGACCATTTGCAGTTGCGCACGATTTTCAAGGTCTCGGGCGTCAAAACCTTGAACGCGATGAATGCGACCATGCTCGGCAAACTCGGCATTGGACTTGATTACTTGCTGCGCCGGCGCGGGCCGATGACCATGGCGCCGTCGCAACTCGGCGCCTTCACGCGCTCCGATCCTACGCAGGACCGCGCCAACATTCAGTATCATGTGCAGCCGCTGTCGCTCGATCGGTTCGGCGAGCCGCTGCACCCGTTCCCGGCCTTTACCGCCAGCGTCGCCAATATCCGGCCGACCAGCCGCGGCGCCATCACGCTCAAATCCGCCGACCCCGCTCAGGCCCCGGCGATTGCGCCGAATTACCTTTCGACGCCGGAGGATCGTCGCGTCGCGGCGGATTCCATCCGCGTCACCCGCGCCATCGTTTCGCAGAAGGCGTTACAGAAATATGCGCCGGTCGAATATCTGCCCGGCGAAGCTATTCGCAGCGACGACGAAGCGGCGCTGGAAAAAGCCGCCGGCGATATCGGCACCACGATTTTTCACCCCGTCGGCACCGCCAAAATGGGCCGCGACGACGACACGCTCGCCGTGGTCGACGCGCGATTACGCGTCATCGGTCTTGACGGCCTGCGGGTGATCGACGCCTCGGTTATGCCGTCGATCACATCCGGCAACACCAATTCGCCGACAATGATGATTGCCGAAAAAGGCGCGGCGATGATTCTGGAAGACCGCAAGCGTTGAACGCTATTTTAACAAGAGGAGCAACGTCATGAACCTCGTTGAGCGCGTCAAGGCGATCCTGATGCAACCTAAACTGGAATGG
>JANMSH010000423.1:0-3120 GCA_031389105.1 Hyphomicrobiales bacterium
GGATATTTCGACTGCGCCGATACGGCTTGCGCCGTCAGCAGCACGAGCAAAGCGGCGAAAATATTAGCAATGAGCTTCATCGGTTCCCCCTCATGCCCCACCGCCGGTTTGACCGGTCTATGGCGTGGGGCATTAAGGGAAGGGTCGCATTGGACTAGCCCGCCCGCAAGGCAGGGTGGATCAGGCGGTCGCCTGTTCCACTGCCAGCACCTGCATAATGTCGTCGCGCATTTTTTGCCGTTCGTCCTCGCCGGTTGCGGCGCTGAGCCTGGCCTCATAGGCGATCCGCGCTGGGCGGTGGAACACCATCACGCGGTCGCCGATGTCCATCGCTTCGCCGATCTGGTGCGTGATGAACACCGCGGTCTTGTTATTCTGCCGCACCAGCCGCACGAACTCGGCGCGCAGGTCGCGTGCGGTCATCTCGTCGAGCGCCGAGAACGGCTCGTCGCACAACAGGATGTCCGGGTTGACCGCGAAGGCGCGCGCGATCGACACGCGCTGGCGCATGCCGCCGGACAGCGCGTGCGGGTAGTCGTTCTCATGGCCGGACAGGCCGAGGCGAGCGAGCCAGCCGCGCGCGGTTTCTTCCGCCTGCTTCGGATCGGTGTCCAGTACCTGAAGGCCCAACAGCACGTTCTGGAGCGCGGTGCGCCACGGCATCAGCCGGTCGTTCTGAAACACGATGCCGATCTTACCGCGAAAGAAGTTGAACTCGCTGAACGGGTCGTGGCCGACGACGCTGGCTTTGCCTTCGCTCGCCTCGATCAGCCCGGCGACGATATTGAACATCGTCGACTTGCCGCAGCCGGTCTTGCCCAGAACCGCGACGATCTCGCCTTTGGCGATCTCGAACGATAATTTGTCGACCGCGACGAAGTCGCCTTTGCCGTCGGCCCGGCGGAAGGTCTTGGTGACGTTGGTGAAGCGGATCACCGGCTCGGCGGCAGCGGTCATATTAATGCCTCGAGCATGGCCTTATCCGAAAACCGGTTCCCACTTTTCGGGGCCATGCTCATATCGACCGTTCGGAAGTCGGGCGGTAACGCAGCGCCCAGGCTTCGATGGCGTTGATGGTCTGCTGGACTACCAGCACGAACAACACCAGTTGCAGCGTCCAGGCCATGGCGCCGGCCATGTCGAACAGTTGCTGCTGGCGGAGCAGTTGATAGCCGATGCCGCCGGTGGCGCCGACCAGTTCGGCGACCACGACCACGCGCGCGGCGCTGCCGAGGTTGACTTTCCACGCGGTCAGAATGCCCGGCACGATGGTCGGCACGATCAGAAAGCGAAACAGCGTCCAGCGCGATGGGCGAAACGACATCGTCATCTCGAACAGGTCTTTCGACATCGAGCGGATGGCGTCGACAATCTGGAACGTGAAGGCGGGCAGCGTGGTCAGCACCATGATGAAGAAGATACGAAATTCGGTGCCGTGAAACCAGATGATCGCAAACACAACCCAGGACAGCGCCGGAATGCCCTGAAAGAATGTGAGCACCGGCCCAAGGAAGTTCTCCGCGGTTTTAGATCGGGCGAGGATGACGGCCAGAATGCCGCCGAGGATGAAGGAGCCGAGCAGCCCGGCGAAGATGCGCGCGGCAGTTATCAGCACATCGGCCAGGAGCGAGCCGGTGATCAGAACTTCGATGGTGCGGGTTATCACCTCTGGCACCGGCGGAAACAAAAACGGCGGAAAAATCATCGACAGAATCTGCCACGCCGCCGCCAGCACCAACATGCCGGCGACGGCTTGCAGAATCCGCATAGGGGCCGAGTCCGTCATTGCATCGGCTTTGTGTAGATCGTGTCGGCGGACGGCTGCGACTTGAAGTAGCCGACGTCGATGCCGGCTTTGTAGACCGCGTCGATCTGCTTAGCCACGTCACCCGCCGGCGCCACGGCCATGCCGAGCCGGTCGTTGGCCTTGATGAGCGCGACAAGCGCGGCGCGGTCCTCCGGGGTCGACTTGGGCGCGATCAGAGCCGCGGCTTCTTCCGGATTTTTCTGGATGAACTCGCTTGCTTGCTTGTAGGCGGCATACAGCTTCGGAATCAGCGTTGGGTTGGCTTCGATCCAGTCGCTATGCGCGGCAACGCCGAGATAGGGGATGCGATCGCCGCCGGCAAAGTCCCGCCAGATCTTGGTTATGGAGAGGTCGAGCGTGCGGATGTCCGGCTTCTTCGTCTTGAGCAGCGTATAGGCGGGCTCCCAAAGCTGGATCGCGTCGGCACGGTCGGCGATTGCAAAGCCAACGAGGCCCGGCGGCGCTGTATTGACGACCTCCAACTTGGCGAGGTCGACGCCCAGCTTCTTGGCAAAAAACTCGAACATCACGTAGTTGGTGGTCGAGCGTGACGCGGCGAGCTGTTTTCCTTCCAGATCCTTTATGGTCTGGACTGCGGGGCGCGACGTCACTACGGCGCCCCAGAAATCGAACAGATTGAACAGATATTTCACCTTCACGCCGCGCGCGTCGGCAAGGGCGACGGTGAGCAGCGAGGCGCTGCCGCCAAGCTTGAACTCGCCGGAGTTGAACTGGGTCGTATAGGCGTCCGGCGTGCGCTCGGCGAATTCGATGTCGAGGCCGTTGGCGATATCGAGCTTTTTGCCTTTGATCACCGGCGGCATGAAGGCGCCGAGTGACGGAAAGCTGAAGGTCACGATCGTAAGTTTGGTAGGCGCTTGCGCGGCGGCAGGGGCAGCCGTCAGCGCTGCGAGCGAGAATGCGGCGGCACAGAGCGCGGCCCGCATGAAGTTCGATCGATTGGTCATTTGAGTCCTCCGTTGCCTGTTCAGTTTCCGGGCGTTTCCGCCTCTTGTCATTAAATATTGAGTAGCTTTTGTGCCAATCCGCCATTGATCGAGGCCGTCTGCGCCGCGCTCAAGCCCGCCGCAGCGACGATCTTGGTCGGCTCGTGATCGCCGATCGGAAACGGCATGTCGGAGCCCATCATCAATCTATCCGTCCCCAGCATCTCGACGACGAACCTCAGGATACGCGGATCGTGCACGATCGTGTCGGTATAAAGCGCGGCAAGGCCCGCGACCGGATCGCCGATGCCGGGCGTGATCGAATGGTTCTTCTTCAGCCGGCCGAGCACAAATGGAAGCGCGGCG
>JANMSH010000010.1:0-4100 GCA_031389105.1 Hyphomicrobiales bacterium
CACCGTTGAGCCCGACAGCAGCAGTGCGCGCTGCATCAGGAAGCCGACGATCGGCGCGGTAATGCCGACCTTTTCCATGCTGGCCGGCGCGCCTAAGCCCACTTTCCAGCCGAGCGGCCGTTCGCCGGCTGCAATACGCGCGCGGCGCACCGCCAATTGCAACGGCATGCCTTTTTGAATCAGAGGGTGGTCCCAGGCGTTCATTACTTTAAACCTTTGCGCATGATCTTTTCCGAAAACCGGTGCCCACTTTTCGGTATCATGCGCGATGACTCTCCGGATGCACTTCGTAACCTGAGTCTTCGATCGAGCCGGCGCCCATCCAACCCCAGACCAGCACGACGTCTTCGGTCGACGTGTTGTTGAAGCCATGCCAGCAGCCGCGCGGCGAATAGACCACGTCGCCTTTGACCGACGGCGTGTCGCCTTTGTCGGTGTAGATCATGCCCGAGCCCTTCAGCACGATGAAGAACTCGTCGCAATTATGATGACGATGATTTTCGTGCCGCGCGCCGGGCTTAAGCACGGTCCAGCCGATGACGTGATTGGCGTCGGCGGTCTTCTTGTCGATCAGGAATTGCACCTGCATGTCGACCCAGCCGTCGTCGCGCTTGAGGCCCTCGACCTTTGGCACGTCCTTGAGATTGGTGCGGAACATCACCGGGTCTTTCTTGCCTTCGTTCATTACCGCAGCCGCGCCTTTTAGTCCGCGCGCCAGCGCCGCGCCGAATTTCTCCGCCGATGACGTCATGTTTGTCCCCCTAAACGAAGATAGACCTGATGCGCGACCACGAAATCATTGCCGTCGATGCCAAGGCCGCGGCAGGCATTCATCATCTCGTTGGCAGCAGCCGCGAGCGGCACCGGCGAGCCAAGGGTCCGCCCGAGGTTGAGCGCCAGCACCATGTCTTTCTGCTGGAGCGTCACGTCGGCGAGCGGCACTTCGGGCATCTTGCCCTCGAGAATGAACGGTCCGCGATAGCCGATCACCGGCGAGGCGGCGACGCTCTTGAGAATGGCGTCGACCGCGGCCTCGCGCGTGACGCCGCCTTTTTCCGCGAGTGCGACCGCTTCGCCGAAGGCGATGATCTGGACCATCAGCAGCAGGTTGACCGCGATCTTGGTCTGGCAGGCCAGCCCATTGGCGCCGATGCGCGTCACCTTCGGGCCGATGGCGAGCAGCACAAGCTTGGCGCGCTCGAACGCGGCTTCGTCGCCACCGATCATCACCGAAGCATTACCGGCCGCGACCGTCACCGGCGAACCGGACAGCGGCCCGTCCAGCATGATCGATCCAGCCTTGGCGAATTCCGCGGCGATGGCGCGGCTCTCGTCCGGCTCGATCGTGCTCATGTCGATGTAGATGCTGCCTTTGGCGAGGCCCGACACGATGCCGTCCGGTCCGAGCGCGACGGCTTTGACCGCCTTGGCGTCGGTGACGATCGAGAACACGATGTCGGACTGCGCGGCGACCGCGCGGGGCGTGTCGGCCCAGCGCATGCCGGCGTCGAGAAGCTTTGCTGCTTTGTCTTTCGACCGGTTCCAGCCGGTGACTTGATGACCGGCAGCCATCAGGCGCGGGACAATGAGCTGTCCCATGGCGCCTAATCCAACAAATCCGAGATTCACTGAACGCCTCCGCCCGGTCCGGCTTTTCACCCAGTATCCATGGATCGCGTGCGGAAGGCGAGGGTGGGCAGCTATGGGAGCTTGTCGTAGCCTTCGCCAAAGCCGGTGAGGCTCATCGGGAAGCCGATGCCTTCTTCAGGCGTCTGGAAGATGATGAAGGTTGCGCTCTTGCCGGTGCGCATTTTTTTGATCAGTTCGTCATCCATCACGACCTCGGCGATGCAGCCATTGGGCAGGCAGCGCACGAAGCCGGCGCGGCCGACATCGGCGGTGTCAATCTTCAAGCCCAGGCCGGACGGCAGCAGTACGCCAAGCGGCGCCACAACGCGCATGAGGCGGCTCTTGGCGTCGGCGGTCTTGAGCACGATCACCGTCAGACCGACATTGGCTCTGTCCTCGGCGGTGACGCTCTGGATCAGGGCGCATTGCTCGGCTTTGGCGCCCGGCGGGGTGTCGCAGCGGATCTGCCAGTCTTTATGCACCGATTTGACGGCGCCCTGGGCGGAGGCGTGATTGGCCGGTAAAGCCAGCATTGCGACAGCCAGTGCCACCGCGGTTTGCTTGAAAATGCCCATCGCTCAATCCCTTAGGACGGAGGCCGCGCCGAATCGCTGGCCCTGCTTGCACTTTATTAGGTCTTGTTGGGTCATGCCCGGGCCTGTTCTGTCAAGAAAGAGCATGCCTCAGGATAAGCCGTTTGTCGCATGGGGCGGCCTATGACGTGCATTGCAGCAGACACAGAATTGTGGTTTGAGAGGCCGGGATTTCCCCCCGTCCCGCTGCGCCGCTTTCGCTGCCACGCCCGTGGCAAAATGCCGTGTTGAGCGGGGCCGCGCCGAACATCCTGCCTGCGGTGGGCGGCAAAATGGGGCCAAAAGAGGGCCTTGTCTGGGGCCGTTTTTCTAAGTCGAGGGAGCGCATTCGACAATGCTGGTGCTCAAGCGGTTTTTCGCCTTCCTGGTCACGAGCGTGATCGTCTTTGCCGGAGGCGCCGCGCTCGCCGGTCAGCCGGAACCGTGGCAACTCGGCTTGCAGAAAGGCGCGACCGCGGTGATGGACAACATCATCTGGTTCCACGACTTCCTGCTCTGGGTCATCACCGCGATCACCGTCTTCGTGCTGGCGCTGCTGATTTACATCGCGGTGAAATTCAACGCCCGCGCCAACCCGGTCCCCTCGCGAACCACCCACAACACCACCATCGAGGTGATCTGGACCGTGGTGCCGGTGCTGATCCTGGTGGCGATCGCGGTGCCCTCGTTTCGCCTGCTGTTCTACCAGCTCAACACCCCGCCTGCCGACGTCACGGTGAAGGCGACCGGCAAGCAGTGGTTCTGGAGCTACAGCTATCCGGACAGCAAGTTCGAATTCGATTCGCTGATGGTGCAGACCAAGGATCTCAAGCCTGGTCAGCCTCGTCTTCTGGCGGTCGACAATGAAATGGTCGTGCCGGTCAACAAAGTGGTGCGCGTGCTCACCACCGGCTCCGACGTGATCCACGCTTTCGCGGTGCCGGCCTTCGGCATCAAGATCGACTCCATCCCGGGCCGCATCAACGAGACCTGGTTCAAGGCCGAACGCGAAGGCATGTATTACGGTCAGTGCTCCGAGCTTTGCGGCAAGGATCACGCTTTCATGCCGATCGCGGTGCGCGTCGTGAACGACGCCGAGTACACGGCCTGGATCGAACAGGCGAAGAAGAAATACGCCAGCGATAGCAGCGTCCGTCCGACCGCGGTGGCCGCGGCCGGCGACGTCAAGTAACGCAGATTCGATTTAAAGCGGGCGAGAACGACAAGGGTCGAAGGACAATAACGATGGCAAGCAATACCGCGGCACACGGCGCACACGATGCCCACGAGCACCAGAATCCGACTGGATGGCGCCGGTTCGTTTATTCGACGAACCACAAGGACATCGGCACGATGTACCTGGTGTTCGCGATCATGGCCGGTGTGATCGGCGGGTTGATGTCGATTGCCATCCGTATCGAACTCGCGCACCCGGGCGTTCAGTTCTTCCCGAACCCGCATGAATACAACGTGTTCGTCACCGGCCACGGCCTGATCATGATCTTCTTCATGGTGATGCCGGCGATGATCGGCGGTTTCGGCAACTGGTTCGTCCCGCTGATGATCGGCGCGCCCGACATGGCGTTTCCGCGCATGAACAACATTTCGTTCTGGCTGCTGCCAGCCTCGTTCTCGCTGCTGATCATCTCGATGTTCGTCGAAGGCGAGCCTGGCTCCAACGGCGTCGGCGCCGGCTGGACGCTGTATGCGCCGCTATCGACGTCGGGCCATCCGGGTCCGGCGGTCGACTTCGGCATCCTGTCGCTGCATCTGGCGGGCGCCTCGTCGATCCTCGGCGCCATCAACTTCATCACCACCATCTTCAACATGCGCGCGCCCGGCATGACGCTGCACAAGATGCCGCTGTTCGTGTGGTCGATCCTGGTGACCGTGTTCCTG
>JANMSH010000011.1:0-23281 GCA_031389105.1 Hyphomicrobiales bacterium
CCCGCGCGCCTGCCGGAGGCGAAGGCCCAGCCGAGATGATGGCCGTGGCCCTTGAGCAGCAACCCACCCTGCCCGGTCGAACCCGCCGCATAAAGCCCGGCAATCGGTGTGTCGCCTGCGCCGAGAACGCGATGTTCGTGATCGACCGCCAGCCCGCCTTCGGCATGCACGAACACCGCACGCAAAGGACCAAGCGCGACATACGTACCGTCGCCAAGCTTGGGCCGGTTGCCGGCCTTGGCGTTGTGAGCGTCGACTGTCGCCTTGAGCGCCGCCGCCGGCATTGAAAGATTCCCGGCCAGTTCATCGAGCGTCGCGCCCGCCTTGAAGATGTCGGGCCGGTTGCGGCGGTAGTCCTCGACATAGGCGTAAGCCACGCCCGGCGCGGTCGACACGAAATGCGGCCAGCCGGAAAACAAACCGGCGATGCTCTTGTCGAGAAGGATGTATCCAGCCTTGTCCGGCTGATCCGGCAGCGCGTAAGCCGGTCTGTCGAGTTCGTCGGTGAAGCGTTCGCCGTTCTTGTTGATCAGAATCGCACCTTCGGCGAACAGATCGGGCGACGGCGCCAGTGCGGTGGTGACGAAGCTCATGACGAAAGGCCGCAGCAGCGCGCTCGGCATATGGTCGAGCGACCACGCCATCAGATTGGCGAGCAGCGGCCACGGCGGCAGGCTCAGCAGGATGTTGCGCTTTTGCGGCGGCACGAAACGCAATTCCGGGCCGAGCGCGAGATCGCCGTTGATGATACGTCCACCGAGCGGTAGCGCCAGCTTCTGGCCATCGCCGGTCGCAGTGACATTGACGCCATCCATCTTGGCTTCCTGCGGCCCCATGTATTGCGCCTTGAGTTCAGGATCGCTGGTGAAGTCACCGGTCGCCAACACGATGCCGCCGCGCGCGCTGAAGCGCCGCGTGCCCTCCGGCGTCGCGCAGTCGATGCCGGTGACGCGGCCGTTTTCACTCACCAGCGCGCTGGCACGCGCGTCGCATTGAATTTTCACGCCGGCGCGCCGCGCGGCTTTTTCGAGATGCGTGATGAAAGAGCGCGAGTTCGGCAGCACGTTGTGCATACGCGGCTTGGTGTGCGGCGGCTCCGGCATCGGCCCGTAGAAGCGAATGCCGTGCTTGAGCAGCCAGCGGAACGTGTCCGGCATGGCGTCGGCCAGCACGCGGCGCAATTCTGGATTATCGCGAGAATCCAGATCGCCGTTGAAACCGGCCATGTCTCGCCAGTGATCTTGCGGAGTATCGACGACGCCCTTGCGGGCTTGATGCGGCGTGCCGGTGGCGGTCACCGAGCCGACCGACCAGGCGGTCGAGCCGCCGAGCGTCGGATTTTTTTCGAGCAGAAGTACGTCGCGACCGAGCGCTCGCGCTTCGATCGCGGCGGCGAGACCGCTGCCGCCGCCGCCGACGACGATGACGTCGTGGGTGGCGGCGGTTAGTGTCACGGCAACTGCTTGGCGCGTTCGCCGGCGCTGGTGCCGGCGATCTTGCCGAATACCGCGCCGTTCATCAGGCCGGTGCCGCCCGGATAGTTGAACCAGAAGATGCCACCGACAAGTTCACCAGCCGCGAACAGGCCCGGGATCGCGGCACCATCGGAATCCTGGACGCGCGCGCTGGTGTCGATCTTCAAGCCACCGAAGGTGAAGGTCAGGCCGCAGGTTACCGCGTAGGCTTCGAACGGCGCCTCATCGACGGTGTTGGCCCAGTTCGACTTCGGAATGGCCAGCCCCTTGGTGCCACGGCCGTCTTTGACGTTCGGATCGAACGGCACATCGGTCATCACGGCCTTGTTGTATTCCTTGATGGTCGCCAGCGCCTTCTTTGAGTCGACGTCCTCCATCTTCTCGCACAATTCTTCAAGCGTGTTCGCGCGCACCTTGCTGACGCGCTTGATGCGGTATTCGTCGCGCAACATCGGGATTATCTTGTTGTCGAACACCTGATAGGCGAACTGCTTGGGCTGCTGAAGAATGATGCGGCCGTTCTTGGCGTAGGTGTAGTTGCGGAAGTCGGAGCCTTCGTCGAGGAAGCGCTCGCCGTTGGCATTGATCATGATGCCCCACGGATAAGAATGTTTCTGGAAGTTGTCGCCGACCGTGAGGTCGCCGGTTTCTGGAGCGTTGCGGTCCCACGCGACTGCGTGGCCGCCCGACCAGTTACCGGTCGGCTGCGCGCCGATCGCCAGCGCCATCTTGATGCCGTCGCCGGTGTTGAAGCGCGTACCGCGCACCTTCGCCATTTCCCAGCCAGGACCGAGATAACGCGTGCGCATTTCGGCATCGGCCTGGAAACCGCCGGAGCCGAGCACGACGCACTTGGCCGCCACTTCAACGGTTTTGCCGTTGTGCTTGACCTTGACGCCCTGGACGCCGTCGTCATCGGCGACCAGCGAAATGGCGCGGGCGCCGTAAACGATAGTGATGTTGTTCTTGAGCGCGATCTTGGTGAGTGCGTCGACCAGGCCCGGACCGCCGCCGACGGATTCGACCGTCAGGCCGCCCCAGAACTTGAACATGCCGTTGATCTTGTAGGCCTGCCGTCCCCAGATCGGCATGAAGCGCACGCCCTTGTCGCGCATCCAGCGCATCGTCTCTTTGCTTTTCTTGATCAGGATTTCGCAAAGGTCCGGGTCGGTACGGTATTCGGTGATGCGGCCCATGTCGTCGAAGAATTTTTCTTCCGTATAGGTGCCGAAGTCCGACTTCGAGATTTCCTCGTCGGTCAGATCAGGCATCAGCGTGCGCAGATCGTCGACGCCGTCATAGACGCAACGGAACGCGCCGGCGGTGAAACGGCTGTTGCCGCCGGATTCGTCTTCCGGTCCGCGCTCCAGCACGAGAACGGAGACACCCTGCTCGGCCGCGGCCAGAGCGGCGCAGAACGCTGCATTGCCGCCGCCAACGACGACGACATCCGCGGATTTAGGTAACGCTGTAGCCATGACCTTTAAGAACCTCGTATTGGTGAGACGGTTAGTGTGGTTGTTTGAAGCCTAGTACCGCGAGTTTGCTGGCGCTGGCAATGATGTCGCGGTCGGGGTCGCGCGAGATAATCTCCAGCATCGGCTTTGGTTTCGACTTGGCGTTGTAGCCGGCCGCGGCCAGCGCCCGCGGCACGTCTGCGAAAGGCACCGTGCCGAGGCCGACCGGATCGTGACGATAGGCCTGCCGGCCGGTGTCCGACAGATGAACTAACTCCAGCAGTGCGCGGCATTGCTGCAGGCCATCGGCGAAATCCTCCCCGATGAAGTAGGCGTTCGGGATGTCGTAGATGATGCGGACGTCGTCATTGCCGTAGTTCTTGAGCGCATCGAGCAGACCGCCTATGCCCGGCAGGAACGCGAACGGCATGTTCTCGACCCACAGCGCCGTGCCGCCCGCTTTCGCGACCGGGCACAGTCTGTCGAGCGCCGTATAGAAGTGTCCGATCAGTTCTTCGGCCGGCGCCGGAAACAGCGGATTGGCTTTGCCGGGGCCTATGACGACGCCGCGCGCGCCGAGATCGCCGGCGAGCCGTACCGTTTCGGTGACGAGATTGAGCGAATAGGCGCGCATCTCAGGCGCCGCGCCCGCGACGTTGATGTCGATGTTGGGCATGTTGAGCGCGGTGAGCCGTAGCTTGCTTTGCTCGATCGTGCGGCGCAGCGCGCTTCGCTGCCCGGCCGACAAATCCGCCGGCCACAAATGGCCGGGGTGCACCATCACCTCGAACTCTTCAAAACCCTGATCCGCCAACCGCCTAAGGCAATCAACGGCGCTATGTGACCGCATATAAGAATAGGTGTTGGCGCCGAACATGGACGCGTGGGCCGAACTCTCCCGGATCACTGGTGCGCCCTTCTTAAAGGATGACCATGTGGCGGCCAAAATCTTCCTGCGCGCCGAACGTCTGGTGCGGCGGCGGCCAGTCATAAACCCGGGACGGCATGAGTCAATGTCTATCCAGCATTGTGAGTTGGCATTTGTCATTCCCGAATATGGGATGGTATTGTCCCCGCCGCGGCGGCAGAGCAGGGTCTCCGAGCAACGTCTAATTCCCCCGTTCAATGCGCCTAATAACGCCGCTGTAAAAGCCTGTTTTAGAGCCCCGGGAGGCACCGAAATGACCCCAGTTTCCGCCGCAAAGCTCAGCCCTGAAGCCGCCTCCGCCGAAATCCCGATGTTGATCGACGGCGAGTGGCGCAACGCCACCGAGACCTACGAAGTTATTGATCCTTACCGCAATTCGGTGGTTCACCGGGCGCCGCGCTCGTCTTTGGCCGACCTCGACGACGCGCTGAATGCCGCGGTGAAAGCCAAGGCCAAGGCCGCCGCCATGCCAGCCTATGAGCGCGCCGCGCTGCTGCGCCGGGCCGCCAAGTTATTGGTCGAGCGGGCGGATTCCATCGGCGAAACCATGGCGCGCGAAACCGGCAAGGCGGTCAAGGACGCCAAGGCCGAGATCATCCGCTCGCAGGACACGCTGTCGCTGTCGGCCGAGGAAGCTGTCCGCATCGAAGGCGAGCATATTCCGCTCGACGCTAGCGCCATGGGCGCCGGGAAAATCTGTTTCATGCTGCGCTTTCCGGTGGGCGTGGTGGCAGGCATTACCCCGTTCAATGCGCCGGTGAACCTGGCCTGTCACAAGATCGCGCCCTCGATCGCGGCGGGAAATACGCTGGTTTTGAAGGCTCCGCCGCAGTCGCCGGGCGTCGTCCACGCGCTGGCTCAGATTTTCGTCGATGCCGGAACGCCCGCGGGCATGCTCAACGTGTTGTATGGCGACACCGTCGGCCCCGCGCTGGTGAAAGACCCGCGCGTCGATTTCATTACGTTTACCGGCTCGCCGCGCGCCGGCGCCCAGATCAAGGCCGCCTCCGGCCTGCGCCGCGTGGCGCTGGAACTGGGCGGCAACGGCGTCACCATCGTGCATTCGGACGCCGACATTGCCGAAGCAGCGCCGCTCTGCGGCCGTAACGCCATGCGGCTGGCCGGGCAAAGCTGCATCTCGGTGCAGACCTGCTACGTCCACCGCAGCCAATACGACAAGTTCGTCGAACTGGTCGTCGCCGAAGTGAAGAAACTCAAGGTCGGCGATCCGCTCGATCCGGCGACCGACGTCGGCACCGTGATCGACGAAGCCGCCGCGCAACGCGTGGAGTCGTGGATCAAGGAAGCCGCCGCGGCCGGCGCCCGGGTCATGACCGGAGGTCATCGTAACGGCGCCCAGGTCGAGCCCACCGTCATCGCCGATGTGAAGCCGACCATGAAGGTCGTGTGTGATGAGGTATTCGGCCCAGTTATCAGCATCCTGCCCTACGACGACATCGAGGACGTATTCCGCTTCGTCAGCGAGAGCCGTTTCGGCCTGCAAACTGGCATCTTTACGAAGCAGACCGAACTCGCCATCCGTGCCGTCCGTTCGCTGCGTACCGGCGGCGTCATCATCAACGGGAGTTCCACATGGCGGACCGACCAACTCGCCTATGGCGGCGTCAAGGACTCGGGCATCGGCCGCGAAGGCCCGAAATACTCGATCCGCGACATGACCGAAGAGCGCATGGTGCTGTTTAATTACTAGGCGGGGACTGGCGCCTCACGGCGCTTGTACGACGGCGCGGCGTTAGTTCATGATGCAGCGTAGCCTTGTGGAGACGACCCGTGCGCACGCGAACCAAGACCAAGCTCAACGAAAAGCCGCTAACGTCGGCAAAGGCGCCGGTCGCGCGGCTGGTCGAGCCCATGCAGCCCGATATCGATGACGACGCCGAAGACCGGCAGCGCGTCGGCGTCCAGTCGCTGGGCCGCGCTTTCGCGATCCTCGAGGAAGTCGCGCGTCACCGCGAAGGCATCGGCCTCGCCGACCTGAGCAAGCTTGTCGGCCTGCACAACTCCACGACGTTCCACCTCGCCAAGACGATGGTTTCGCTGGGTTACATCCGTCAGGAGAAGGATTCCAAGCGGTATCGCGTCGGCCGGCCGCTGTTCGCGCTCGCCGCCAGTGCCCTCGACGAGATCGAGATGGTCAACGTCGCAACGCCCGTTCTCGAAGATCTGTCGCGCGAAACCGGCGAAAGTAGCCATTTTGCGGTTCGCATGGGCGACGCTGTGGTGGTGATCGCCCGCACCAGCGGACCCGGCGCATTTCAGTTGACCGACCGCGTCGGCGTCGTGCGCCCGGCGCACTGCACCGCGCTCGGAAAAGTCATTCTGGCCGCGCTGCGCGAGGATCAACTGGAGCGTTTCCTGGAACGCGTCGATATGAAGCCGTCGACTGACAAATCGATCACGGAAATTCCACGTCTGTTGAGCGAAATTGCCGAGATCAAGCGCACCGGCATCGCCTTCGACGACGGCGAGTTCAATCCCGAAGTGCGATGCGTGGCGGTGCCTGTCAAAGACTTCACCGGCCAGATCGTCGGCGCCCTAGGGATTTCCGGGCCCATCTGGCGGTTGTCAAACCAAGCGCTGCAAAGCCGCTCGAAGATCGTGCAAGCCTCGGCCAATCGCCTGTCGAAGGGTTTCGGCTCGGCCCCATAAATCCGACGCGCGGTGTACCACAGCGGGGTTATACCGGCACACCTCGCGCTTTTGGCGTTGACAGCGGCCCACCGCTCCTCAAATATCATCCAACAATAAAAAAACGTCTCTCACATTCTCGCAGATGGGAATGTGAGAGCTGACGGCGCCAAAAGCGTCATTCCGGGAGGGAAAACAAGATGACCAGCTACAACCGAAGAACCGTATTGAAAGCCAGCGCCGCATTTGCTGGTGTAACGGCCATAGGAATGCCGTCGATCGTCAGCGGCCAGACCGACAAGATCAAGATCGGCCATTTGACGCCGCTAACCGGCTTTCTCGGCGCGCTCGGCGCCTATGCCCAGCTCGGACTGCGGATGGCCGAGGAAGAAATCAACAAGGCCGGCGGTGTGATGGGCCGCCAACTCGACATCGTCTCGGAAGATTCCGTCAATCCCGCCACCGCCGCGACTAAAGCCCAGCGCATGCTGGAGCAGGACGGCGCGACGGTGCTGATGGGCGAGATCAACTCGGCTTCCGCGGCGACGATCATGCAGGTCGCGGCGCGCAACAAGAAGCTGTTCATGCAGATCGGCGCCCGCTCCGACGCGTTGCGCGGCAAGAACTGCAACCGCTTCACCTTCCATGTCGACATCCCCAGCACGGTGATGGTCAACGCCGTCGGCAAGGCGCTGGTTCGCAACAACATGATGAAGGGCAAGAAGTTCTACACGCTGACAGCCGACTACCTGTTCGGCCACGATCTGCGCGGCGCGGCCAATGCCTTCTTCGCCGCGAACGGCGGCACGGTGCTCGGCGACGAACTGGTGGCAACCGACGTCACCGACTTCAGCCCGTATCTGCTGAAGATCCGTCAGGGCAAACCCGATATCGTCTGCTCGAACCTCGCCGGCAATCAGGTGACCAACCTGATCAAGCAATATGCCGAATTCGGGCTCCCATTCCCCATCGTAGGGTTCAACCTCAATACCGCCGATGCCTGGGCGGCCGGCGAAGGCAACCTGAGTGGCACCTGGCCGACGGTCTGGTATCACACCTCCGAGGTTCCAGGCTCCAAAGCCTTCGTCGCCGACTTCACCAAGCGCAACGGCAAGCCGCCGGAAAATCACGCGTGGATCGAATACGTATCGCTCAAGATGATGGCCCAGGCCATGAACGAAACGAAGTCGACCGACACGGAAAAACTGATCGCCTATTTCGAGAAAGAGACGCAGTTCGACATTCTCAAAGGGCGTAAGGCCTATTTCCGCGCATGGGATCACCAGCTCATTCAGGAAGCCTATCCCTTCACCGTCCGCGCCAAGGGTCAGGCCAAGGACAAATGGGACTTCCTCGAGCTCGGCTCGGCCATTCCGAATGCGAACGAGCCGCTTGAGGTGATCAACCCGTCCAAGGCGCAGAACGCCTGCGTCTTCGCGTAAGGCTTTCGGCGCGAGCACCGCAGGTGCTCGCGTGTGCAATCGCAGGCAGGCGGCTTCCGTGATGCCGCCTGCCGTTTTTCTTTTCGCTTTCTTGCGCTTGCGTTTCGAGAAAACCGTTCATGTTCTTGCTCGAACAAGTCGTCAACGGCCTCGTGCTCGGCGGCTACTACCTGCTCATCGCGCTCGGTCTGTCGCTGATCTTTAGCGTCGGTGGCATCGTGAACCTGGCGCATGGCGCGTTCTACGCGCTCGGCGCCTACCTCGCCGTCACGCTCACGCAATATCTTGGATTTGGGCCGGCGGCCGTGGCGTCGCCCATCCTCGTCGCGTTGCTCGGCATCCTGTTCGAGCGATTTATTTTGCGGCGCTTCTATACCGCCGATCCGATCCTGAGCCTGCTGGTGACGTTCGGGATCGCGATGGTGGCCGAGCAATTGATCCGCATCATCTGGGGCGCCTCGCCGCTGTCCCAAACCATGCCGCCCAGCCTGAAAGGCGCGATTTTCGTCGGCGACTTCCTCTTCTCGCGCTACCGGCTGACCCTGCTCGCCATCGTGGCGGTCATCCTGCTCGGCATTTGGCTGCTGCTGCATAAAACGTCGTTCGGCCGCGTTGTGCGCGCCGGCATCCAGCGCCCGGACATGGTCGCGGCGTTGGGCATCCGCCTCCAGCCTTACATGACGGTCATCGTCATGCTGGGCGTCGGCATGGCGGCGTTGGGCGGCGCACTGTTTGCGCCGATCACGATCGTGCATCCGGCTATGGGCGCCGAGATCATTACCGTGGCCTTCGTCGTCGTCGTCATCGGCGGGCTCGGCAGCTTTTGGGGCGTCGTCATGGCCGCGCTGCTGGTCGGCGTCGTGCGCGGCGTCACCATTCATTTTGCGCCGGCGGCGGGCGAGGCTTCGATCTACATCCTGATGTTCCTCGTGCTGCTGTTCCGGCCGCGCGGTTTGCTCGGTGAACGCATCGAGAAGTTCGAATGACGATCGCGTCCCGCCAGTTAAAGTACCGGCCGCTGCTGATTGCCAGCCTCGGCATGCTCGCGCTGCCGTTCCTGATGCCGGTGTTTGGGCTGTCGCTGAATACAGCGATCAACGTCGTGATCCTGGCGATCGCGGCGATGGGCCTGAACATGTGCGTCGGCTACACCGGACTGGTGTCGTTCGGCCACAGCACCTGGTTCGGTATCGGCGCCTATGCCGCTGGCATGATGCAGTTGCACTGGTTCCCGAACCAGATGTGGATGCCGCTGATCCTGTCGATGATCCTCGTCGCGGCCGTTTCGACGATTGTCGGCGTCATCATTCTGCGCCGTCGCGGCGTCTACTTTTCACTGTTGACGCTCGCGCTCGCTGCATTGACCTATACCGTTGTGTTCCGCTGGACCGAAGTCACCGGCGGCGAGGACGGCTTGGGCGGTCTCAAGCGAGGTACCATCGGGCCCATTTTCCTCGACGACAGCCTGTCCTATTACATCCTCACAGCCTTGATCGCGCTTGCCGTGCTGTATCTGCTGCTGCGCGTCGTGCGCTCGCCATTCGGCCACGTGCTGGTGGCGATCCGCGAAAACCAACTGCGCGCGACGTTCCAGGGCTACCCGGTCGAACGATACAAGCTCGGCGTCTTCGTGCTGTCGGCGGTGGTGACGGGGCTTGCCGGCGCGCTGCTCGGCTTCCAGACCTATCTCGTCTCTGCCGAATCCGTCTCCGTGCCATTCGCCGGCGAATTGCTGGCGATAGTCGTGATCGGCGGCATGCACAATATCCTCGGACCGGCGCTCGGCGCGCTGTTCTTCATTCTCTTCCGGGAACTGTTTTCGATCTGGTCGGCGAACTGGCTGCTTTATTTCGGGCTGATATTCGTTGCCTTCGTCATGTATTCCCCGGGCGGCCTCGTCGGCATCTGGGAAACGCTGACGCGCCGCTGGCGGCCGCTGCCGGAAGAATCGGCCGCGATGAGCCGGCGGAAAATCTACGAAGGCTTGCCGCTGCCGGCATTCCTGCGGCCCAAATCGCTGGAAGGCCGCGTCCTCGAGGTCGATGCGGTGTCCAAGCATTTTGGCGGCATCCGCGCCGTGACGAAGGCAAGCCTTGCCGTCGATGCGGGTCAGATCCACGCTCTGATCGGTCCGAACGGCGCCGGCAAGACGACACTGTTCAATCTTGTCTCAGGCCTGTATGTGCCGGACACCGGCACGGTGCGGCTCAACGGCCGCGACATTGGCGGACTGGCATCGCACCAAATCTGCCATCAGGGTCTCGCGCGCTCATTCCAAATCACCAATCTTTTTCGCGGCCTGTCTATTTACGAAAATCTACGCCTGTCGCTGCAAGCGCAGCATAAGATGCGCTTCAATATCTGGCGCGACATCGACAGCTATTCGGAAGTTCACACCGAAACCGCCGAACTGATCAAGTTTCTCGGCCTGGAAGGCATCGAGGAAATCAAAGGCAGCGACCTGTCCTATGGCGGGCAGCGTCTCGTTGATCTCGGCATCGCGCTCGGATCGAAGCCTCAGGTTCTTTTGCTCGACGAACCGCTGGCGGGGCTGGCCGCCGCCGAGCGCGAGCGCGTCTCGAACCTGGTCAAGAACATCGCCGCCAACATTCCTGTGTTGATCGTCGAACACGACATCGACCGCGTGCTCGGCTTCTCGCACCGCGTCACGGTCATGAACCAGGGCGAAGTGTTGATGGCCGGCGCGCCGCAGGAAGTGCGCGACGACAAGCGGGTGCAGGAAGTCTACACCGGCACTGGCACGCCGGCCGCGACCGGCCGCATCGCCGGTGCCGTCGGCGACAAGCGCGTGCTGCGCTGCGAGGGCGTCAACACCTTCTACGGCAAGAGCCACATCATCAACGACGTGTCGCTCGACGTACGCGACGGCGAGATCGTCGCGCTGCTCGGCCGCAACGGCGCCGGCAAATCGACGCTCTTGAAAACGCTTTGCGGCCTGGTGCCGCCGGCATCGGGAACGATCGAATACGAAGGACGCAACATCGCCGGCCTGCCCGCGCCGGATATCGCGCGCTTAGGAATAGGCTATGTGCCGCAGGGCCGCGGCCTGTTCGCCGGCATGACGGTGCGGGAAAACCTGTCGCTCGGGCGGCTGGCGCGCAAGACCGACGGCAGCAACGGCGTGGTTTGGAGCGAGGAACAGATCCTCGAATATTTCCCGCGCCTGAAAGAACGCATGGACATCGCGGCGGACTATTTGTCCGGCGGCGAGCAGCAGATGGTCGCCGTGGCGCGGGCCATGTCGGGCAACGTCAAGCTGCTGCTGCTGGACGAGCCGTTTGAAGGCCTTGCGCCAACGGTGATCCTCGAACTGTTCAAGGTGTTCGATCTACTGCGCCGGCACATGTCCATCGTGATCGTTGAGCATAATCTTGATCTGGTTCTGGCGCTGGCCGACCGCGTGTTCGCGCTCGAGCGTGGCGCGGTGTTCCACCAGGGACCGGCGGAGCCACTGCTGACCGACCTGACCTACCGCAAGAAGATTTTGTGGCTGTGACGGCGCCCGGGTGATTGTGGTCTAATGCCTCCAAAGAGACGGGGGAACACATGGCCAACAAAATCGATCTGGCGGGCAAGAACGCCGTCGTCACCGGCGGCGCCCAAGGCATCGGGCGGGCGATCGTCGAACGTTTTCTGGACTCAGGCGCTTCGATCGCAATCTGGGACCGCGACGAGAAATTGGCGCAACAGACGGCGGCCGAACTGAAAAGCCGCGGTCGTGTCGTCGCCGTCACGGTCGACGTGACACAATATGCCGACGTCGAAAAGGCCCGCGACGCCACGCTGAAGGCGCTCGGCCGCATCGACATCCTGGTCAACAATGCCGGCATCACGGGTCCGAACGTCACAACCTGGGAATATCCGGTCGAGGCCTGGCAAAGCGTCATGCGCATCAATCTCGACGGGCCGTTTTTGTGCTGCAAGGCCGTCGTGCCGTCGATGATCGCGCAGAATTACGGCCGCATCGTCAACATCGCTTCAGTCGCCGGCAAGGAAGGCAACCCGAATGCACCGGCGTATTCAGCCTCCAAAGCGGGCGTGATCGCGCTGACGAAATCGCTCGGCAAGGAGCTTGCGGGCTACGACATCGGCGTCAACTGCATCACACCGGCGGCGGCAAAGACCGCGATGTTCGAGCAGATGACGCAAACCCACATCGACTACATGCTGTCGAAGATCCCGCGCGCGCGCTTCGTCACCGTCGAGGAGATCGCGGCGCTGGTTGCCTTCTGCGCCTCGGCGGATTGCTCGTTCACGACCGGCGCGGCGTTCGATATTTCCGGCGGCCGCGCGACCTACTGACCTCCCCGTCTTGCGCCGGGCAAGCGGTTCGGCGCATCCTTGGGCAAAGATAAAAAGCGCGCCGGGAGATGGGAATGCCCAAGAAGGTCGTGTCCAAGTCGTTGAAGCCGCGCGGGCGCGAATTGCGCTCGCAACTCTGGTTCGACAATCCCGACAACCCCGGCATGACGGCGCTCTATCTCGAGCGCTACCTGAACTACGGCCTGACCCTGAAGGAACTGACCTCCGGCAAGCCGATCATCGGCATCGCGCAAACCGGCTCGGATCTGTCGCCCTGCAACCGGCATCACATCGAACTGGCCGCGCGCGTGCGCGCAGGTATCCGCTCGGCCGGCGGCATTGCCTTCGAGTTTCCGGTGCATCCAATCCAGGAAACGGGAAAACGCCCGACTGCCGCGCTCGACCGCAACCTCGCCTATCTCGGCCTCGTGGAAATTCTGTACGGCTATCCGCTCGATGGCGTCGTGCTCACCACCGGTTGCGACAAGACCACCCCCGCCTGCCTGATGGCAGCGGCGAGCGTGAATATTCCGGCCATCGTGCTGTCGGGCGGGCCGATGCTCAACGGCTGGTGGAAAGGCGAGCGCGCCGGCTCCGGCACCGTGGTTTGGCAGGCGCGCGAGGACCACGCCGCCGGCAAGATCGACTATCAGGAATTCCTCGACATCGTGACGTCGTCGGCGCCCTCGGTCGGCCATTGCAACACCATGGGCACGGCCTCGACCATGAATGCCCTGGCGGAAGCGCTCGGCATGTCGCTGCCCGGCTGCGCCGCGATCCCTGCGCCGTACCGCGAGCGTGCCCAGATCGCCTATGATACCGGCGTGCGCGCGGTCGAACTGGTGCACCAGGACATCAAGCCGACCGATATTCTCACCCGCAAGGCGTTCGAGAATGCCATCGTCGCCAATTCGGCCATCGGCGGCTCGACCAACGCGCCCATTCACATTAATGCCATCGCGCGGCACATTGGCGTGAAACTCTTCATTCAGGACTGGGAAAAAATCGGCTACGACGTACCGCTGATGGTCAACATGCAACCGGCCGGAAAATATCTCGGTGAGGAGTATTACCGCGCCGGCGGCTTGCCCGCGGTGATGCGGCAATTGCTCAAGGCGGGCAAAGGCCACGCCGACGCGATGACGATCAACGGCAAGACCATGGGCGAGAACGTCCGCAAGGCCGAAGTTCAGGATTCCGACGTCATCAAGCCTTATGCCCAGCCGATGAAGAAACAGGCCGGTTTCAAGGTTCTGTCAGGCAATTTATTTGACAGCGCGATCATGAAGACCAGCGTGATCTCCGAGGAATTCCGCAAGCGCTATCTATCCAACCCCAACGACCCGAACGCCTTCGAAGGCCGCGCCATGGTGTTCGAAGGTCCGGAGGATTATCACCACCGCATCGAAGACCCGAAGCTGAAGATCGACGCCGATACGCTGCTGTTCATCCGCGGCGTCGGCGCCATCGGCTATCCGGGTTCCGCCGAAGTCGTGAATATGCAGCCGCCGGCAGCGCTGATCAGAAAAGGTATCACGGCGCTGGCCTGCATCGGCGACGGACGTCAATCCGGCACGTCGGGATCACCGTCGATTCTCAATGCTTCGCCGGAAGCGGCCGCCAATGGCGGGCTGGCGATCTTGAAGACCGGCGACCGGGTCCGCATCGACCTCAACAAAGGCAGCGCCGACATTCTGATTTCCAAGACCGAATTGGCGCGCCGCTACGCCGCGCTGAAGAAAAGTGGCGGTTTTCCTTATCCTGCCAGCCAGACACCCTGGCAGGAAATCCAGCGCGGCATGGTCGATCAACTGGCCGACGGCATGGTGCTCAAGCCGGCCGTGAAATATCAACGTATCGCGCAGAAACACGTGCCCCGCGACAATCATTAGACACCAACATCAAAAGAGGTACTGCCGTGAGTGGACGATTGAAAGGCAAACGCGTGCTGGTGACGGCGGCGGGCCAAGGCATCGGGCGCGCGATCGCCGAAGCCTGCATCGCCGAAGGCGCCACAGTGATCGCCACCGATCTCGACGCGGCAAAGCTCAAGAGCTTGAAAATGGCCAAGGCGTTTTCGCTCGACGTGCGCGACACGTCGAAAGTCGATGTGCTGGCCAAGACCGTGATCAAAAAATTCGGCGCGCCCGATATTCTGTTCAACTGCGCCGGCTATGTGCACCAAGGCAGCGTGCTCGAATGTTCGGAGCGCGATTGGGACATGTCCTTCGACCTCAATGTGAAGTCGATGCACCGCATGTTGCGCGCGTTTGTTCCGGCGATGCTCAAGAACGGCGGCGGCTCGATCGTCAATATCTCTTCGGCCGTGTCATCGATCCGAGGCGTGCCGAAGCGCTATGCCTATGGCGCAACCAAGGCCGCCGTGATCGGTCTGACCAAGGCGGTCGCCGCCGACTTCATCGGCCAAGGTCTGCGCTGCAACGCGATCTGCCCCGGCACCATCCAATCGCCATCGCTCGACGGCCGCATTGCGGCGGTCGCGAAGAGCACGGGCAGATCGCTCAAGGCCGTGCGCGACGATTTCATCAGCCGCCAGCCGATCGGCCGCCTCGGCACCACCGCGGAAGTGGCCGCGCTGGCGCTGTTCCTGGCGTCCGACGAGGCAAGCTACATCACCGGCCAGACGCATCTGGTGGATGGCGGCATGGCGTTGTGATCGCGCCGCGATCCAGTGGGCCATTCTAAAATGGGCCATTTCGGCATGTGAAAAAAGGCAGTCGCAATGCCGGGCGACCCTGCTACAGTAGACGGGTTGTAAGCGGTCCGGATATCGCGACCCGCAATAAGCGGGCGCCGGACTTGAATAAAAAAGCGGCCAATGCGCCGCCGGGGAGGACTACATGGCGACCGTCGTCATTCGCGACGTGCGCAAAGCCTTTGGCCTAACGCCTGTGATCCACGGCGTCGACGTGACCATTGCGGACGGCGAATTCGTCGTTCTGGTCGGCCCCTCCGGCTGTGGCAAATCCACACTGCTGCGAATGATCGCCGGTCTTGAAAACATCACGGACGGCGAAATCAGCATCGGCGATCGGGTCGTCAACAACCTGCCGCCGAAAGAGCGCGACGTCGCGATGGTTTTCCAAAACTACGCGCTGTATCCGCACATGACGGTCGCTGCGAACATGGCGTTTTCCATGAAGCTGCGCGGCGCGCCCAAGGACGAGATCGAAAAGCGCGTCAGCCGCGCCGCCGCCATCCTGGGTCTTGAACCTTATCTCGAACGTTTCCCGCGCCAGCTTTCCGGCGGCCAGCGCCAGCGCGTCGCCATGGGACGCGCCATCGTGCGCGACCCTCAGGTGTTTTTATTCGACGAGCCGCTGTCGAACCTCGACGCCAAGCTGCGCGTGCAGATGCGCACCGAGATCAAGGAACTGCATCAGCGGCTAAAGACCACGACGGTCTACGTCACGCACGACCAGATCGAAGCCATGACCATGGCCGACAAGATCGTCGTCATGCACGATGGACGTGTCGAACAAATCGGCACGCCGCTCGAACTTTACGACAAGCCGGCCAACCAATTCGTCGCCGGCTTCATCGGCTCGCCGTCGATGAATTTCATCAAGGGCAAGGTCGCTGTCAACGGCAGCGCCTCCTTCGAAGGACCGAACGGCGTGAGATTGCCGCTCGCTTCGGCACCGGATAATTACGACGGCCGGCCCGCCATCTATGGCATCCGGCCGGAGCATTTCACCATCGCGGATGACGGCGCCGAAGCCGAAATCGTCGTGGTCGAGCCGACCGGCTCGGAAACCCAGGTCTTCGCCAAGCTCGGCGGCGATGAAGTCGTCGCGGTGTTCCGCGAACGTCACAAGTTCAATCCGGGCGACAAGATCCGGCTGAAACCTGACCAAAGTCTCGTCCATCTGTTCGATGAGGCGACGGGGAAACGTCTGACTGCATAACAACAAACCAACGGGAGGTACGACCATGACTGACTTTACGCGGCGCGCCCTGGTGAAGGGCGGTACGGCGCTCGGCGCGGCAGGCGCGCTGACCGGTCCAGCTCTGCTCGATTGGACCAAGGCTTGGGCGCAGGCCGCCCCGTGGAAGGCGGAAAAGGGCGCCAAGCTCACCGTCATGCGCTGGCGGCGTTTCGTGCCGGCGGAAGACGTGGCGTTCAACGAGATGGTCGCGGCGTTCAAGGCAGCCACCGGCACCGAGATGAATGTCTTCAGCGAGTCCTTCGAGGACGTTCAACCGAAGGCATCGGTTGCCGCCAACACCGGCTCCGGCCTCGATCTCGCCTGGGGCCTGCACACGCTGCCGCAGCTCTTCCCCACCAAAGTGCTGATGATGAACGACGTCGCCGATTATCTCGGCAAAAAATACGGCGGATGGACCGACGCCGCCGCCGCGACCTGCAAGCAAGGCAACAACTGGCTCGGCATCCCGGTCGCCACCATCGGCGGCTACATGACCTACCGCAAGTCGTCGATGGAAAAGGCGGGCTTCAAGGAATTCCCGAAGGACTTCCCGGCATTCCTTGAATTATGCAAGGCGCTGAAGAAAAACAACACGCCGTCCGGGTTTCCGCTCGGACACGCTTCGGGCGACGCCAACGCGTGGCTGCACTGGATTCTGTGGGGTCACGGCGCCTACACCGTCGACAAGAACGACAAGGTCATCATCAACTCGCCGGAGACCGTGAAGGCGCTGGAATACAGCAAGGCGCTATCCGACACCTTCATTCCGGGCGTCGCGTCCTGGAACGACTCATCGAACAACAAAGCGTTCCTCGCCGGCGAGCTGCATTGCACCAATAACGGCATCTCAATTTACATCGCGGCGAAAGACAATCCGGCGATGAAGGACCTAGCCGAAGACACATATCATGCGCTGTGGCCGGTCGGGCCGATCGGCAAGCCGACCGAACTGCAGCTCTGCGTTCCAATCCTGGCGTTCAAGTTCACCAAATATCCGAACGCCGCGAAAGCCTTCATCGCCTACATGCTGGAGAAAGAGAATTTCGATAAGTGGCTCTCGGGCGCGCGGGGCTACCTGACCCACACGCTCAACAGCTACGACTCAAGCCCGGTATGGAGCGCGGACCCGAAGGCCCAAGTGTACAGCCAGGCCAGCAAGCGCGCGTTGCCGGCATCCGGCATCGGAACCCCGGGCGAGAAAGCGGCGACCGCGATCGCCGACTTCTTGGTGGTCGATATGTTCGCGAACTACTGCACCGGACGAGAAGACATCAAGGGCACCATCTCGATCACGGAGCGGCAGCTCAAGCGCATCTATCGCTGACGAACCCGGCGGGCGCGCAAGCTGCCCGCCGGTTTCTTTCTTTTGGTCACGCAGCCGGCACACCGGAATTCCATGACGATTGCCCTCAATCAAAGGCAGGCCAACAGCGCGCCTCGCGCCGCGCCTGCGTGGCAACGGCTGAAGGTCAATCGCAACTGGCTCGGCTTCTGGTTCATGCTGCCGGCGATGGCGTTCCTCGTCCTTTTTCTCGCTTATCCGCTCGGCCTCGGCATCTGGATCTCGTTCACCGATGCGCGCATTGGCCGCGCCGGCGAATTCATCGGCGTCGAGAACTATGAATGGCTTAGCGAAGATTCGATCTTCTGGCTCTCAGTGTTCAACACGATACTCTACACGACGGTGGCGAGCGTCTTCAAATTCGCAATCGGGCTTTACCTCGCGCTGCTACTCAACGAGAACATGCCGTTCAAGGCGATCCTGCGCGCGATGGTGCTGATTCCGTTTATCGTACCCACGGTGTTGTCGGCGCTGGCGTTCTGGTGGATCTTCGACTCGCAATTCTCGATCATCTCGTGGTCGTTGAGGCAGATCGGCCTCATCACACAGAACATCGACTTTCTCGGCGACGCCAACTGGGCGCGGTTCAGCGTGATTTTCGTCAATATCTGGCGCGGCATTCCATTTGTCGCGATCACGCTGCTGGCCGGGCTGCAAACTGTGTCGCCCTCGCTCTACGAGGCCGCTACCATCGACGGCGCCACCGCCTGGCAGCGCTTCCGCTACATCACCTATCCGCTGCTGACGCCGATCATTGCGGTGGTAATGACCTTCTCGGTGCTGTTTACCTTCACGGATTTCCAGCTCATTTGGGCGATGACGCGCGGCGGCCCGGTCAACACCACCCACCTGATGGCGACGCTGTCGTACCAGCGCGCGATCATCGGCGGCTCGCTGGGCGAGGGCGCTGCTATCTCGACCGCGATGATTCCGTTCCTGCTCGCCGCCATCATGATCTCGTGGTTCGGATTGCAGCGGCGCAAGTGGCAGCAGGGCGAGGCCAATGACTGATCTTCCTGCCGGCAAAGCCGTGAATTTGAAGTCCGTGCTGTCTGGCACGTCGGCGTCCGCCGACCACAGCGAGGGTATGAGCTATCTCGAGTCGTTGCCACGACGTCTGGTGACGCTCTATCTGCCGCTCGCGATCATCGTGACCGTTCTGCTGTTCCCGTTCTACTGGATGGCGCTGACCGCGATCAAGCCGGACGAGCAACTGCTCGACCTCAACACCTATAATCCGTTCTGGACCTGGAACCCGACGCTCAAGCACATCAAGAAGCTGCTGTTCGAGAGCTACTATCCGCTCTGGCTTTGGAACACGATGTATGTGGCGATCTGCGCCACACTACTGTCGATCATCGCCAGCGTGCTGGCGGCCTATGCGATCGTGCGGCTGCGTTATCGCGGCGCGCACTGGATCGGCGGCCTGATATTCCTGGCCTATCTGGTGCCGCCGTCGATTCTGTTCATTCCGCTCGCCACCGTCGTGTTCCAATACGGCCTGTTCGACACGCCGTTCGCGCTGATCCTCACCTACCCGACCATTCTCATTCCGTTCTCGACCTGGCTGCTGATGGGTTACTTCAAGACCATCCCGTTCGAGCTCGAGGAATGCGCGCTGATCGACGGCGCCAGCCGCTGGCAAATCCTGACCAAGATCGTGCTGCCGCTGTCGATTCCCGGGCTGATCTCGGCCTTTATCTTCTGCTTCACGCTGTGCTGGAACGAGTTCATCTACGCGCTCACCTTCCTCACCTCGGTGCAGAACAAGACGGTGCCGGTCGCAATCGTCAACGAGTTCGTCGACGGCGACGTCTACCGCTGGGGCTCGCTGATGGCCGGTGCTCTGGTCGGCTCGCTGCCGCTGGTGATCCTCTACGCTTTCTTCGTCGAGCATTATGTTTCGGCGATGACCGGCGCGGTGAAAGAGTAATCAGTCCGGCGAAACCCAAAACCGATATCGTTCGCGACATCGTCGATCATACGATCAAGATCGGCGCGAGGCCGGCGGCTGGCCCAGAACAGCGGCCCACCACGATCGGCGGGAAAGCCGTAGCCATTGACCAGCACGAGATCGATATCACCGGCACGCTCGGCGATGCCGTCTTCGAGAACCAAAGCCGCTTCGTTGACGAGGGCGCCGAGGACGCGCGCCTGAAGCTGCTCCGGCGTGAACGTCTGACGCGCGATGCCCTTTTCCTTCGATACGTCGTCAATCAGCGTGTGCACCTTTGCGTCCATCACGCCGCGTTTGGCATCGGCCGCGTAGGTGTACCAGCCGGCGCCCGCTTTGCGGCCGAGGCGTCCCATTTCGCACAGACGATCCAGGATCGGTACATAGCGCTCGCGCGGGTCGCGCGTGGCGGCAAGCCGCTTGCGCGTGTTCCAGGCAATGTCGAGGCCCGACAGATCGGTAACGGCGAACGGCCCCATCGGGAACCCGAAGGCTTCGAGCGCGGCGTCGACCTGCTCCGGATAGGCGCCCTCCTCCAGCAGGATTTCGCATTCGCGCCGGTAGGCCGCGTAAATGCGGTTGCCGATGAAGCCTTCGCAGACCCGCGCGACGACTGGCACTTTGCGGATTTTTTTGGCGACAGCCAATGCGGTCGCCAGCGTTTCACCGGAGGTCGCTTTGGTTCGCACGACTTCCAGCAGGCGCATGACATTGGCCGGCGCAAAGAAATGCAGTCCGACCACATCCTGCGGTCGCTTCGTCGTTGCGCCGAGCTGATCCAGGTCGAGATAGGACGTGTTCGAGCCGAGGATTGCGCCCGGTTTGAGCACGCTGTCGAGCTTGGTGAAAACATCCCGCTTGACCGCAAGGTCTTCGAACACCGCCTCGATGACGAGATCGACAGTGCCGAGCGCGGCATAGTCTTGCGACCCCGTAATTCGCGCGGCTCGCTTTTGCGCCTCGTCCGCGCCGATGCGGCCGGACGACACGGAGCGATCGTAGGTCGCGCGAATACGGCCCAACGCGGCTTGCACGGCATCCTTGTCGCGTTCGATCAAGATAACGGGAAACCCCGCATCGGAAAAAGCGGCGGCGATCCCCGCTCCCATCGTGCCGCCGCCGACAACACCTACGCTCGCAACATCGCGCGGCTTCGCATACTGCGTGCCGGAAACCCGGCCGGCCGCGCGCTCGGCGAAGAAAAGATGGCGTGCCGCCGCCGCTGTCTCGCTCACTTGCAGACGCTGGAAAACCGTACGTTCCTCGACGAGTCCCTCGTCGATCGGGAGCAGCGCCGCGCGCTGCACTATCTTGATCGCCTCGGTAATGGCCGGATTGCGTTTGGCCGTTTTCTGCGCAGCCAGCGCCGCTGCGTTTACCGCGTCACCGGCATCGGCGGGAATGGTGAGATCGCGGATACGGCGTTTACGGCCGCCGAGCGAACGGGCGTGCGCAACGGCGAAGGCGCGCAAGTCGCCCTCCACCACGGCGTCGATCAGGCCAAGCCGCGCCGCTTCGTCGGCGTGAACGCGGCGGCCGGATGAAATCAACTCGATAGCCCGGGCGACGCCAACAATACGCGGCACCCGCTGCGTGCCACCGGCGCCGGGAATAATGCCGAGATGCACTTCAGGAAGACCGACCACCGAGGTCTTGGTGGCAACCCGCGCATCGCAGCCAAGCGCGACTTCGAAGCCGCCGCCAAGCGATGCGCCGCCGATCGCGGCGACGACCGGCTTGGGACAGTCTTCGAGTGCCGCGACCACCGCGGGCATTTGCGGATCGCGCAGCGGCTTGCCGAATTCCTTGATGTCGGCACCGGCGATGAAGGTCGTCCCGGCGCCGATCAGGACGGCGGCAGTGATGTCGGAGTCACCGGTGATTTTCTCAATCGCGGCGACGATTCCGTTCCTGACGTCCCACGATCCGGCGTTGACCGGCGGATTGTCGATGATGATGACAGCCACCGAGCCGTCACGCTCGAGCCGAACGGCGCCGCCGCTATTTGCCGGATGCATCCAAGCATACTGGCGGTTGAAGTCATGCTTGGCAACTTGCCAACATACACATTACGACAGCGGTAGATGTGTGCTGTAATCCCAAAAATCCACCGGGAGGCTCTTTCGTGAAGCTCGTTCTTTTCCAGTCGTCGCCCACGGGCGAAACGCTGCCCGGCCTGCTGACCGATCGCGGCGTGATCGACATCTCCGCCGCGGTGCCCAAGAGCTACACGCCGCAGCTCACGATGCAGGGCATCATCGACGGCTTCGACAAATTGCGCCCGGCGCTGGAAAAGCTCGCCAAAGACGGCAACGCCGTCGCGCTCGACAAAGTCCAACTCCGCGCGCCGCTGCCGCGGCCGGGCAAAATTCTGGCCTGCATCGCAAATTATTGGGAGCACGCGCAGCGCGAAGCCCGGCCGCTCAACATGTTCATGAAAAACCCGGATGCGGTGGTCGGCCCCGGCGACACCATCGTGCTGCCGGAATTCACCGTGCCGTGGATGTTCATGCACGAAGCGGAGCTGGCGATCGTGATCAAAGGCCCCGCCAAGATGGTGAAGGCCAAGGACTGGCAGAGCGCCGTGTTCGGCTACACCTCGATGATCGACGTCTCGGCGCGCGAGCAAGGCCGCAAGACTTGGCCGGCGTCGCCGCTGACAAGCTGGCTTGGCAAGTCGTTCGACACCTTCGGCCCGATTGGCCCCTGCATCGTCACCGCCGACGAAATCAAAGATCCTAACGACTTGGTCGTGAAGTTCTGGAACGACGGCCAGCTCCGCCATCACTACAATACCGACGACATGGAGCATCGCGTGCCCGAACTCATCGAGTTCGCCACCACCGTGATGACCATGAATTCCGGCGACCTGATCGCCTGCGGCACCAACCACGAAGGCCTCGGCGCGCTGCAGGACGGCGAAACCGTCGACATCGAAATCCAGCACATCGGCAAGATGACGCTGACGGTGTCCGACCCGCTCAAGCGCACCTGGGAACGCGGCATCTATATGGGCGCCGATTCCACCCATCTCGACGCGGTCAAACGCCACCGGCCGCAATAGCTGGATAAACCATGAGAGCCGACGATCTCGCGCGGATGGACCTGAACCTGCTCTTCGTCTTCGAGGCGGTGATGCAGGAACGCAGTGTGACGCGCGCGGCGCAGCGGCTGAACGTGTCGCAATCCACCATCAGTCACGCCCTCAACCGGCTGCGCCTCGTCTTGAAGGACGAATTATTCATCCGCGGCTCGGGCGAAATGCGGCCGACACCGCGCGCCATCGCGCTGTCGACCGCCGTCATTCCGACCCTTGCACATATCCGGGCTGCGCTGGCGCCGACCGATTTCAATCCGGCCAAGGCGGTGCACACGTTCCAGATCGCGATGACCGACTACGCCGCGACGCTACATCTCAACCATCTCGTCGAGACCGTGAAGGCGCGCGCGCCGCACGTCGATCTGCGAATCAAGCTAAACGTCATGCAGAACGTCTGGAGCCTGCTCGACAAACAGGAGGCCGACATGGTCGTCGGCATGATCGACCAGCCGCCGGACCGCTTTGCCACCGAGTTGATGTATGAAGACGGTGTCGTCGTCGTCATGTCGCCGAAGAACCTGCTCGGCAAGAAGCCGCTGACGCTGGAAACCTACGCCGCCGCCAAGCACGTCTATATTCCCGTCGACGGCATCATGCCGACGCACACCGGCCGCATCGACCGGGTGCTGGAGTTGAAAGGCTTGGTGCGCCGCCACGTGCT
>JANMSH010000084.1:0-14821 GCA_031389105.1 Hyphomicrobiales bacterium
GGATAGGTCCGCAGGATGCGCTCCATCCACACCGAGCCCGCCTCGTCGTTGTAGTGCTCAACCGAGCCGCCGGGCGCCGCGATCTCGTAGGGTGACATCGCCGCGTCGCCGACGAAGATCGCCTTGTAGTCGTGCGGATAGGTGTGCAGCACGTCCCAGGTCGGCGTGGTGTGGTCGTAGCGCCGCCGGTTCTCCTTCCACACCCGCTCGTACAGGCAGTTGTGGAAGTAGAAATGCTCCATGTGCTTGAACTCGGTGCGCGCCGCCGAGAACAGCTCCGCGGTCGCCTTGATGTGCCAGTCCATCGAGCCGCCGATGTCGAAGAACAGCAGCACCTTCACCGCGTTGTGCCGCTCGGGCCGCATATGAATGTCGAGATAGCCCTTGTGCGCGGTGCCCTGGATGGTGCCGTCGAGATCGAGTTCGTCGGGCGCGCCGGTGCGCGCGAACTTGCGCAGGCGGCGTAGCGCCAGCTTGATGTTGCGGGTGCCGAGCTCGACGTCGTCGTCAAGATCCTTGAACTCGCGCTTGTCCCACACCTTCACCGCACGGCGGTGCGTGCTTTCGCCACCGATGCGGATGCCTTCGGGGTTGTAGCCGGCGTTACCGAACGGCGACGTGCCGCCGGTGCCGATCCATTTCGAGCCGCCCTGGTGGCGGCCTTTCTGTTCGGCGAGCCGCTGCTTGAGCGTCTCGAGCAATTTATCCAGGCCGCCCAGCGCCTGGATCTGCTCCTTCTCTTCTTCGGTGAGATACTTCTCGGCGAGCTTCTTGAGCCATTCGGCCGGGATCTCGGTCTCGACGCCGTCGCCGAGCAATTCGAGGCCCTTGAAGACCTGGCCGAACACCCGGTCGAACTTGTCGAGGTTGCGCTCGTCCTTCACCAGCGTGGCGCGCGACAGATAATAGAAATCCTCGACCCGGCGCGAGGCCAAGTCGGCCTGCATCGCCTCCATCAGCGTCAGGTACTCGCGCAGCGTCACCGGCACGCCGGCGGATTTCAACTCGGTGAAAAAATTGACGAACATGGACCCAAGAATTCGGACATCGTCGCCCCGCCGTCAAGCCGCCTGCGCTTCGGACAAGGCAGCAGCCTCTCCCCCTAAAGGGGAAGAGGCTTGCTGCGGCCAGGGTCAGAACTTGTAGGTCAGGCTGGCGATCACGTTGCGGCGCACGCCGTAAAAGCAGTCGCCACGCGACAGACAGGTCGAGAGATAGATCTTGTCGGTCAGGTTGGCCGCGTTGACCTGGAATCGCCAGTTCTTGTCTTCCCAGGCCACCATCGCGTCGTAGAGCGTGTAGCCCGGCGTCTCGATGATGTCGGCGCCGTCCCACACCGGGCCGATGTAGCGCACGCCGCCGCCGACGGAGAAGCCCGGCGTACCGAACAGCGAGAAGCGGTATTTGGCCCAGAGCGAGGCCTGCTGCTGCGGCACGGTCTCGATGCGCTTGCCGGCGTTGTCACCCTCCGTGACCTTGGCGTCGAGATAGGTGTAGGCACCGATCAAGTCGACGCTATTCATCACCGTCGCCAGCACTTCGAGCTCGGCGCCGCGGATGCGTGCCTTGCCAATTTGAACCTGACCGGGACCGTTCGGGTTGGTGGCGGGGCGATTCTTCTGTGTGATGTCGAAGAGAGCGCCGTTGATGGCGAGGTCTCGCGACAGCCGGTACTTGAATCCGGCTTCATACTGCTCGCCAAGAACCGGTTTGCAGAGGCCGTTGGCGCTGTCGACGCACGCGTTGAAGGCGTTGCCGTAAGCCGCGTTGCCGAACTGCGGATCGAACGACTGCGCGTAGGAGACGTACGGCGTCAGGCCGAACGGAAGTTCGTACATGAGGCCGGCACGGCCGGTCCAGGCGCGGTCGGTCTGCTTCTCCAGACCGCCGATATCGCTGGTCGCCGTATCCTGACGAATGCCGAACACACCGATCAACCGGTCCCAGCGCATCTGGTCCTGCGCGTAAATGCCCGTCTGCTGCTGGCTCAGACGCGGCAGTGCCGCCATCGGCGGCGCCGCGAACGAGTAGTTGGTCGGCGAATACAGGTCGAACGGAGCATCGTAACCGGAGCCCGCCTGGCCGTGCTCGTTCATGCGGCGGAAATCGTAGCCGACGAGAATCTTGTGCGAGATCGGACCGGTATTCAGCTTCAGCTCAGCATTGGTGTCCGAGGTGAAGGTCTTGCGATTGGCACTCGACCAGTCGATCACCCGTCCGACCTGTCGCTGCGCCGGATCGAGATAAGCCCAAGGGTAGATGTAAGCCGAGTTGTAGACGCCGTTGATGTCTGAGTATCGCATGTTGTGCGACACTTTGAGAGCGTCGCTGAAGCGGTGATCGAGCAGGCTGGTGATCGAGCGCGTCTCGGTCTGGTAGAGATCGGTCGCCGGGTCGCCGACGAAACGGTTGATCGGAATCGGGCCGTTCGGATTCGGGAAGATCGTGCCCGAGTGCGGCGGGAACGGGTTGGACGAACCGGTCTTGTCCTTTTGATAGGTGGCGATCACCGTCCAGTTAGTCTGGTTGGTCGGCCGCCAGGTGATGGCCGGCATCAGCACCAGACGGTCGTCCTTCACAAAGTCGGTCTGGTAGCCGCTGCCGCGCACGATGCCGACCAGACGGTACAGCCACTGCCCGTCGGCGCTGAGCTTGCCGGTGTGGTCGGTCTGGATCTGCTTGCGATTGAAGCTGCCGTACTGCACGCCGATTTCGTGCAACTCCTTTTCCTGCGGACGTTTGCTGACGAGATTGACCAGGCCGGCGGTGGTCGTGCTGCCATACAGTACCGATGAAGGACCGCGCAGCACTTCCGTACGCTCGAGCATGTAGGGATCGAGGCGCTGCGAATTCCACCACGAGTTCGTCGTGCGCATGCCGTCGAGATAGACGGCAGGCTCCATGCCGCGGATTTTGAAAGAGTCCACGCGAGAATCCGGACCGTAGGCGTCAGCCATCACGCCGGGCGTGTAGCGTAGCGCCTGCTGCACATTGGTGACGCCCTGATCCTTCATCTGGTCGGCGGTGACGACGGAGATCGACTGCGGCGTTTCCTGCAGTAGCGTATCGGTCTTGGTGCCGGTGGCGCTCTGCTTGGCGTTGTAGCCTTGCACCGGCCCGTAGGCGGATTCCTTGGTGCCTTCGACCTGGATGGTATCGAGTTGAACAGGGCCGGTTTGCCCGACCGCGGCGCCCGCGCCCGCCACCACAAACAACACAACTCCGACGCAATGCTTTTGCATTGCAGACCGCACGATCCGCTTCATGAAATACGCCTCACAATTTTTTGTTGGCGTCCGGAATAAATCCAGGCGCTATGAGTTTGACGGTTGATGTTTGCGGCAGTGCGGTGGCGCTTAATATTGAAAAAAAATCACAATGCGAATTCGTGTTTTGCAGAATGGAATTGGACCAATTCGATGCAAACGCGATCGTCGCACCGCTTCAACCGCATCGGCGGCCTTTGCGACCGAGAATAATTATAAGGTATAAATACCTGACAATATGTCGCACCCCGCTTGGGGTGACGGCGCGGCGCCAGGCCGGACGGGCCACTGCCCCTAGCCCGCGATAGGCCAAGCCGCTAACAACGGCACCAGGCTGCCGGGAACTTGAAATATATGCCGATCCGCGACCGCGCCCTCTGGGCGCTCGCCGCTTTTTCCTCGCTTGCGCTGCTGATGGCGCCGGCGCTGTGGAACGGTTTTGCGCTGCTGCAATACGACACCGGCGGCTATCTGGCGCGCTGGTACGAAGGCATTCTGGTGCCGAGCCGCGCCGTGGTCTATGGGCTCATCCTCAATGCCGGTGTGCCGTTCGCGTTATGGCCGGTGGTCGCCGCGCAAGCCGCCGCCGCGGTCTGGGTCATCGCGCTGACATTGCGGGCGCACCGTCTGGGCGGACGGCCCTGGCTGCTGCTCGGCGTGGTCGCGATGCTGTCGGTCGCCACCACGCTACCGTGGCTGACCTCGATTTTGCTCACCGATATCTTCGCCGGTTTGAGCGTGCTGGCGCTCGATCTTCTGGTGCTGCGCGACGATACGCTCACGCGCATCGAACGCATCGGCCTGATCGTGCTCACGGCCATCGCCGCCGCCACCCACAGCGCCACCTTCGCCGTGCTGGCGGTGCTGATGGCCGCCGCCATCATCGTGTTCATGCTCGACCGCAAACGCATTCCGGAGATAGCGCTCGGTCGCGGCGTCATCGCGCTGGTGCTCGGCGCCGTGCTGGTGCTGGGCGCCAACTTCATCGTTGCCAAGCGGCTGGCCTGGACGCCGGGCGGCTTTGCCTTGTCGTTCGGCCGCATGCTGCAAGACGGCATCGTCAAAAAATATCTCGACGAGCACTGCCCCGATCCGGCGCTGCAACTGTGCGCCTACAAGGACCGGCTTCCGGTTCACGCCGACGTCTGGTTTTGGGGCAGCGACCTTTTCGACCGGCTCGGCCGCTTCGCAGGACTCGGCAAGGAAATGGAAAAAATCGCGCTGCGATCCTTGGCCGCCTATCCCGGCTTGCAGATCGAGACCGCCGCCGTTGCCACCGCCCGGCAACTGGTCGCCGTGCGCAGCGGCGAAGGCGTGACGACCGCGCTCTGGCACAGTTACGCGATCGTCGAACGCTTCACCCCGCAGCTCGCGCCGGCGATGCACGCCGCCCGCCAGCAGCGCGGCGAACTATCGTTTGATGCCATCAACCGGCTGCATTATCCGATTGCGCTGTTGTCGATGGCGCTGTTGCCGGTGCTGTTGCTGCTGGCGCGTCGGCACAAGATACCGGCGGGGATGGCGGAACTGAGCGCCTGCGTCACGCTGGCGCTGATAGCCAATGCCTTTGTCTGCGGCGCGCTGTCGAACCCGCACGACCGCTACGGCGCACGCATGGTCTGGATCGCAAGCCTCGTTGTCGCGCTGGCGGCGCTGCATAGGCTGAAACGCCAGACCGCATGCGGCATTTCGTCCAAACCCGCCGGCCTTTGAACTAAATCAACCCGCCTGCGTTCTGATTGGATAGTCCATCGGTGTGGACTCCGGCCGATGACGGCCGCTTCGTGGGGCTGGTTATGAGCGACGTGTTGCCTGGCGGGCCGGCCTTGCGCTTGAGCGCAACAGCGGCCGCGACGCAACCTCAAAGCAAAACGACGATTTGGATCGTCGCCAGCGGCGTCATGGTTTTGCTGCTGCTGGCACCGGCTTTGTGGAATCGCTTTCCGCTCATCTTCCCGGATACCGGCGGTTATCTGTTACGGCCAATGTCGGGCACGCTCGATATGGGCCGTTCGGCGCTATATGGCTTGTTTCTGTATGCCGGTATTCCGTTTTCATTCTGGACGAACGCCATCGCCCAGGCGGCGCTGACGGTCTGGCTCATTATCCTGACCATGCGCACGCACGGGCTGAGCGGACGGCCCTGGCTGGCCACCGCCATCGTGGCGATGCTCAGCGTCGGCACCAGCCTGCCGTGGTTCGCCGGTCAGTTGATGCCCGACATTCTGTTTCCCGCCGCCGTGCTGGCGCTGCATATGCTCGTGTTTCGCAGTGAGCAACTGGCGCGCTGGGAACGTTTCGCGCTCGCCGCGGTGATTGCCTTCGCTATCCCCAGCCACATGGCGGCCGCCGGCATGGCGGTCGGTCTGATCGCCGTGCTGTGGCTGCTCGCGTGCGTTGCTAAGTTCGCGCTACCGAAAGCGCGGCTGACGTTTGCCGCCGGCGCGGTCGCCGCCGGCATCGCGCTATGCCCGATATCGAATTACGCCATCACCGGCAATTTCGCCTTCACGCCGGGTGGTACGAGCTTCGTGTTCGGCCGTCTGGTCGAGGACGGCATCGTCGCGCGCTATCTTAGCGACCGCTGCCCGGATCCTGCGCTGCGGCTGTGCGGCTACTACCGCGACATGCCGCGCGATGCCGACGAATGGCTCTGGGGCAACGACACGCCGTTCTACAAACTCGGCGGCTGGGCAGGCTTTGCCAAAGAGCAGAACGACATCATCCGTGAAACGCTGATGCGCTATCCAGTGATGCACGCGACCACCGCGGTCGCAGACACATTCATCCAATTTTTCAAGTTCAAGACCGAGGTCAGTGTCTGGGACAATGCGCCGGCCTTGGGCATGTTCAAGGATCACCTGCCGCAGTTGATGCCGCAATTGATGAACGCACGGCAGCAGACCGACAATTTCTCGATGGCACCGCTCAATCTGCTGCATGTGCCGTTCGGAGCGCTCGCCATCGGCGGGGTCGGGCTGGCGTTGCTGTGGCGGCGCAGGCTTGAGATCGCGCCCGAACTGGCCGCGCTGTGCCTCACCATACTGCTCGCGCTCGCCGCCAACGCCGCGATTTGCGGCATCTTCGCCCACCCGGTCGACCGCTATCAAAGCCGCCTGGTGCCGCTGGCGCCGTTCGCCATCGCGCTGCTGATCGCCCGGCGCATCCCGCGCCTGACCCCCTCCTTGGGGCGCCTCGCGAATTAGCCTAGGCTAGCCGGTTCTTCACGGACAGCCAGGGCAGACGCCATGAAGGAGCTCGTTCCGACCGGCAAGTTGCGGGTGGCCATCGCGATCGCACCCTCACCTTCGGCGCTCTACGCGCTCAAGGACGCCAGCACCGGCAAATTCCGCGGCGTCACTGTCGACCTCGGCAACGCGCTCGCCAAGAAACTCGGCGTGCCGGTCGAGTTCGTGCCGCATCTTGCCTCCGGGGAAATCCAGAATTCGGCGGCCAGCGGCAAATGGGATGTCACCTTCATGCCGGTCGACGACGAGCGCAAGAAAGTTGTCGACTTCGGCAATGCCTATCACCTGTTGCAAAGCACCTATCTGGTGTCACCCACCTCCAATCTCGCCTCGGTCGAGGAAGCCAATTCGCCCGGTATTCGCATCGGCGGCGCCGCCAACACCGCCACCTTCCGCGCCTCGCAGCGCACCGCGCCGAAAGCCACCCACGCGTCGTTTCCGGGCGTCGCCCCCGCGGTCGATGCCATGAAGGCCGGCGAGATCGATTGCATCGCGCTGTCGCGTGAGTCGCTCGGCGGCATCGCCGCGCAACTCCCCGGCTCGCGCGTGCTCGACGGCGGCTTCCTGAATTCGTCGACCGCCGTGGCGGTGCCTAAAGACAAACCCGAAGCGTTGGCCTATGTCAGCGTCTTCGTCGAGGAAGCCAAGGCGTCCGGTCTGGTGCGCAAGGCGCTCGACGCCATGAACTTGCAGAACTCACAGGTCGCCCCCGCCGGCATGAAGCCGTAATATCTTTCCCGTACTTTCCATCCTTGGAGTTATTCGAATGGCCGATGCCGCCGTGCTGCAACAACTTGCTCCCACCGGAACGCTGCGTATTGCCGTAGCGGTCGCTCCGTCGCCGTCGGCGCAATTCGCCATCAAGGATGGCGACACCTTCAAGGGCGTTGCCGTCATTCTCGGCCAGGCGCTGGCCAAGAAGCTCGGCGTGCCGGCGGTAATCGTGCCGCACGCGGCGTCCGGCGAAATCCAGAATTCCGCCGCCGACAACAAATGGGACGTCGCGTTCCTGCCGGTCGATGCCGAGCGCAAGAAGTTCGTCGACTTCGGCAATGCCTATCACTTGTTGCAAAGCACGTTCCTGGTCGCGCCCGGCTCCACGATGAAGTCGGTGAAAGATGCCGATGCCGCCGGCGTCGGCATAGGCGGCGTCGCCAACACCGCGACTTTCCGCGCCGCCACCGCATCGACGCCGAAGGCGACCCACATCGAATTCAAGGGCGTCGATATCGCGACGCAGGCGATGCTCGACGGCAAGATCCAGGCGATCGCACTGTCGCGCGAGTCGCTCGGCGGCCTTGTCGCCAAGGTGCCGGGCTCGCGCATCCTCGACGACGCCTTTTTAAATTCTACAACGGCCGTATGCTTGCCGAAGAACAAGCCGGCGGCGCTGGCTTACGTCAGCGAATTCATCGAGGAAGCCAAGACCTCGGGGCTGGTGCGCAGCGCGCTCGACGAGATGGGGCTGAAATCGTCGATCATCGCGCCGGCCGGAATGAAGGGCTAACCGTTGAGCGACCAACCCGCTTCCAAACCGCGCAAGCCCACACCTGTATTGGCCGACTATCCGCACCGGGTAAAGGACATCATCCGTTTCGCCGATCTCGACGCGCAGGGCCACGTCAACAACGCAGTGTTCGCGACCTATTTCGAGACCGGCCGTGTCGCGATGTTTCGTGACCCCGACCTCGGCATCGGCATTGCCAACGCGACCTTCGTACTGGTGCGCCAGGAGATCGATTTTCTGCGCGAACTGCACTGGCCGGGTGAGGTCGACGTCGGCACCGCGCTCGCGGAATTCGGCCGCAGTTCGTTCACAGTATTGCAGACGATCTTTAACGGTGACATCTGCGCGGCGGCCGGCCGCGCCACGCTGGTGATGATGGACACCACGACGCGCCGCGCGCGCCCACTGACGGAAGAAGCGATGGCGAAGCTCACGCCGTGGAAATATCGCGGCGCTTAAGCCTGCTTCTCAGGCGTCGTCACCACCAGCCCGTCGAGCTCCGGCGTGACCTTGATCTGGCATGACAGCCGCGAGTTCGGCCGGATGTCGTAGCCGAAATCGAGCATATCCTCTTCCATCGGCGTCGGCTCGCCGGTCTTGGCGCGCCATTCCTCGGCGACATAGACATGACAGGTGGCGCAGGCGCAGGCGCCGCCGCATTCCGCTTCGATGCCGGGAATGTTGTTACGAATTGCGGTCTCCATCACGGTGGAGCCGGTCTCGGCGTCGATAGTGCGCACGGTTCCGCTGAAATCTTTGTAGGTGATCTTCGGCATGGGGAGGAAATCACGCGCCGGAATTGGCGCAAGGCGGCACCGTATATAATCATTCGGCCGGATGCGCCATAGTGCGAAAGATCAGCCCTCGCGCAATAATTCCGCGATCAGAATGCGCGCCTCGTCCACTGCCTGCGCCAGCCGGTCGATCGCACGGCTGCATTCGTCGGCCGACTGGCCGGCGGCCGTCTCGGCGGCATCCGCGCTATCCGCAACGCGCCCGGCGCCGATGCCGACGGCCGAGCCTTTCAGCGTATGCGCCAGCATGGCGATCGCCGACGGATCGCCGCCGCGCATACGCGCGATCAGCATCGTGGCCTGCCGGTCGAACAACGCCAGCACTTCGCGCTCAAGACTGCGGTCGCCAAACGTCATGCGCGCCAGATGACCGCGGTCGATCGCCGCGCTGGCTGGATGGTCGCTCATCATGATTGCCGGTATCGTCATGCCGCCCCCCGAAACTTTACTACCCCGTTTTTCTCGGCGCAGTTTGACTTGGCCGGGGCAAAATCCGGGTAAATGCACGCCCGTCCGGCGGTGTTAAATGCCGGACAAGACCGGCGATGGTTAAGGCGGCCGTAACCGCACGCACATCTCGCGCCCATCTGGCCGCACCGTGGCCGCAATTGGCCGGCCATGTTCCCCCGTCAGCAGCGCGTTTTTCATGGTTAACAGCGAGTTAACGATGATGAAAACATCCTTACCATCGCGGTTTCCTTCGCATTGCCAAGGCGATAGGATGAAATCCTAAGGCAGAGGCGTGCGCTTTTGAAAAAGCGCGCAGGGTTCCAGCGCTCGTGGCGCGGTCCGATCGCTTTGATTGGGCCGCGGCAGTTTTAGTCCGGCGTAAAAGCGAGGCGACGACCGACATGGCGAACATTCCGCAGAAATCCAAAGACGCAACGGAAGAAGCGCTCTCCGCAATCCAGGAAGCACTCAACATCCGTCAGAGCGATCCGCGCTCGCCGACGTCGTTTGGACCGGCCGCCGAAAACGTCACGCCGCTGCCGCCCGCCACCGCCGATCTGTTTCACGAAGAAACCCAAGGCGCCGGCTGGAGCGGCGACGAGCGCCGCGCGGCCAACGACGACCGCGCCAATATCGGGCAAATTTTGCAGACGCTGCGCCGCCGTCCGGCGCGCGCGCCGTACTTCATCGCCACCATCGCTGCTTTCGCCTGGGTCGCCGGCGGGCTGGCCACCGCCTACCTGTTCAGCGCCGAACTGCAAGCGATGCTGGCGACGCCGCGCCTGGCGCTTGCCGCCTTTGTCGGCTCCGCCAGTGCGATCGTCGTGCCGGTGATCTTCTTCTACGTCATCGCCCACATGTTCAGCCGCTCGCAGGACATGCGCCTGGTCGCCGAATCCATGGCGGAAGTCGCCATGCGTCTTGCGCAGCCTGAAACGTCCGCGCGGGAATCGATTGTATCGGTCGGCCAGGCCGTCCGCCGCGAGGTCGCCGCCATGGGCGACGGTGTCGAGCGCGCTTTGGCTCGCGCCGCCGAACTCGAAGCGCTGGTGCACAACGAAGTCTCGGCGCTGGAGCGCGCCTATAACGACAACGAAGTGCGCATACGCGATCTGCTGAGCGAATTGTCGAACCAGCGCGAGACGCTGGTCAGCCAGGCCGAGCAGGTCCGCAACGCTATCGCCAGCGTTCACCTCGACCTCGCCCACGACATCACGTCGGTCGGCGATCTGGTTTCCGACAAGGTCAACGAAGTGGCGCAGCGCGTGACCCGCTCGCTCACCGAAAAGGGCGAGCACATCACATTGGCATTGGGCCACGCCGGCGATTCCATGATCGACGCCCTGAGCGAGCGCGGCAGCACCCTGCTCGACCGCCTGGAAACCACCAGCGACAAGGCCACCACCGCGATCGGCTCGGCCAGCGAGCGCCTGACCGCCAGCCTCAGCTTCAAGACCGAGCACGTCCACGACGAATTCGCCGACCTCGCCTCCCGCTTACAGCAGATGATGACCGCGCGCCTCGATCAGGTCGCGCAGGGCTTTGCGCAGAAGGCGGCCGTCACCATCGAGGGCATGGGCTCGCGCTCCGAACAGTTCACCCACGCCATCGCCGAAACCAGTTCGCGTATGGCGGAATCGATCGCGGCGCGTGCCGACGAAGTCAACGCGGCACTGCGCTCGACCGGCGATTCGCTGGTGCTCGATCTCAGCCTGCGCGGTGGCGACGTCGTCTCCAAGATGGAGCAGACCGGCAGCCGCATCACGGACACCATCGTCAGCCGCTCAAACAACATCGCCGACACCTTCCGCGACAGCGCGGAAACCTTGGTCACCGCGCTCAATAGCCGCGGCGACGCGGTCAAGGACATGCTGGCGGCGCGCCTGCAGGCCTTCGAGGACATGTTCAATCACGGCGGCACCGAACTGACCGAGAAGATCTCGCGCGACTCCTCGACGCTGGGCAATCTCATTACCCGCCACATCGCCGAATTCGACCGCACCGTGAAGACCTATGGCGGCGAACTGGTCGAACGGCTCGGCCAGCGTACCCAGGACGTCTCCGAGGCGATGCGCAATTACGTCGACACCTTCGACCAGCGCGTCACCAGCCGCACCGGCGAACTCAGCGGCACGCTCGACAGCCGCCTCCAGCAGTTCGAGGAACTGCTAGGCTCCCGCGTCACTGGTCTGGCCCAGACCTTGACCGACGGCGGCCGCGACGTGGTCGGCGCGCTCGACAAGCGCATTGCCGAAGTCGCCGGCACCATCACCGCCCGCGGCACCGAAGTGGCCGACGCCATCGGCGCCAAGACCACTATGCTCGACGAGACCTTGGGCGCCCGCGCCCTTGAAGTTGCCAACACGCTCGACAGCCGCATCACCCGCTTCGAGCAGTTGCTGGTCGGCCGCGCCGAGACCGTCACCGAGCACATCGAGACCCGCACCAAGGCCGCCGCCGACGCGCTGGGTTCCCGCATGGAGCAACTCACCCAGGCCATCATCGTCAACTCGGCCGAGGCCGAGCGTTCGCTCAGCGCACTCGCGCTGTCGACCACCGACGCGATCCGCACCAGCGCCAGCGAAGCCGAGCGCACGCTGACCGGCGTCAGCGACGAAGTCGCCCGCAGTTTCGTCGGCAAGGCCGACGAGATCGCCAACGCCGTCAGCCACCGTACCAACGAGATGGCCGCGGTCCTGACCGACAAGAGCGGCGGCGTACTCGCCATCCTCTCCGAGAAAGGTGCGCAGTTCGCCAGCGACATCACCAAGGCGACCGACAACGCCGTGGCCTCTATCGAAGAAAAGGGCTTCGCCTTCACCCGCACGATGATGGACAACGGCGGCGAAATCACCCGCATGATCAATACCGCGGGCGAGACCGCCGCCAACAACGTCACCCGTACCCTCAACGAGCTGAGCGAAACCGCGCAGAAAGCGATCTCGGTCTCCAAGGAGATGACGACCTCGACCGTTGCCGAGATGCTGGAGACCCACAATATGCTGCGCGCCGACACCACGGCGCTGTTCGAGCGGCTGCGCGAAGCCAACATCATGTTGCAGGAAGTACTGTCCGGCTCGCACGAGAACATGAGCGCGCTGGAAAACACGCTGATGCTGCGCGTGTCGGATTTCGTCACCGCGATGAACGAGGTCAGCGCCTCGACCGGGGTCGCCACCGACCGCGTCGAGCGCAACATCTCCAACTTCCGCGACATCACCTCCCACGCCATCACCGATCTCGGCCAACTGGCCGTGCAATTCGACGCCCACGGCCGAGATCTGGCCAAGGCCGCCGAACTGGTCGACCGCAGCAACCAGCGCAGCGAAGACACTGTCAACGAACGCCGCGTGCAACTCGACTCGCTGGTGTCGACCCTCGACATACGTACCGAGGATCTCGAGCAGCGTCTCAAGCGTTTCTCCGGCCTGCTCGACGAGTCGCTCGAAGCAGCCTCCACCCGCGCCCGCGAAGTCGCCCGCGTCGTGTCCGAGGCCAGCGCCGAAGGTTCGCGCGCCGTCGGCGACGTCGCCCGCATCGTGTCGGAGGTGAGCACCGAAGGCACCCGCGCTATCGGCGAGCAATATGAGCGTGTGCGCGAGAACGCAGAGGACGAGCGCCTGCGCGCCGGGCAAGCCATGCGCGCGATCTTCGAGCAGTCGACCAGCGATACCCACGCGTTGTTCGCCGACGCCAATGAGCGCTTCGCCGACGCCGTCGGCGGCATGAAGCAGATGGCGGGCGAAATGCAGCGCGAACTGGAAAACGCCCGCGTCTCGACCCAGCGCGAATTGGAGACGATGCGCGCGCAGATGCAGCGCGAACTGGAAGCCACCCGCACCGAACTGCGCCGCGGCGTGTTCGACCTGCCGCAGGAGACCGCCGAGAGCGCCGCGCAGATGCGCCGCGTCATCGTCGATCAGATCGAGGCACTGGCCGAGCTCAATCGCATTGTCGCCCGCCACGGCCGCAATCTCGACGCGGTCGAACCGGTGCGCCACCGCGAAGAACCGGCGCTCGCCATTGTCGGCGGCCGCAGCCAGACCGCTACGCCGCGCCAGGATCTGCGCCAGGAAACGCGTCAAGAGCGCCAGGAGCCGCGGCAAGAATCGCGGCATGAATCGCGTCATGAAACCCCGCCGCCGCGTCCCGCCGCGCGCAGCGTCGATCCCGCCAGCTTCGCGCCGGCCGCTCGCCGCGCCGAAGCGCCTTCGGTCAACCCGGCGCAAGCGGTGGCCGGCCGTGGCTGGCTCACCGACCTGCTCAGCCGCGCCTCACGCGACGAAGCCGAGCCGGCGCGCGAATTCCCGCGCGATCAGCGCGAAACGTCACGCGACCCGATGCGCGATGCGCCGCGGCCGCAAGAAGAGCGCACTGCCCGCCACTCCATCGAGTCGCTGGATTCGCTGTCGGTCGACATCGCGCGCATGATCGACCACGACGCCGCCGCCGATCTGTGGGACCGCTACAAGCGCGGCGAACGCAACGTGTTCACCCGCAGGCTGTACACCTTGCAGGGTCAGCAGGCGTTCGACGAGATCCGCAAGAAGTATCGCGCCGACCGCGAGTTCAAGCTGACGGTCGACCGCTACATCGGCGAGTTCGAGCGGCTGCTGGATGAAGTCTCGCGCGACGACCGCGGCCAGGTGGTGGCCCGCACCTATCTGACGTCGGAAACCGGCAAGGTCTACACCATGCTGGCGCACGCCGCCGGACGGTTTGATTAAGCAACGCAAAAGCCGAACCGAAAACGGGCGCCCTCACCGGCGCCCGTTTTTCTATGTACCAGCATCAGCGGCAATCTCCGCTGCGCTCCCTCTCCGGGGTGGGGTCTAAAACTATCATGAGACTGTAACCCCTCACCTATTAGGAGAGGTGAAGCAAGACGCCTGCTATCTCTTCTTCGTCGCCGCGGGCGACGAGGCGTTGGCCTTTTCTTTTTCCTTCTCATCCGGCGGCGAACCGCCCCAGATGATGCGGCTCGGGTTGGCGTCGAAGTTCTTCGCCGCCTTATCGATGGTGCTCAGCGTGCGCGTGCCGGTCCGCGTCAGGCTTTTGATGCCGACGGTGATTTCCTCGGCGCGCTTGTCGAGACTGTCGGCGAGCGACTTGATCGAGCGCGCCGCTTCGTTGATATCGCCGCTCTTGCCGTCGGCGCCGCCGGTGAGATTCTGCAGGCCCTCGGCGATCTTGTCGATGCGGTCGGAATTGCGGCCGAGCGCGCCGGTGAATTTGTCGATGCTGGCGAGCGTGCTGTCGATGTGATCGGAATTGCGCACCAAGGTCGCGGTGAATTTTTCGATGTTCTCAAGCGCGCCCTTGATCGACTTCTGATTTTCCTCGATCAGATCCTGCACTTTCTTCAGCGCGTCGCGCGCCGCCGCCGTCACGTCTGAGGTGGCGCCGGGCGGCGCTATCAACAGCGGCTGTTCGTCCTTGGCGGACTTGGCGCCGGTGAGCGGCGACTTTGCCGGATCGCCACCTTTGAGCGACAGCGCCGAAATTCCGGTCAGACCCTGGAATTCGAGGCCGATCGCGGTGTCCTCGCGGATTGCG
>JANMSH010000096.1:0-3610 GCA_031389105.1 Hyphomicrobiales bacterium
CGCCGGTGTGGACGCGGTTGAGCGTAACCGCGTTGCGCGACGGCGAATTCACCGCGGCGTCGGTCGCGAGCAGCTTGCGCAGCATGGTCGGCACGAAAGCAGCGTCTGTGATGCGCTGCGCGGCGAGGTCCGTCATCACGGTGGCGGCGTCGAAGCGCAAACACATGTAGACGCTGCCGCCCTTGAGCAGCGTCAGCAGCGTGAACCAGATGCCGAAAATAAAGGTGATCTGCAGCACCAGCAGCGCGCGCGTCTCGGACGAAAAGTTGAGATTGCTGTCGATCTCCAACAGCTTTCGCGCAAAGGCGTCGTGGCCGATCACCACGCCTTTCGGCGCGCCGGTCGAGCCCGACGTGAAGATGATAAGCGCGGCGTCCTTCAGTAGCGGGCGATCGGGCGGCGCCGGATGATCGCCGAGGCGCTGCGCTTTACCTTGTGACACCATCAGCCGTGCATGTGTTGCAACGCGCGTGGTTTCGGTCACTACCGGCGGCGCGCTGGCGCTGACCGGAACGACGACGCCACCCGCCGCCCAGACGCCGAGGAACGCAGCGATGTCGAGCGGCGCGTTTGAAATAGGCATCAGCACCGGTTCGTCGGCGCGCATGCCCTGCTTGCGCAAGCTTTCGGCGACTGCGCGCGCGACGGATGCGAGTTCGGCGTAACTCAAGCGTTGCTGCGCGTCGTCAAGCGCCGCCGCGCCGCCGAACCTCGCGCAGGCATCGAACAGCAGAGCGTCCAACCTGTCCGTCATGAGGATTGAGCGAAGCGCGCATCGCGCCAGGCAATCGCGGCGCGCAGGCCGTCTTTGCGCGCGATCTCCATAAATTTCTTTTTGTCGGCGCTGCCTTCGCCTTCGATGGACAAGTCTATATCCAGCGCTTCATCGAGCGCTTCGGTCAGCCCCATGATCTCGAACTGCCGGTTGATAGCGCGCTTGGTCTTCTGCACGAGGTCCGGATCAATGACGGCAATATGCCGCGCCAGCGCCATCGCCGTTGATTCAACTTCAGAGGCGGGTACAACGCGGTTGATCAACCCGATATCGAGCGCTTCTTTCGCGGGAATGCGGTCCGCGCCGGTCAGCAGTATTTCCTTGGCGCGCTTGGGGCCGACCAGCCAGGGCAGGATCATCACCACGATGCCGGCGCCGAATTTCAATTCCGGCTCGCCGAAAATCGCATCGTCGGCGGCGATCGTCATGTCGCAGCACAGCGCCAGCTCGCAACCGCCGGCGAGGCAATAGCCGTTGACGGCAGCGATGGTCGGCTTCTTCAGCGACCAGAACCGCTTCACCGCCTGGAAATCGCGATCCAGAATCTCGCGCCATTGCTCGGTGCCGGAAGGCCGCGCTTCCATCTGCTCTTTGAGGTCGAAGCCGGACGAGAAGTTGCCGCCCGCGCCTTTCACCACCAGTACCCGCACCTTGTCGTCGCCTTCGACGATATCGAGCGCGGCCTGCAATTCGCCCAGCATCTGCTTGTTGATGGCGTTGAGCAGCTTGGGCCGGTTCAGCGTCAGCACGGCGACCGGCTGGGCGGCTTGGAGCTCGATGGTGTGGAATGTCGCGCTCATGCGCGGACGCTAGCAAGCCGGTCGCGCATGAACAATGCGCTCAGGCCACGCGGATGACGTCCGCTGTGCAGCGGTCTCCGGGCCGGCCGACGCACTTGATGCGGTTACGGCCCGCCGCTTTGGCGCGATACAGCGCCTCGTCGGCCTGTTCGAGCAGGACGGAGAGCGTAGTCTCGGCATCGGCGCTGGTCGAGACGCCGCCGCTCACGCTCGCATTGACCTGATGATCGTTGATCGAGCGGCAACTCTCAGCGAAGGCCAGGCGAATGCGGTCGGCGCGCACATAGGCCGGCTCGATACTCGACCGCGGCAGCACCAGGGCAAACTCTTCGCCGCCGATGCGGCCGAAAACATCGTCACGCCGGATCGCGACCCCCGCGACTTCGCAGAATTTCTGGATGACGGCGTCGCCCACCGCATGGCCGTGGCTGTCGTTGATAGACTTGAAAGAATCGAGGTCGAACATAATCACCGAAACCGGCAGGCCGTCATGCCGGCAACGCGCCAAGACCCTTTCGGCGGCCGACATGAAGGCGGCGCGGTTGGCGATACCGGTAAGCGAATCGATGCTGGCGATGAGTTTGCTCGCGGCTTCACTGCGGCCTTTGACCAAAGCGACCATACACATGGCGGTGCCGACTGAGAAAAGAATGTTTTCAAAGTGAATCACGCCAAAGAAACTTATTAATGGCGGGACTTGGTCAGGCACGCCATTGAACAGGCTGATCGCGCCAATCGACATCATCGTCGCATGCACGGCGATGAAAATGATCATCGGCCAGCGCGCGGGCAACAGCGGCTTACGCGCGAGCCAAAGCGTGGCCGCGGCCGCGTATAAATAGCCGGCATTTATCAGAAGTCCTAGATGGGCGATCCCGTTCTGGAATGCGGGCACGACGCCCGCAACCATCAACGCCACGGCGCCAAGGACCGCGATCGCAAGCGGAGCCGGTCTGGAGTCGAAAGCGCGCGCGCTCTGCCACACCAAGCCCTGAGAGATCGCGAGCACGATACTTCCGAGGCCCAGAAACAGCACGTCATGCAAGATCAGGCCGAACATCAGCGACAAGATGCCGGCGGATGAAAACAAGCTGGCCAACCCCAAGAGTCCCAACGCGGGCGCTTTTTGGTTCAGCCACCAGGACCCAACAAGGATCGAGCCGGAACAGACGGCGACGAAACTCCCCATCACCATCAAAGTCGGCACATCAAGAAGCATCGTTGGCCGGAATCTCCTCGTGAGACATTGAGAGCCTATTTTACAGACGTAACTTGAGAACTCCGTTCTCGAATCGCTAAAATTGTATCGATCTGCCGGTTTGGCAGAATTTTACTGGACAAAAGCGACCTCCGCGGCACCCCCGGCACCGCCCTCGCAAAATCATGGGTTACCGCTTATGTCTGTGACGGGACGGAGCACAATTATGGACGAAAGCATTTCCTCGTTGATCGACCGCGCCGGACTGGACAAGTCCAAGGTCCGCCAGTTGATCGGCCGCGGGCTCGAAGGCGCCGACGACGGCGAGTTGTTCCTGGAGTACCGCCAGTCCGAGGTCATGGCCTTCGACAACGGCCGGCTCAAGCAGGCGACCTACGACACCTCGCAGGGCTTCGGCCTGCGCGCCGTGAAAGGCGAAGCGATCGGCTATGCGCATGCGTCGGATTTATCGGAAGGCGCGCTGGCACGGGCCGCCGAAGCGGTGCGCGCGGTGAAAAGCGGCCACAGCGGCAAATATGCCGACGCGCCCGGCCGCACCAATCGCAAGCTTTATGGCGACGACAATCCACTTGGCGCGCAGCCGTTCGAAGCGAAAGTGAAATTGCTCGAGACCATGGACGCCTATGCGCGCGCCAAGGATCCGCGCGTGCGGCAGGTGACCGCCAGCATCGCCGCCACCTGGCAGGTGGTGGAAATCCTGCGCGCCGACGGCGAGACCTATCGCGACATTCGTCCGCTGGTGCGGCTGAACGTGTCGGTGGTGACCGGCGACGGCGACCGCCAGGAATCCGGCAGCTATGGCATCGGTGGCCGCGA
>JANMSH010000104.1:0-10675 GCA_031389105.1 Hyphomicrobiales bacterium
AGTTTTTCCTTGTCCTTGCCGAGATTAGGCTGGAAGTCGACGTCGATGCCGCGGTCCTTGAAAATCTGGACGGCGGCGTTCGACAAAGCGTCGGAGATGAGAACGCGGGGAGCGGCCATGGTTTTGTTCCGGATAATTTGAGAAACTGAATTGTTGAGAAGCGACCCGCTTGCGCGGGACGCGGATGTGCCGATTACGCCGCCTTCGGCAGCGCGGCTTTGGCTTCCGCGAAGGCCCAATCGAGCCAGGGCGTCAGCGCCTCGATGTCGTGCGTATCCACGGTGGCGCCGCACCAGATGCGCAGGCCCGGCGGCGCGTCGCGGTAATAAGCGATGTCGTAGGCAACGCCTTCCTTCTCCAGCAGACCCGCGAGAGTCTTGGCGAAAGCCGCCTGATCGTCGGCCGACAGGCTTGTGACAGCCGGATCGACGACTTTCAGACACACCGACGTGTTCGAACGCTCATTGGCATTCTTGGCGAGGTGGCCGACCCACGGCGTCACGCCCACCCAATCGGCGATCGCCTTGGCATTGGCATCCGAGCGCGCGACGGTGGCGGAAAGCCCGCCGATCGATTTCGCCCAGGCCAGCGTGTCGAGATAATCCTCGACGCAGAGCATCGACGGCGTGTTGATGGTCTCGCCCGTGAAGATGCCTTCGTTGAGCTTGCCGCCTTTGGTCATACGGAAAATCTTCGGCAGCGGCCACGACGGTTTGTAGCTCTCCAACCGCGCCACCGCGCGCGGCGACAGAATGAGCATGCCGTGCGCGCCCTCGCCGCCCAGCGCCTTCTGCCATGAGAAGGTGACGACATCGAGCTTGGGCCAGTCGAGCTTCTGCGCGAATGCCGCGGATGTCGCGTCACAGATGGTCAGGCCTTCGCGGTCGGCGGCGATCCAGTCGCCGTTCGGCACGCGCACGCCGGAAGTAGTGCCGTTCCAGGTGAACACCACGTCGGATTTGAAATCGACTTTGGATAGATCGGGCAACTCGCCGTACGGCGCTTTCAGCACCGTGACGTCTTTCAGCTTGAGCTGTTTCTCGACGTCGGTGACCCAGCCTTCGCCGAAGGATTCCCAGGTCAGCATCGTCACGGGCCGCGCACCGAGCAGCGACCACAAAGCCATCTCGACCGCGCCGGTGTCGGATGCCGGCACGATGCCGATGCGATAGCCCGCGGGCACGCCAAGGATTTCGCCGGTCAGATCGATGGCGCGTTTGAGCTTCGCCTTGCCGATCTTGGACCGGTGCGAGCGCGAGAGAACTGCGTCGGTGAGGGCTTGAAGGCTCCAGCCCGGGCGCTTGGCGCAGGGGCCGGACGAAAAGTGCGGGATTGCCGGCCGCACGCCGGGCTTTGTCGCTGTCATAGTCTATCCTTCCAGATAGAAAGCCTCTCGTTGGGGAGAGGTGTCCCACTGGCGGGGATAGTGGACTTGGGCGCGCCGGTCAACTGCGGGCCGCCTCGGACAAAAGGATGAGGCTGCGGGCTTCCCGCGGCGCTTCCGTGCAGTCCGATGAATTCAGGAAGCCGCGCGCGCCTTAGAACCGCATGCCGACGGCGACGCGGCCGGTATTGACGCCGGCCCTGATCCCCGAGAGCGGCGCGAAGGCGGCGTATTCCCATTCGGCGCGCAGGAACACGTTGGGCAGCACCGCGACATCCATGCCGAGACCGAACACCGGGCCGGCGCTGACGATGCCATTGCGGCTCTGGGTGACGGTCGGAAACACGAAGCGCGTCGTGGCGCCGCCGGACGGCGTCTGATCGACCGTCACGTCGGTGCTGATCGAGTAATTGAATCGCCCGACCGCGACGCCGATGACGGCGTAAGGCAAGAACTGGCCAAAGGCATAACCGGCACGCGCGCGCACGGTGGCATAGTCGATGAGCTTGACGTTGCCGCGGGCCGCGATGGTGACGGCGTCGAGGGTGCCGTCCGACAGCGTGACCTGGCGGCTGATCGTATCGGAAGCCGAGGATTCGAGTTTCGACGGCTTGTTGTAGGCAACATCGAAGCCGAGCACCAATTCCTGCCACTGCATGCTGTAGCCGATGAAGGCGCCATACTGCCGCCCATTGGTGATGTCGATTGGCAATGCGGTCCAGGTCGAGGGAGCGTATTGTGCCTCCAGCGCGGTTTCACGCAGCGTGTAGGCGACCTGCGAGCTGGTGCTATCGCCGTAGTTCGTGTTCATGCTCGACAGTCCCATCTGGACGCCGAAATGAATGCCGTCCCAGCGCACCGGGGCTTTGCTGCTGTAGGAGCCGCGCAAGGCATCGTCGACCCAATCCGCGGCGGTCGCGCGCTCGGCCATGCCCGAAGTCAGCAGCACGGTGAACACGGCGCCAGCGCGCAGCGTCTGCCGGCGGCGGCCTGAGGCCGCGCTAACGTGACAGGGGCAAATCATCGAAACTCCAACGCAGGCCTACGCGGACTTCGTGCGCGGCGATGTTTTTGAACGTCATGAAGCCGGAGGCATCGGCGCCACTCTTGACGTCGCCGAAATTGATGTAGCGGTAGCCGAGATCGGCGATGAGGTTGGGCGAGACGACGTAGCCAACGCCGGCCATGCCCGCCCAGGTGAAATTCCATTGCGAGTTCGAGAGGCCGGTGGTGAACGGCGGCGCCGCCGTGCTCTCGTAGCCGGAGACGCGCATGCGTAGGCGCCGATGCCGACCCCGAGATAGGGGCTGACGCGATACCAACTGCCGAGATCGAGATAGCCGTTGAGCAGCACGCTCATGGCCGACACCTTGGCGGTAACGTCGCCGGGCGCCGCGATCGCGCCGGTGTATTTCATTTCCGAATGGTAGTCGGCGGTCAGATCGGTGCGGATCCATTCACGCTTGATGCCGACGCCGAGCGCACCGGTCATGCCGTTGCCGAGGCTATTGGTGACGGGATTGGGAAACAGCGCATCGGATTGCGCGCTGCCGATGCGGCCCCAGTAGTAGCCAAGATCGCCGCGCAGATACCAGCCGGAATTGGCGTCGTGCGAGCGGAATTTCGGCATATCGAGAGGCGGCAGCGTTTCGCGCGGATAGCCTTTGGGCATGTCGGCAGCCAAAGCAGCCGTGACCTGCGCCGTCAGCACGCATATCGCGGCGAACACTTTCAACCGACTCATGACCACAATCCCTTAGCTAAGGCTGGCTTAACCATAAAAATTCACCATACCGGCCGGCCGTTAACGAACACTCACGCCTCTCGCGATACGCCCCCGTCAGCCTTTGCTGCGCAGCGGCGGCTGCAGGTAGACCGGCGGCGGCGTGTAAGGCGGCGGCGTGTAGACGTAACGCGGCGACGGCTCGGTATCGCAGCAGAGCCAGCGGAAGCCGATCTTGATGTCGTGCGACGCCAGACCGCCGAACTTGTACTGATCGGGAAAGCAGGTGTTGGCGCAGTCGACGGTGTCGGTGATCGAGCCGTAACTCAGATAGCGGTAGGCCAGTTCGACCTTGAAGGTCTTGCTGACGTTGTAGGCGAGGCCGGCGTGCAGCGCATAAGCGAAATGCCATTGGCTCGGATTGCGGCCGAGGCCATAGCCGGCCAGCGACGGATTGATGTCGGAAAAGTCGTGCAGCGTGTTGCGCGCGCCGCCGATGCCGAAGCCGACGAACGGCGTGAAGCAATTCCAGGTGCCGAGATCGACATAGGCGTTGGCGAGGAAAACCCACGAACTGATGTAGCCTTCGTAGGTATCGAGGAAGGTGCCACCACCCAGCGTATATTGGCCGAACGCATAGACGCGATGCTTGGCGCGGTATTCCGCGGTGACGTCGAAGCGCAGCCAGTTGTTGAATTCGTAGCCGACGCCGACGCCGGCAAAGAACGAATCAGAAGTCGATTGACTGACGAAAGCGAAGTCGATCCCCGCATTCGCCGGATTCTGGATGTAGTCGAGCTTGTAATTTCGCTGAGCGGAGACGCCGATATCGCCGCGCAGATACCAACCGCCCGAGATGGTGTCGATCACCTGCGGCTGCTGGATGTAAACCGGTTGCTGTTGTGGCGGCGGCTGCGAATAGTCGGCCGCGCGTGCGGCGCTCGTTGCCAGCGCCGCAGCTATGGCCAAAGTTGAAACCGTCAGGCGCACACTAAACATGCCTTCATCCCCTATCGAACCCACCCTTGCTCAGTGGTGGCGAAAGATGAGGGACGATGGCAGCAAATCCTTAAGTGGCCCTTAACCTTGTTTTTTAACCACGCTGCTTAACGAAATAGCGTGCAGCGGCGGCGCAAACGTCACGCTCGCGTTGCCGCATTCCGCTTTTTAGAAATCGTTTACGATTTGGGCAGAACGGGATTGAGCCGTTTAGCGCTGCTGAACCTTGCGCGCCCAATCGTGACTGACCAGACGCTCGGCCAGCACGACCAGCGCCGCCCTGCCGCCGGCGTCTTCGATGGCGAGGAAGGCTTCCATTAGCCGCATGGCTTCTTTCATGCGGGGATCGTCCGGGCCGCCGTCCGGCGAAACTGTGCCTGGCGCCGCGACAGTAACCGGATGCTCAGCCGGCGACCGGCCATCGACCGCCTTGGCGGTCGGCACGACATACAGGCTTGGGCCGAAGGGCGGATTGGGCATGGATTTCACGTTTCGCGCGAGCGGCTTCGTTGGTTAAATAAGGGTTTTCGCGTAACGAAGCCAGAGGTGCGACAACCCAGCGTTGAGGATCGCCCGCGGTCATCGGAATGTCATTAGCGGCGTTATCGCGTTTTATAAGTTTTTATCTCATAATAACTTTCATGGAATTGCGCCACCTCAAATACTTCATCGCCGTCGCCGACGAAATGCACTTCGGGCGCGCCGCGGCGCGGCTCAATATTTCGGCGCCGACGCTGAGCCACCAGATCCGCTCGCTGGAAACCATGCTCGGCGCCAAATTGTTCACGCGCAAGACCAAGAGCACGGTCGCCCTCACCCACTCCGGCAAGCGCTTCCTCGTCGAGGCGCAAGAGACCATCAAGCAGGCGTCGCACGCCGAGACGGTCGGGCGGCGCGCCGGCCGCGGTGATGCCGGTTCGATCTCGATCGGCTACGTGCTGTCGGCCGGGTTCAGCGGACTGTTATCGGGAGCGCTCGCGGACTTTCGCCTGAAGCATCCGGACGTGACGTTTCAACTGGCGCGCGTTCAAACCGTCGAGCAGTTCAAGGCGCTGATCGACGGTTCGCTTGATATCGGCTTCACGCGGACCCCGCACCGCTATCCGACTGGCGTGACCGGCTTCATCATCGAACGGCAGAAATTCTGCCTGGTCATGCCGGAGACGCACCATCTCGCGGCACAAAAGCGCATCACGCCTGCCATGTTGGCCGACGAGGACTTCGTCGCCGCGCCGCTGGAAATGGAACTCGGATTCTGGAGCAATCTATCGTCGGTCGCGCCGCCTGGCGTGACTCTACGTATCGTGGCGCGCGCACCAGACGTCTTTACGGTCATTGCCCTGGTGGCCGCGGGCACCGGCATCGGCGTGCTGTCAGAATCGCTCAAGCGCATTGTCCTGCCGGGCGTGGTTTACCGCGACATCGACGGTGTCACGCGAACCTCCGACCATGTCGCCGCCTTTCGCAAAAATGAAAGCGCGCCGGTGGTGAAAGCCTTCATCAATTCCCTACGCGCCAGAATTCGCTCGGCCTGACGGCTGGAGCTGGCGGCCGAACATGGCGAAGATTTCGCGCCAGTCCGCTTCGGTCGCTTCACCATCATAGATGTCACGGTCCGGCAGCGCGTAGCCATGGTGGGCGCCGGCATGCAGCTTTTGCCGATAGATCACATCGGGATTGGCAGCGAAGGCGCGATCGATCGCGGTGCGGATCTCCGGCGTGGCGAAGCGGTCTTGTGCTCCGTAACCGCAATACATTTCCCCACGCAGGCGATGCGTCATCAAATGCGGTGAATCTTCAGCCTCGGTCGCCAGATGGGTGCCGTGCAGACTGGCATTGGCGAGAAAGCGCTCGGGGAATTCCTGACCGGCATAAAATGCCACGCGGCCGCCGAGACAGAACCCGACCGATCCCGCCGGACCCGGATCGACCGGTTCGCCACGGCAGAACGCCAGCATGGCGGCAATATCGGCGCCGGCGCGCAGCCGGTCGACCTTGGCCGAACGAACACGCATTTCTTCCCGCAGCTCTGCCGGCACATCGACGACCGACATCATCTTGCCTTCGGCGTTGCGGCGCTCGTAGCGGATTTTGCCTTCGCGGTAGAACAGATTCGGCACCAGGCAATAATAGCCGTGACCCGCGATCCGCCGTGCGATGGCGAATAATTCCTCACGCAGCCCCCACACGTCCATGAACAAGACCACCAGCGGGAAGGGACCGCCGCGAGCCGGATGCGCGGCATAACCGTCCATCGCGCCGTCCGGCGTGGGTATGGTGAGTTCTTTTCCGATCACGCGCAGGCCAAGCCTATTTGTCGTCGGCGCCGATCTTGGCATCGCGGATGATCTTTGCCCACTTCGCCCGGTCTTGCATAATCTTATCGACCAATTTGGAAGGCGGGCCACCCATGACCTGGAATCCGGTATCGCCCAGGCGCTGCTTGGTTTCGGGCTTGCGCAGGAAGGCTTCGATTGCCGCGTGGAGTTTTGTAACGATGTGGGGCGGCAGGCCGGCAGGCCCGAAGATTCCTTCCCAGGTGCCGCCGACAATATCGAAGCCGCTTTCCTTCATCGTCGGCACGTTGGGCAAGAAATCGACCCGTTCGGCGGTCGTCACCGCCAGCAAGGTGCCTTCCTTGGTGGCGGGATTGTAGGCGGGGAAACCGGCGTCGAGCGTGCCGCCAAGAACATCGATCATCATCGGGCCGGTGCCGCGATAAGACACCGACGCAGCATCGAGGCCGGCCTCGGCGGCGAACAGCAAGGTCGCAAGTTGCCCCAGCGTGCCGGGACCGGAATGGCCGATGTTGATTTTATTGCCTTTCGACTTGGCGTAAGCGACCAATTCCTTGACCGACTTAAGGCCGAGCTTCGGGTTGGCGACCAGTACGTTCGGCGCTTCGCCAAGCAGGCTGACCGAGATAAACTCCTTTTCGAGATCGAACGTGACGGTCTTGTCTATCAGCGGACGGAGCACCGCAGGTCCGACCGCACTCATGAGCAACGTGTAGCCATCCGGGACGGCTCTGGCGACGTAGGTGCTGGCCAGCACGCCGCCGGCGCCCTGACGGGTCTCGATCATGACCGGCTGGCCCAGCGTCATCGTCAACTCCTGGGCTAATGCGCGGCCGACGAAATCGATCATCGAACCGGGGGCAAAACCGAGGACGATCGTGACCGGTTTTGTCGGCCACTCTTGCGCCACGGCGCCGGACGGCCACAACGGGGCAGCCGCAAGCGCCGCAAGGAGACTAACGCAGCGAATAATATTGCCGGCGGACGCCACACGCATCGAAATGTCTCCAACGGTTTCTACATCCGGGAGGGCATACTCGTGCAGGTGGCGGCAACACGCAATGCTCGCGCGGCCGAAAGTGCGCAAAATCCGAAATAATTTCCCGGTTGTAACGCGGCCAGCCGTGCAGGCGCCCGTCAGTCTTTGCCGCCCTCACCCATTTCGCCGATGTGGTGTTGGGAATAGAGCTGGACGCCGAGCTTCTCCACCAGGTCGAGCTGGGTCTCGAGGAAGTCGATGTGGTGCTCCTCGTCCTTCATCAGTTCTTCAAACAGATCGCGCGACACGTAATCCTTGACCGTCTGGCAGTGGGTGGCGGCTTCCTGGTAGAGCGCGCGGGCGCCAACCTCGGCCGCCAGATCGCAGTCGAGTATCTCCTTTACGTTCTGCCCGATGTGCAGCGGATCGAGAACCTGCAGGTTGGGAAAGCCATCGAGAAAAATGATCCGGTCGATGAACTTGTCCGCGTGCACCATTTCCTCGATCGATTCCTTGCGCCACTGCTTGGCGAGGTCGAGGTAGCCCCAGTTGTGCAGCATCCGGTAATGCAGCCAATACTGGCTGACCGCGGTGAGCTCGCTGCGAAGACCCTTGTTGAGATATTCGATAACCTTGGCATCACCCTTCATGGCGCGGATCCTTCTGGCGGCTTGAACACAAATTTGGGGACGACGCGGCAGGCGGTTCCGCCACCGGTCAAACGGTCAGGTTTGAACCATGCCAATGTTGCGGCGATGCGGTCAACACCGCGAGCGCACCGTTCTATTTTACCAGTGAGAGTTAATCTTGCGGCGCGCGATGCGAGGCGCAGGAACCGCAGCCGACCGGGCAACCGGCGCCGGCCAAAGCTTCGTCCATGATCTTGCGGATCGAACGCGCGCAACGGCCGCATTGGGCGCTGCAGCCGAGGCAGCCATAGACCTGACCGGTGGTGCGCGGCGCCGCCGTGGCGACGGCGTTCCGCACTTCGTGGTCGGTCAAGACGTTGCAGGAACAGACGATCATCGAAACCCGGCTCCGCTCTACATCCGTAGAGTGGCTATTTGGGTACCGGCTTCATCGATAAGTGTCAAAGAAAAACGCAGTTTAGAATAGTTGTAAACTATTGAAAACAAACGATTTTTCGGCCCAGCACCATCGTCCGGATGCGTCTGCAACTAACTTTTAGCTGCAAATCTAAGCACTTGCCGCACCCGCTAACTGGCTATCCCCGCTCGTCCCCGCGCAAGCGGGGACCCAGCGCGGCTACGGATGAACTGTGAATTAGGCACTTCGGCTTTAGGCTCAAGCGAATTGCGCGACGCCGTTGCCGACGGACCAATTCTCTTTAGCCGACTCAAGAATGGTCACGAACACGTCCTCCGGACGGATGCCGGGATTTTCGCCGAGCAACTCCGCGGCCCGCCGGAACAGCGCTTTTTTCTGCTCCGTGGTGCGCGTGTTGAACACGGTGATCTGGATATACACGACATCGGCGCTGCGCTCGACGCCGTAGGCATTGCCGGTGCGGAAGTTCGCGGCGTCATGCTCCGTGATGGTCATGAACTGGTCGTCGTCGGGCACGTTCAACGCCTCGCGCATCGCGCGGTACAGGCCGTCGAAGATCGCCTGCCGGTAGGCTTCCGGCTTTCCGGCGCGCAGTGAGATGTGAAGCAGCGGCATCGCCAAATCCCTCTCTGTCCATTGACGGGCTTCCTAACTAAAGCGGGAACGATGATGGGAGGATGCCGCCCCGGATTTCGGCGGGAGAGGCCTCAGGTTCTTTCAGAGCGCGTGGCGCTCCAGGCTTCGCCGCCGTCCACCTGGCCGGTCATCTTCCCGTCCGCGAGTTCGCCCGTGTAGCGGCGGCCGCCGGCGGTGAAGGTGATCTTCGTGCCGTCCATCTTGGCCGCGCTGATTGGCAGCGCCTTGCCGCGCAGGGTCAGGGTGCCGTCAAGCATCTGATAGGTCTGGGTCAGCTTCAACTCGCCGTCGCCGAGACGCCAGGTGCCGCCGGCCTTGGCGGGAATGATCCATTTCATCGCCTTGCAGTAGGACGTGCAATTCCCGCCTGCGTTGATGCTGTCGTCCGGCTGCCAATCCCCCATGTTGAAGGTGTTCGACACCACGCGCGTGCCGGGCTTCATATCGAGCACTGTCGGGCGGAGCTGCAGGTTCAAATGCGGCAAAAGAAACAGTGTGACAACGGTCGCTTTCGAAAAATCGGACTGGAAGATGTCGCCGCGGACGAAGGTCGCGCGATCGGTGACCCCTGCCGCCTGGGCGTTGCGCTGGGAGAGAGCGACCAGGTCGGGATTGTACTCGATGCCGTGTGCACGCGTCCCCCGCTTGGCCGCGGTGATGACCGTCCTGCCGTCTCCCGAGCCAAGGTCGATCAAGTAGTCGTCCTTGGTGATACCCGCCATGTCGAGCATCCGCTCCACGAGTTCGTCGAATGTCGGAACCCAGACCACGTCTTTGCCTTCCTGGCCCGTGGTCGGCTTGTACTCCTGTGCTGGCGGGGGTGCGTTCGCCGCAGGCGCGGTTTGTGCGTTGGCGCCGTTGAGCGTCAGCGCGGCGATCGCGCAGGCAAGGGCCAGACTGCGGAATTGTGTCATAGGTACTCCTCGGGCACAGATGGGTCTGCCGGCAGGCGGGTACCGCCATGACAATGTCGCCGCCGCCTTTCGTCAAGCCAATTGGGATGATATTTCCGTCATCCCGCAGCCCGGGTGGAGCGGAACGTAACCCGGGAACAATCGAAACAGCCTGCCCCGGGTTTCGCTGCGCACCATCCGGAGTAAAAGGTGCAAAGGGAGGATACCCATGAACAAGAACACGATCTGCGTCTGGTACGACAAGGACGCCGAGGCCGCTGCACGCTTTTATGCCCAGACCTTTCCCGACAGCGCGGTCGGCGCCATCTTCCTTGCGCCCAGTGACTATCCCTCCGGCAAGAAGGGCGATGTGCTGACCGTCGAATTCAAGGTGGCTGGCGTCGCTTGCATCGGCCTCAACGGCGGCCCCGCGTTCAAACATACCGAAGCCTTCTCGTTCCAGATCGCCACCGACGATCAAGCCGAGACCGATCGCTACTGGAACGCCATCGTCGGCAATGGCGGCCAGGAAAGCGCTTGCGGCTGGTGCAAGGACAAGTGGGGCGTGTCGTGGCAGATCACGCCGCGTGTGCTGACCGAAGCGCTGGCCATTGGCGGCGATGAAGCAAAGCGCGCGTTCGAGGCGATGATGACAATGAAGAAGATCGACGTCGCCGCCATCAAGGCCGCGCGGCG
>JANMSH010000142.1:0-15996 GCA_031389105.1 Hyphomicrobiales bacterium
AGGCGGCCGCGGTCCCGATCCTTGTCGCTCGACCCGCTTATACCACGAAATCACGGCTGCGGCGCCAACCATGATCAAAATACCGGCCAGGCTGACCAGGACATGGGTCAAGACCCGGTTGGAAACCTCGGTAAAGACGAAGTGTCCGGCAAACGACAGGAAGACCCCGAGGCAGAAAATCTCCAAGGAATGCCGCCCGCAAACGATCGCCGGCCAGCAAAATTTGGACTTAAGAAATGACCAATCCTGCGGCACCAGCCATACGATAATGACGGCCAGCGACAGGAAATGCAGAATGCGCAACACGTCCAGGTTGGTCTTGTCGATCGGATAAATCACCTCGCCAATGATCTTAGGAACCACGGCGCCGAGCGCGGGAATGTGCCAGCTCAGCGCAATGCCGAACGCAAACAACAGATAAGCGGCCGCCAAGCAGACTAGCACCGGAGAATGGGTCCATCGTCCAAGCCGTTTCGCGCCGCCGAGCGCGCACCAGGCGCCGAACACGAACAGCAATTGCCAGGCAAACGGGTTGAAGACCCAGGTGCCTTGCGGATAGGCCGGGAAGTTCAACTCGAACATCCACGCCACCGTGTAGATCGTCGCCGAGACGATCAGCGCGAGCGAAGGCGAGCGCAACAGCAGCCATAAGATCGGCGAGAACCACAGGAGCAGCACGATATAAAGCGGCAGCACGTCCATGTTCACCGGTTTGAACTTCAGCAGCAGCGCCTGCATGATCGTCACATCGGGGTTCTTGATGAAATCGAGCACGCCCATTTCTTCGCTGTAGAGCGGATTGTCGAAACTCTGCGAGACGTAGGAGATTTCGGCGAGGTAGATGGCGAACAGGAACACGTGCGCGACATAAATCTGCCAGGCGCGCTTGAGCACGCGGGCGGTCGCGACGATGAAGCCGGTGATCTGCATGGCGCGGCCGTAGACAAAGGCCGCGGTGTAACCCGAGATGAAGACGAAGATTTCGGTGGCGTCGCTGAACCCGTAATTGCGGATGGTGATCCAGCTCACCGCGTTGGATGGAATATGGTCGAGAAAGATCAGCCACAGCGCGATGCCGCGAAACAGGTCAAGCCGCAGATCGCGTTCGGTCGGTATCGGGGCAATCAATGGCTTTTCTTTCGTGCGGGCTTTCGGCCATACTCTTGGAACGGGCGCGAATAACAACCCCGACCGAAGTCAATTGTAAGGCATTTGAATGTACCGCGCCGTAACCCGCAAAATCGAGGTCACGGTGACGCCTCGCTTTCTGTCCGAACGGTCGTCGCCGAGTAACGGCTATTACTTCTGGTCATACACCATCGATATTGCAAATCGCGGGGCTGAGACTGTCCAGCTCAAAACGCGCCATTGGCGCATCACCGACGCATTGGGACGGCTGCAAGAGGTCAAAGGCCCCGGCGTGGTTGGCGAAGAGCCGACGCTCGAGCCTGGCGAGAACTTCGAATACACCAGCGGCGTTCCCCTGCCCACGCCGTCGGGGTTCATGGGCGGAACCTACGGCATGGTGTCGATGGCCGGTGAGCATTTTGACATCGAAATCCCGGCCTTCTCGCTCGACTCGCCCAGCGCCGAACGCATCCTTAATTGAATTGAGCATGATCTTGTCCGAAAACCGGTTCCCACTTTTCGGGATCATGCTCAGGGCGTCGGCAGACATCCCTTGAAGCGGCCGAGCGCCTGGCGCGGCAGGATCGCCAGTACCGCGCCGTCCTGCGCGAAATCCTGCACGGCTTCAAGTTGCGGCTCCGGCAGCGCGACGCAGCCGCTGGTGCCGGTCTTTCCGGGCAGTTGCAGATGGATGAAGATGCAGGAGCCGGCGCGCGCCTTACGGTCGGTCGGATAGTCGACAAGGAGCCCGCGGCGATAGTCCGGCACGCGCGACATGTTCTCGGCGTGAACCTTGGGACCGACCCAGTCGCGCCGGGTGATGGTGTTGTAGGCCGGCGAACTCAGGTCATCGACACATACCATGCCATCGTCGACACGAACGTAGTTCGGCACTTGCGACGGACCGAAACCGAAGCTCGGGCCGATCTTGTAGAAGCCCGCCGGCGCACGCTTGTCACCTTCCACCTTCACCGGCTCGCCACGTTTCGCAAAGCGGCGAAATGCGTGCGACCAGCCGATGCCTTTATGGCCGATCAGCGCGGTGGCTGCGCCGCCGGCGACCTGCCATTGCGCATTCGACGTGTGCCGATCGAACCGTTCCACGGTCGCGGTGGTGCTGGTCAATGTGTCGGCGGTCACCAACACCAGACGGCGCGCCGAGGCCAAAGGCTCCGGGCAGCTTTGCGCCAGCGCGACCTGCGGGACGAGCAACGCCACAACCGCAAGCATCGTGTCGCGGATGATCATTCTTTCGCGCCGACATCAGCCGGCGCGAAGTCGTAGGTCGCGCTGCAGAATTCGCAGGTGACGGAAATCTTGCTGTCTTCGACCATATGGTCGCGATCTTCCTGCGAAAAGCTCTTGAGCATCACCTCGACGGTCTCGCGGGAGCACGAACATTCGGCGCGCACGTCGGTCGTCTTGAACACCCGCACGCCCGGCTCGTGAAACAGCCGGTACGCCAGTCGCTCGCTGGAAATGTGGGGATCGATCAACTCGACGTCCTCGACGGTCTCAAGCAGCGCGCGGCCTTGCACCCAGGCGTCGTCTTCCGGCACGGCCTGGACCGCCACACCTTCCGGCGCATCGCCCGGATCGAGATCGGCGACGCGCGCACGCTCCGCCGACTTCGGCAGAAATTGCAGCATGATGCCGCCGGCGCGCCAGCTATGCCGCGGGCCGCCGTCACCGGCGCGCAATTCCTCGGCCACCGCGAGGCGAACGCGCGTGGGGATTTGCTCGGAACGCAAAAAATATTCGTGCGCCGCGTCTTCCAGCGTGCCGCCATCGAGAGCGACCAGGCCCTGGTAGCGGCTGGTGTCTGAGCCCTGATCGATGGTCATGGCAAGATGGCCTTTGCCGAGCAACGCGCCAGCGTCGGTCTTGCCGGAAGCGATCGCCGCCTCCAAGCCCTCTTTGCCGAAGCGCGCGCAGGCCCGCACCTTGCCGGGCGTGGTGAAGTCCACCACCAGCAAGCCGACGGGCCCGTCGGTCTGCGTCTGCATGATGAACCGGCCGTCGATCTTGAGCGCCGAGCCGAGCATGACCGCGAGCACCACCGCCTCGCCGACCAGTTTGGCAACCGGCAGCGGATAATTGTGCTTCTCGAGAATCCGGTCGACCACCGGCCCAAGCCGCACCACACGGCCGCGCAGATCGAGCGAGGCCACTTCGAACGGCAGGACGGTGTCGTCGGGCGTGCTGGCGGCCGGCGCGCGGGACGGAATTGCGATGTTGGGGTCGGTCATGATGGGATTATTCAAGGGGCTGCTCATCGGCCTTATGTAGCGCTCGGCGGCGAGATTTCGAGCCCCCGATACCGCGCGGGCGGCGCTCAGCGCGCCTCCGCGTGCAGGCACCAGGCCAACAGGCCCTTTTGGGCATGCAGGCGGTTTTCCGCCTCGTCGAACACCACCGATTGCTGCCCGTCCATCACCTCGTCGGTGACTTCCTCGCCACGATGCGCCGGCAGGCAGTGCATGAACAAAGCATCGGGCTTGGCCTTGGCCATCAGCGCGCCATTGACCTGGTAGCGCTTAAGCACGTTGTGCCGGCGCTTGGCCTCGCGGTCGCCCATCGACACCCAGGTGTCGGTGACGACGCAATCGGCATCCTTGACCGCGGCCTCCGGATCTTCGCCGAACTTGATCGCGGCCCCCGACGTCTTGACCCAGTCCATCAGCCATTTCTTTGGCTTGAGTTCGGATGGCGTCGCGACCCGCAAATTGAATTCGAAGCGCTCGGCGGCGTGCATCCACGACGCCAGCACATTGTTGGCGTCGCCGGTCCAGGCCACTGTGCGGCCACGGATCGGGCCGCGATGTTCCTCGAAGGTCATCACATCTGCCAGCACCTGACAAGGATGCGAGCGCCGCGTCAGACCGTTGATGACCGGCACCGTGGCGTGGCGCGCCAATTCGGCCACCGCTTCGTGATCGAGGATACGGATCATGATGGCATCGACATAGCGCGACAGCACGCGCGCGGTGTCGGCCAGCGTCTCGCCACGGCCGAGCTGCATTTCCTGCGCGGTCAGCAGCATCGCCTCGCCGCCGAGCTGGCGCATGGCGACGTCGAACGACACCCGCGTGCGGGTCGACGGCTTGTCGAAGATCATGGCCAGCGTCTTGCCGGCGAGCGGGGCGGCGATCGTGCCGCGCGCGCGCGCGGCCTTCATGGCGCGGCTGTTGTCGATCATGCCCGCCAGCACCGGTTTGGGGATGTCGATCAGATCGAGGAAATGCCGCACGCCGTTGCCGGTCATGACGCCGCACTCTGTTTGGGCGCGCGCGCGTGGCTCTGCGCCAGCCGCGTGCAGGCACGGTCGATACGCTCGACCGCCTCGGCGATTTCGCTTTCGCTGATGATCAGCGGCGGCAGCAGCCGCACGACATTGTCGCCGGCGCCGACCGTGATCATCTTCTCGGCGCGCAACTCGTCGACCATCTCGGCCGCCGGCGGCACCATCCGCAGGCCGATCAACAGGCCTTCGCCGCGCACTTCGGCGATCACCGAGGCGTGGCGGTCCTTGAGTTCGGCCAGCTTCTGCTTGAGCAAAAGCGAATTGTGCTTCACCCGGTCGAGGAAGCCATCGGCGGTGACGACATCCATTACCGCGTTGCCCGCCGCCATCGCCAATTGATTGCCGCCGAAGGTCGAACCATGCGTGCCGGCCGTCATGCCCTTGGATGCTTCCGTGGTCGCCAAACAGGCGCCGACTGGAAAGCCGCCGCCAAGCGCCTTGGCGATCGTCATAATATCCGGAGTAACACCAGTATGTTGATATGCGAACAGATCGCCGGTGCGCCCGACGCCGGTCTGGATCTCGTCGAACATCAGCAGCAGGCCGTTGTCATCGCACAATTTCCGAAGTGCGCGCAAAAAGTTATGCGGCACGACGCGTACGCCGCCTTCGCCCATTACCGGCTCGATCATGATCGCGGCGGTCTCGGGGCCGACAGCTTTCTTGACCGCGTCGAGATCGTTGAACGGAACCTGGTCGAAGCCCGGCATCGGCGGGCCGAAGCCGTCGAGATATTTCTTGTTGCCGGTCGCGGCGAGTGCGGCCAGCGTGCGGCCGTGGAACGCGCCTTCGAAGGTGACGATGCGGTAGCGTTCCGGCTTGCCGCTGACGGATTGATATTTGCGCGCCATCTTGATCGCGCATTCGATCGCCTCGGTGCCGGAGTTCTGGAAAAACACCGTATCGGCGAAGGTCGCCGCGCACAGCCGATCGGCCAGCTTCTCGCCTTCCGGAATGCGGTACAAATTCGAAACGTGCCAGAGCTTTTGCGCCTGCTCGGTCAGCGCCTTGACCATATGCGGGTGTGCGTGCCCCAGCGCGTTGACGGCGACGCCGGACGTGAAATCGAGATAGCGCTCGCCCGCGGTCGTGACCAGCCACACGCCCTCGCCCCGTTCGAAAGCGAGATCGACACGCGCATAAGTCGGCAACAGGTGCGAGTTCACGGCCTTGTTCTTCCATCGAAACATTGCGGGCGCATGATCTTATCCGAAAATCGCAAAACCTCCCCGGATCGGGTCCAGGGCCGCGCTTTTCGGGATCATGACCTCAGTTTACGCATGATCTTAGCCGAAAACCGGTTCCCACTTTTCGGGATCATGCGCCCAAAATGAAATGTGCCGCCTCGCCGGGCGGCACTTTTTTCATTCTATTGCGGGGCCTCGGCCTGTCAACACGCGCCAAAAGGCTCTATTTTACTAGTTTTTGCGCGTGGTCCCGCTTGAAAAACGGTGGCCTTTTAGGGGTCGGCGTGAGTTCCGGCGATTCGCGACTCAATGTTGCCGCAAGTGCCGATTCTAAAGGAGAAAGCTGTTGGTAGGTGGCTTTTTGGCGCTTGCAAATGCTTGCGACCGAGTCAACCCGTAGTGTAGCCTCCCTGCCAGACAGTACGACATGTCGTGCGTGCTGCCAGTGAATCCTGGTTCATCCCTGAAGTGTGACGTTCAGGCGCGGATAATCCGTGCCCAGCGAACGGGGATGGATTCCGGCTAGGGCCTTGAGGGGCTGGGGAGATTTCGATGGGCTGGACTGACGAGAGGGTCGCGCAACTGACGAAGCTGTGGGCGGACGGACTGTCCGCCAGCCAGATCGCCGCCGAATTGGGCGGGATCACGCGCAATGCCGTCATCGGCAAGGTGCACCGCCTCGGCCTCTCCGGCCGCGCCAAGAGCCCGTCCTCGTCGGCGCCACGGCCGCGCAAGGCGCGTTCCTCGGGCCACATGATGCGGGTACAGCGGCCGCAGATGCGGGGCAATACCGCGCTCGCCTACGACTATCAGGAAGACCCGGAACCCGAACTGATTGAAATTCCGGTCGAGCAGCGCAAGACCCTGCTGCAATTGAGCGAGAAGACCTGCCACTGGCCGGTCGGCGATCCAGGCAGTACTGAATTCTTTTTCTGCGGCGGTGAATCGGCCAATGACCAGCCGTATTGCACGTTCCACTGCCGCGTCGCCTATCAGCCGGCCAGCGACCGCCGGCGCGACAAGCGCCCGCCGTTTCGAGGCTGATATTCTTTCAGCGATGACGCTGCGATGGCCGGGCATGTCCCGGCCATTTTGTTTTCGAAAGCAGGCGCGATTCATCGCCCGTATTATTTGCGGCCCCGGGCAGGCCGTCGTCTCCGCCCCGCTCTGCGGGGCATTTGGAGGCCCCTCGAAAGCCGAGGGGATGGAGCACCGAGCGGCGCGTCCATTCCTTATGTGCGCACCTTCAAACCGGAAGGTGCGGCGCCTCCCGGCGCTCCATCGCGGCGATTTCTCTGTCCTCGGGACCGTACTTCCGTGTGCGCGATGGAGAACTCTTCGCTCTCCTGATCCGGGTGGCTTTCGCCTCCCTTCATCCGCATCCGTGCAGCCATTCAAGGCAGCTCCCCGTTAGTGGGAGCGGACGGTGACCCGGGGCCTCCCGGGTGCGGGGGTACGTTCGTCCCCGCCCGCGGGCGCCACATCCTGCTCCACCATCACGACGCCTCATGAAAGCGCCCCTCGATGAGCAAGACGGATATAATCCTAGTGAACTAGGATTATAAGTCAAGCACAAATCCGAGGTTGAGGGTTTGCGAAGGCGTTAGGTGACCGCCTTCGCGGGAATGAGCGAAGGCAGATGGCCTAAAGCCACTTCTTCCATTTGAAAAACAAAATCGGCACCACGGCGGCCAGCACGATCAGCAGCAGCGAAAGGGGATAACCGATCGCCCATTTGAGCTCCGGCATGTGCTCGAAATTCATGCCGTAAATCGATGCCACCAGCGTCGGCGGCATGAAGATCACCGCCGCGATCGAGAAGATCTTGATGATGGCGTTCTGCTGGATGTTGACGACGCCGAGCATGGCGTCGAGCAGGAAGGTGATCTTGTTCGCCAAAAACGTGGCGTGATCGGACAAGGAGGTGACGTCGCGCTGCATCGACTGCAATTGCAGGCGCGTGTCTTTCGGCCACTTCATGCCTTCGGCTTCGTTGGCCAGAAACGACAGCAGGCGGCCGACCGAGACCTGGCTCTCGCGCACCTTTGACGTCAGATCGCCCTTGCGGCCGAGCGCCTTGAGCACGTCGTTGTAGGACGGCGGCCGGTTCACATCGTCGGGTTCGAAGATCGTGTGCGAAACCTGGTCGACCTCGGCGGCGACGCGCTCGAGAATGTCGGCGGAGCGGTCGATCACGGCGTCGAGCAGATCGATCAGCACCGACTCGCCCGACACTTTCGGCCCGCATGAACGCGCCAGCTTGTGCTCGACGATCGCGAAGGGCCGCGGATCGTCATAGCGCACGGTGCACAGCTTGTGGCTCGACAGGATGAAGGTGACTGGGGTGGTCTTGGGCGTAGCGGTGTCGGACTGGCACATCAGCGTCGCGGTCATGTAGCGCCCGCCGTTCTCGACATAGAGCCGGTTGGAGACCTCGATCTCCTGCATTTCTTCGCGCGTCGGCACAGCGATGCCGAGAAAGTGCTCGACCACCTTGTCTTCCTGCACGGTCGGCGTGACCAGATCGAGCCAGACCGCCGCCGAAGGCGGAGCATCACCGGGGTCAATCTCGACGCGTTCGAGCGAGGTGCCTTGCGGGACGTAGACCGAGAGCATGCCGTCACACTATTTTCTGCGCATGGCCGCCCGGACAACGAAGTCTCGGATTTCGGGATCATGCGGCGTCGATCGACTTGCCTCTCAATGACCCGAACGTACGGCTACACGCAAGACATAAATGCGGGCGCCGCGGCCATTGGCACAGCCGCGCGCGTCGTCATGTCGATGATGATGCCGGAAGCCGGACCGCCGTGCGGCCGGAACGATCAACCGCTTATCAGTCGCGATCGTAGGGAATGCGGTAGCTGGCCGGTGGCCGCTGTTCGCCCTGGTGGCGCACCGCGGCCGCGACCGCCGAAATTCCGATCTTGCCGTAGCGATTGTCGAGTTCGTTATGCTTGGGCTGGGAGTTCTGCTTTTTGTTCTTCTGCTCCGAGGCCTTGGTCGCTTGGGTCGTCACGTCACTTCTCCGATCCGTCTTTGGGGTTGTTCTTGGGGTTTTCTTGGGGTTCGTCCTCAACGCTGAATCTGGTCGCCAAGTAGGGCAGAATTGCGCAGGCATTCGTGTCCTATCGTGGCCATCCGTTCGAACGCGGCGCATTTGCGCCAATTTCAATTATATACCGGCCAATATGGTAAACCCTCCCTTAACGCATTGTTGGTAAAGTTCTTTTCGGTTGCAACGAGAGAATTTGAAGCTCACGCTCGTACCTAAAGTCGGGTGCGGCATTCCTGCCACAGGTCCACAGGAAGCCGCATTCAGGCAAGCCGAAAACGTAGCTATTGCTGGGCTGTTTCGGTTAATTGCGGTCTCAATTAAATGCACTGCGGGCGCTGATTCGGCGACCGGAAAACGAGGAAGAAATGGCGGTTCGGGGCTTATCGGCGGTTCTGTTGGGCGTTGGATTGATGCTGGGCGGCTGCATGCAGTCGACCATCGAACCAGCCTCGGAAGCCAATTTGACGGTTCGCGACAAGAAGTTGCTGGCGGCGGCGCCGTACGAGAACGTCACCATCGCCGAGCCCTATCGCCGGCACATCGTCAGTTATCACCGCAAGGAATTGCCCGGCACGATCGTGGTCGATTCCGACGCGCGCTACCTTTATTACGTGCTGCCCGAAGGCAAGGCGATCCGCTACGGCGTGACCGTCGGCGACGAAGCGCTGACCTTTTCGGGCGTGGCCAAAATCGGCCGGCTGACCGAGTGGCCGACCTGGACGCCGACCGCCGACATCAAGAAGCGCATGGACGTTCCTGACTTCGTCGGCTCCGGCCCGCAGAACCCGATGGGCGCGCGCGCGCTCTATCTGTTCGACGGCAACAAGGACACGCTGTACCGCATTCACGGCACCAACCAGCCGGAATATATCGGTCAGGCGATCTCGTCGGGCTGCATCCGCATGACCAACGAGGACGTCATCGACCTGTACAAGCGGGTCAAGACCGGCACCGTCGTGGTCGTGCTGTCGCCGAAGCAAGGCGACTCGCCGTTCAGTCCGCGCATGGCAGCCGGTGGCGAGAGCCTGTTCCGCTAGTCGAGCGAGCTTCCTGAATCAAAACGGCGCCTCCGGGCGCCGTTTTTGTTTGTGCTGCTTCTCCCCTCCCCCACGAGCCCTTGCGAGTGTGGGGAGGGGTAAGAAAGCGAGCGCCGTTTTTATTTGTGGCATTCGGATTTCAGTGTGCCGTCTTCGGCCACCACAAGCACCAGGCGGTCACGGCCAGCGGGATGCCAAGCCCGATCCAGCCGATGCCATCCCAGAACAGGTCGTCGCCGACCAGCGCCGCCAACAGTCCGATCGCGCTCAGTACGCCGAGCGCCAGCGGCCTCGCAAAGATCTGCCACGGCGTTCGGGCAGCGTTGGCCTTACGTACGGTCACGAGACGGCGGCTTTCGCGGCCTGCCCAGTTGCGGCCTTCGATGGCCGACGAGCCGTTCTGCGGCGCACCGCCCAGAGATAGACGCCGCTGCCAAGCACGACGATGGTGATGACGTCGAGCACGGCCCAGATGATCTTGAGCGGCATGCCGCCATAGTCGCCGAAGTGCAGCGGCTGCGACAGCAACAGCGTCGTGACATACCACGGCATCGTCCGCGTATCGGTGAAGGCGCCGGTGGCGGCATCGATCAGCACCGGCTGCAAGAGCCGCGACGTCACGGGCGTATTGCCGCGCATGAACACGGCGTAGTGTGCGGTGCTGGTGAAGGCTGTCCCTGGATAGGCGATGAAGCTCGGCTGCATGTGGGGCAGCTTCTCGACCGCGGTCTCGACCGTTTTTTGCAACGAAACGAGTTGCGTCGGGATCGGGGCGTTCTTGAAGGGGCCGACCATTTCGGTGAGCTGGCCGTACTGCCAGGCCTTCAGCACGAGATCGGCCCAAGTGTTGATGACGCCGGTAAAGCCGACGACCATCGCCCAGACGATGGTAACTGCCCCCAGCAGATTGTGCAGATCGAGCCAGCGGATCAGCCGCGAGCGTTTGTTGCGCACGGTGCCGAAGTCGAGCTTGCGCATCGCCGGCGCATAGACCACGACGCCGGAAACGATGGCGACGACATAGAGCAGACCCATGAAGCCGAGAAACAGTTTGCCCGGCAGGCCGGCGAAAAGGTCGACGTGCAGCTTGAACATATAATAGGTGATGCGGCTGGTGAAATCCGGCGCGTCGAGAAATTGCGCGGTGTGCGCATCGACGCGAAGGAACCGGTTTTTGTCCGACGGCGCGTCCGGCGCCTTGGCGACGCTGAGGAAGATCACACTGGGATCGTCGCGATCCCAGATCAGGAATTGCAGAAATTCGCCCGGAGCCTTCGCCATGCCGTTGGCCACCACGCGATCGAGATCGGCCGGCGGCGTGCCGGCCGCGACCTGCGCGGCAGGCACGGTGTCATGCAGGAGCTCGTCCAGCTCATCGTGGAAAATGAGCCACAGCCCGGTGATGCACAGCAGCAGCAGGAACACCGTGCAAACCAGACTGGACCACGTGTGCACCCACGACCAGCGTTTCAGCGTCTTTGTTTTCATGCCGGACGACGAGCCTTACTTCCACGCATATTTGAGCTTCAACAGGACAGTGCGCGACGCGCCCAGTCCGCAATAAGCAGGACCGGTCAGGCACGACGGAACGTAATATTTGTCGAACAGGTTGGTTGCGTTGAGCTGAGCTTTCCAGCCTTTGAGTTGCGGGCTGCTGTAACCGAAGTCATATGCGATTGCAGCGTCGTAGAGGGTGTACGGCGTCGTTCTCACTGTATTGGCGCCGTTGCCGTAGCTTTCGCCGGTGTATCGGACACCGCCGCCAATTCCAAAGCCCGCGAGCGTCCCTTGCTGCCACGTGTACATGCCCCACAGCGAAGCCGTTTCGAGCGCGGTGTTGACCATGTATTTGCCGGTGTTGTTGGTGTCCTTGGTCACGCGCGGATCGAGCTTGGCGTATCCGCCGACGATCTCGAGCTCGCGTGTGACATTGCCCCGCACTTCGAATTCGAAGCCTTTTACGCGCGCCTCGCCGGTCTGGAGACTGAAGAACAGATTGGCCGGATCGGCCGTCAGGACGTTCTGCTGCGTTATGTCGAAGTAAGCGGCCGTCAGAAGCAGATTCATGCCGGTCGGCTGGTATTTCAGGCCGGCTTCATAGCCTTCGCCGGTGGTCGGCTTAAACGTACTGCCGGCGAAGCTGGTGCCGCCGACAGGAATAAACGATGTGGAGTAGCTCGCAAATGGCGCGAGGCCGAAGTCGAATAGATAAGTGAGGCCCGCGCGGCCGGTGAAGGCCTTGTCGTCGCGGCTGGTGGTGACTCCGGTCGCGATGGTCTTGCTTTCCGACGATGCCCAATCCTGGCGGCCGGTAAGGGAGAGCGTAAAGCGGTCCCACTTGATCTGATCCTGAAGGTAGACACCGACCTGCTTCTGGATGTCGTCACGCAAGAAGAATGGGGTCAATGTCCTGGCGAGTGGAATCACGCCGGCGCCGTAAACCGGATTGAACACGTCGAGCGGGCTGATGAAGGCAAAGCGGTAGTCGGTATGGCTTTGCACATTGAGATAGTCGAACCCGACCAGAACCTTGTGCGCCAGAGGCCCGGTGCGAAAATCCGCTTGCAGTTGATTGTCGATGGCGATATTGCGCGTATCCGACGCGACGTAATTGATCGAGCGGTTGAGCGTCCGCAGATCGGCCTGCAGGCCTTCACTGCGCACCGCGGTAACGTCGTTTTGCGCGCTGAAGAACCGTGCGTTCTGCCTGACCTGGAATACGCCGTTGAAGCGGTGCTCGAACGCATAGCCGATCATCCACTGTTCGTGTCGGTATCCATCGATGGACGGCTCGCCGACATACCGGCTGTACGGAATTCGTCCATTGGGATTGGGCCACAGCGAACCCTGCGCCGGCACGTACTGTTGGTAGCCCTTGTTACTGATGTTCTGATACCCGGTCAGCACCGTGAAGCTGGTGTCTCCGGTCGGCCGCCAGGTGAAGCTCGGCGCAATGAAGAGCTTGTTGTCCTGGACGAAGTCGATCTGCGTGTCGCTGTCGCGGCCGAGGCCAACGAGCCGGTAGAGAAACTCGCCGTTCTTATCGATCGGACCGCTGAGATCGAAAGCGCCCTGGAAACGGTTGAACGAACCGAACGTGCCTTCGACTTCATATTGCGGCGTCGACGTGGGCCGCTTGCTGACCATATTCATGAAGCCGCCGGGATTGGTCTGCCCGTAAAGGCCTGACGACGGACCCTTGAGCACTTCGAGCCGTTCGAGGCCGTAAGGCTCGATGCGCGGCGTCGCGAATTGCGAGCCGGGATCGAACGGGAGCTTCAGACCGTCGAGATATTGTTGAGCCTGGAAACCTCGCACCCAGACTGCATCGAATGACGAATTGGCACCGTAATGGTCCGTCGTGACGGCCGGCGTATAGCGTAAAGCCTCCACAACATTTTGCGCCTGCTGCGACGCGATCTGGTCCTTGGTGACGACTGAAATGGTCTGCGGCGTTTCCAGTAGCGGCGTGTCGGTCTTGGTCGCGGTCACGCTTTGCTTGGCGACGTAGCCTTGCACGGGTCCGGTTCCGGTTTCCCGCGACGCGTCGACCTGGACTGTGGGCAACTCGACTTGGGCCTGCGCATGGGCGCAGCCGAGGGTGCCGAATACGGTGGCCAGTAATGCGGCACGGACATTAAGCAATACGCGATGACCATTTACACGCGGCAATACGGCCGCAAAACGCTTCACTTCACTCACGCGACACCCCCAAGGATTCTTGTTGGTTGCAGTTACAACAACAGTCGGGTTGAGGCAAGAAGTACTGTAAAATCAATAGCTTATATAAATTCTAAGGTGTCATTAGAGTAATGAAAAACTAGTCGCCACCCCTTTGGCGCGAACACTGTTTTTTGTCTTGAAGGGGCTTGAGGTTCAGGCGCCGAGCGTAACCCGCACAATTTCCGGGGTAACGCCGAGACGCAACGGCACCTTGCTGGTACCGAGCCCGCCGGAGACGATGAGGTGGCGGCCTTGCTCTACGATGTGTCCGTAGGCGAAGCGTGCGCCGTAGGCCGACGGCGTCCACACCGGCGGCACGAAGGGCAGCCGGATCTGGCCGCCATGGGTGTGACCGGACAGCGTCAGTGCGACGCGCGACGGCACGCTCACGAAAATATCTGGCTCGTGCGCCAGCAAGATCACCGGATCGTCGGTTTTGATTTTAGCGAGCGTACCCGGCAGATCGTCTTCGCCGCGGAACGTGCTGCGGCCGATCCAGTGCGCGAGCTGATCGCCAAGCCCGGCCAGCCAGAACTTCGCACCCGCCTCGCCCAGCAGCACGGCATCGTTTTCCATCACCGGAATGCGGGCCTGGCGCATCGCGTTGCGCACGCCGTCGATGTCGTACCACCAGTCGTGATTACCCAGGATGGCGTAAACGCCGTGGCGCGCCTTGAGCCGCGCCAATTCGCCGGCCCAGGCGGCGTGCGGCACGCGCTCGGTGACGAAGCGATGCGTGGCGAAATAATCGCCGAGGATCACCACCAGATCGGAGTTGAGCGCGGCGGCGGTGTCGACCACCTGGCGCACGCGCGCGAGCCCCATGTTGGGGCCGCCGGCGTGCAGGTCTGCAATGACCGTAATGGTGAGGCGGCGGCGGGCCGGCCAGTTGGGCGGCACCGGCGCATAGTCGGTTACGACCAATCCGTCGGCGGCCTCGACCGCGGCATAGGCGCCGGTGCCGGACAGCATCAGGCCACCGATCCCGGTCAGCACCAGCCCGCTCTTGAGCAGGCCACGGCGGGACATCGGGCGGTCCGACGTCAGAACCCTGGGGTTGACGATGGTCATGACCGGCTAGCTAGCCTGGGAATCATGAACGGATGGTGGAGAGCATGATCCCGAAAAGTGGGCACCGGTTTTCGGACAAGATCATGCGTAATCAAGAGGGTTTTATCGCTTTTTCCGGGCCACCGCCGCCGGAGCCGGGCCCGCAAACTGCATCGGCGTCGGTTTACCGGCCATTTCCTCGGCGGCGATCACGGCTTCGGGCTTGGGCGGCTCGCGCACGTCCCACTGGCAGATGCGGTAGCCGTTGCTGCGCTCGGCTAGATCGAGATGGATGTGCTCTTCGTGATAGCCATCGGAACCCGGGCCGAGCACCGTGGTGAAACGCGTGCAGACGCTGTCGCGCAATCCCTCGCGCAGCTCCTTCGACGCCGTCATGTCGTGCAGATACATGACACGGTTATCGGCCAGCGTGAACGAGCGAATGTCGACGGCGTTGCCCCTGCCGTGTTCGCTCATGCGGGCGCCCTTGATGCGGTTGCGGCCACGGCAGTTGAAGTCGTCATAGGTCTCGACGCTGCGCAACGCCGGACCGGCTTTGGCGACACGCGGCACCGCCTCGTCGCGGATCCACGACGCAAAGGATTCCGCCATCGCGCAGCGCAGCACCGGCGCAGGTTTTACCGGGATCAGCGCGGTGCCGGTCAGCCGTATGGCCGACAGCTCGATCATGTCGCCGCCGCCGCAGGCGCCCGGCCCGATCAGCCGTGGCATCGCCACGGTGACGGCGAACTTTTCCAGCCGCAGGCGGCAGTCCGACGGCGCGCTGGTGACCTCGTCGGATTTGAAATCGTCACCGGCGGCCTCGCGGAAGGTCTTGGGTTCCGGCCAGGCCGGCGGCCCGATCACCGGGCGCGGACGCGGCAGCGGCACGGATTCCTTCGGGATGGCCGCCACCGCGGACGCGGTTTCGTTGGCGGGGGCCGCAGATACGGACACGCCACCGCACAAGCCCAGCAGCACCAAGATCGCGAATCCTAGCCTCATCGGCGCGATGCCTGCCCTAATTGCGGTTATCTCTGAAACCAGAACTGCAACAGTACCGTATGTGATTACGAAACCGTTGCGTCAACCGGTGCGACCGCTAACCTTGGCCCCGGCCAGGGGCTGGCCCAAAAAAAGACGAATACTCTTCTGTGCATAAGTAAGAATGAGGGAACGCCATGCTGGGCTTGATGCAGGACTGGCCGCTTCTGCTTCACCGCATCATCGACCACGCCGCCAAATTCCACGGCCAGCGCAAGGTCATCACCCGCTCGGTCGAAGGCCCGATCGTCGAGACCAACTACGCAGAGATTCGCGGGCGCGCGCTGAAGGTGGCGCAGCGGCTCGATAAGCAGGGCATCAAGCTCGGCGACCGCGTCGCAACACTGGCGTGGAACACCTGGCGGCATCTTGAGACCTGGTACGGCATTCTCGGCATCGGCGCGGTCTATCACACCGTGAACCCCCGCCTGTTCCCCGACCAGATCGTCTGGATCGTCAATCATG
>JANMSH010000146.1:0-13777 GCA_031389105.1 Hyphomicrobiales bacterium
CTCTTCCGTTCTTTTGGCGCTCGCCGCGCCGGCGTCCGCGCAACTGCTCGCGCGCAAGGACATCTCGGCCGAGATCGCCGTCACCATCGCCACCACCGCGATCGCCACCTGCAAGACCAACGGCTACGCCGTGTCGGCCACCATCGTCGGGCGCAACGGCGAGGTCGTCGTGCAGGTGCGCGGCGACAATACCGGCCCGCACACCATGGAGAACAGCTTCAAGAAGGCGTTCACCGCGCGCACGTTCCGCATCCCGTCCGGCGAGATGGAGGAGCGGCTGAAGAAGAACCCGCAGATGGGCGCGCAGTATCTCACCGGCTTCACCACCGCGCGCGGCGCGCTGCCGATCAAGCTGGGCGAGGAAGTCATCGGGGCTGCCGGCGTTTCCGGCGCGCCGGGCGGCGAAAAGGACGAGGTCTGCGTCCAGGCCGCGCTCGACAAGGTCAAGGATATGTTGAAGTAGCGCTTCGCACGCTTTATGGACAAGGCGCAGCCGGCACGCGCTGGCTGCGCCTTTTTTGTAAGGACCGACCGCATGCCCTTCCCCGACAAAATCAAAACCCTGATCCTCAACGCCTGGGACGACGGCTATCCGTGTCTCGTCGCCACTCATGGAAAAGAAGGGCCGAACATCACGCCCAAGGGCAGCATGATCGTGTTCGACGGCGAGCATCTGGCGTGGTGGGAACGCTCCAAGCGCACGGCGCTGGAGAACCTCTCGCAAGATCCGCGCGTATGCATCATGTACGCCAACTTCAAGGCGCAGCGCGACGGCGTGCTCGAGTCGGGCTTCCTGCGCTTCTTCGGCAGCGTGGTGCTGCACGAGACGGGTCCGGTGCGCGACAAAATTTTCTCGATGCTGCTGCCGCGCGAGCAGAACCACGTCGGCGCCGACACCGGCATCGGCGCGCTGGTCAGGGTCGAGAAGGCGATCGATATTCGGGGCAAGGAGTTTATGTAGCCTAGCTCTTCGCCTTCTTATCCACATCGAACGTCGCGTCTGTATCGCAATCGTTGCAGTGATACATGTGGCGCATGTGATCCGCCTTTTCCGGGATCGGCGCCACCGTGGCGATGGTCATGGTGCCGCCGCAGGCGCATGCGACGAAGGCGTCCGTGCGGGTCGGGATTTTCGGCGCCATCGTTATTTCTTCTCCAGCAGCAACTGGCCCTTCTGGCCAATGACGCGTTGCGCGGCGTGGGCGAATTTCGCCAGCAGCCACGGCAGCGTGACCTCGAGCCGCACCGCGCCTTCGTAAACGTCGATCGTGCCTGTGGCGCGCTGCGCCAGCGCCGAGACGCGGAAGGTCAGCCGGTCGCCGGTCCAGTTTTCATCCTCGATGCTGATGAAGCGCGCGAATTCGCCGCGGGCGCGGCCGACGCCGTCCTTGATGCGGCGCAAGGCTTCGGCCTTGCCGAGACTGTGCGGGATGACGACGATCAGGGGTTCGGCCATTTGGCTTCCTTGGCTGCGGTGACCGCATGTAGGCACGGCGGCCGACCGCCGAAAGAGCCGGCCGGGCTTAAAGTCCAATGGAACGCAGCCGCCTACCGGCACTTATTACAGCGCCTGCGCCATAATCCCGCCTCCGGCGGTGTTAATATCGGTGTCCGGGCTGGAGAGATTGTCATGCGTATCGGCCGACTTTTGTTTGCGCTCGCCGCGCTTGTGGCGGTGGCTCAGCCGGCGCGCGCCGACCTGCTCATCTCCATCGACAAATCCACGCAGCAGATGGTCGTCACGGTCGACGGCGTGCCGCGCCATGTCTGGCCGGTGTCGACCGGCGTGTCGGGCCACGATACGCCGTCGGGCGAGTTCAAGCCGTTCCGTATGGAGATCGATCACTACAGCCGCGAATGGGACGACGCGCCGATGCCGCATTCGATCTTCTTTACGATGCAGGGCCACGCCATCCACGGCTCCAATCACCGCAAGGCGATCGGCACGCCGGCCTCGCATGGCTGCGTGCGGCTGGAACCGGCCAATGCCGCGGTTTTGTTCACGCTGGTCAAGCAGCAGAAAATGGCCAACACCCGCGTGGTGCTGACCGGTGAGACACCTGTCGCTGCTGGCGTTCCGGTGGCGCGGCGCGCGCCGAGTTACCAGCGCAGCTTTAACAACGACGAGTTCGCCGACACTACCGGCTCGGTGCCAATGCGGCGGCAGCGCACGGTCCGCACGCAGGAATACCCGGAAGCGCAGCAGTATTATTACGACCGCGAGAGCCCGTATTACCGGTCGCAGCGCTACGGCTACGAGCCGCGGCAGCCATTCGGCTGGCCATTTGGCCGCTGAGTCCGCCAAGCGCGGGAAATCCGCCGCAGGGAACGACTTCGCCGTTCGTTGATTAGACATGCGAACGGCGCGGACGTCCGCGCATAAGCCTGCCTACAGCCGGAGTTCAGTCATGTCTGCCAAATTTCCTGCATTTGCCGTCGCCGCCGTTGCGGCGACGATCTTCCTTGCCAGCCCGTCATTCGGCCAGATGATCGCGCCCGCCGGCGCGCCTCCGGCAGCCGCCCCCCCTGCGGCCGCGCCTTCGGCACCGCCCATAGGTGGCGGCGCTGCCGCACCGCGCGGAAATCCGGGCGGCGGTGGCGCTGTGCTCGGCGGTGGTGGTAACCGGGGCGGCGACAACTTCCGCGGCGCGGGCCGTGGCCAGCCCGGCGTTATCGGCGGTGGCGGCGGAAACCGTCAGGCCTGGCGCGACGATGGCCGGCGTTACGGTGGCGGCTACAACCGCGGTTACCGCGGCGGTTATGGCGGCGGCGTTTATTTCGGCGCGGTGCCGTACTACGGCAGCCCCTATGCCTATGACGACAACTACTATGTTTCCGGGCCGTCGCCGGCCGGCGGAGACGGAGACGGAGACGTTGCCTACTGCATGCGCCGGTTCAAGTCATACGACCCGGCAAGCGGCACCTATCTGGGCTTTGACGGCATGCGCCATCCCTGCCCGTAATTTGGCGAAACTCTCAGCCGTGGTGGGCGACGCCTAGCGCGTCCTCACCACGGTCCAGGATCAGCGGCACGATCAAATCTTCTTCGTCGTCGAGATGGCGGATCAGCCCTTTGATCAAGACGCCGCTCGCTCCGGCGTAAGCGTCGCCGCAACGGACCAACCCTTCGCCATTCCCCGATAGCGCCCGTAACAGCGAGTTGGCGGTGTCCGCGGTCGCCGCCATGTCGTCGTGAATGGCGTGATGATCGCCCTCCAGCACATCGAAGCCGCGCGCCAGCCGTTCGTCGGCGGCGCGAAAGATCGGGAAATAGTGCTGGTCTTCGATCCGGTGATGCACGCCGAGCTGCTGGAGCAGGAATTGCAGCCGGGGCACCATCTGGCGCGGGAATTCAGCGGCCGGCATCGCGCCGTTTCGGAATTGCGCGGTGGTTTCCTCGATGGCCGCCGACAGCTCGCGAAACATATCGTGACGTTGCAACCAGAACCGCGCCATGGCGCCGAGATTGGCGTGTCCCTCCCATTGCTCGCGGGGAAACCGGGCGATCAGCACGCGCAAGTCTTCCGGCCAGCCGCTACGGCTGGCGAGATCCAGGGTTTCGATATCGGCGATGGTCGGCGTTTCGCTCTTCATAAGGGCTAGATAGCGATTGACGGGCCAATCGCCAACCGTTGTCATCACGGCGTCATGCCCACCCCCACATCCGTCGCCCGACTGCTCTGCGATGAGCCCACCGCCCGGCGGCTCGCCACCTTTTTCAGCGAATGCCTCGATCCCGAGGACACCGCCTGCGCCGCCTTCGAAGGTGAGGACGGGCGCTGGCAACTGGCGATTCATTTCCGTGACGCGCCAAACCCGGATGCCTTGCGGGCGCTGATGGAAAGCGCCGCTGACGGCGCGGCAGCGGACGCGCTCACCATCGAGCCGGTCGCGGCGGCCGATTGGGTCGCGGAAAGCCTGAGCGGTCTGGTGCCGGTGCGCGCCGGACGCTTCAACGTCCATGGCGCGCACGACCGCGCCAAAGTCCGCCCCAACGAAATCGGCATCGAAATCGAAGCGGCGCTGGCGTTCGGCACCGGCCATCACGGCACGACGCGCGGCTGCCTGCTGGCGCTCGACGATTTAGTGAAGCGGCGGCGTCCACGGCGTGTGCTCGACATCGGCACCGGCTCGGGCGTGCTGGCAATCGCTGCGGCGAAAACACTGCGCACGCACATCGTCGCCAGCGACATCGACCGCGTCGCCGTGATCGCGGCGAAATCGAATACGCGGCTAAATCGCGCGGCGCCGATGATCACACTGACGCACGCCACCGGCACGCGCTCGTCGGTGATCCAAGCCTGCGCGCCCTACGATCTGATCTTCGCCAATATTCTGCTGGGGCCGCTGATGCGGCTTGCCGCCGACGTCAAAAGTCTCACGGCGCGCGGCGGGCGCGTCGTGCTGTCCGGCCTGCTGCCCGCGCACGCCAACGCGGCGCTGTCGGCCTATCGTGCGCAGGGTCTGGTGCTGGAGAAGCGAATCCCGCTCGATGGCTGGATGACGCTGGTGTTGAAAAACCCGTAGTCGAAAACAAAACCGCCCCGGGCGGGGATCCGGGACGGCTTCGGTGGTGAAAACTTGACGCTTACCAGCCGCCGAGCTTTTGCTCGCCGTCACCACTCAACTTGAAACCCTGCGGCAACAGATGGCGATAGCGTGCGAGCTCCCGCTCGGCACGCTTCATCTGCGAACGCGTGATCGCGTCGAAGACGCGCGCGAAAAAGCTTTTGCCCTGCTTGGCCGGCTTGACGTTCACCGCGGCCGGGGCGGCGGCGCGGGCAGTGCCATACGTGACAGCAACCATGGTGTCTCTCCTATGTCCGAAACGAAGAACCAGCGGACTCCTCGGTCACATCCCTATTGCATTGCAACATAGCCGATTCCATGTCGGCGAGCACTGCACAACAATGCATGGAAGCACTGTAGTTACGACATAAGTTGATTAATCATCCGGCGCGATCGGTGTCATGATTGCGGCAAATATAATGCACTGCACAAATTTGAATCACTCGGTGAATTTGTTGCCGGTTTGAACGTCAGCACGACTGGAAAATTTCGTGTAAGCGTCCCGCAATGGCACGCACCATCCAAGCCCGCTGCGTTGCCCCACTCGTCGACCGCGCTAGAGTGCCGCATGTTCGAAGCCCGATTCCAGACATTCGACGAATCAAGCGACCGCGCTGCCAGCGCGGCGCGCGTTGCGGCGTTGCGCGCCGAACTCAAGCGCCGCGGGCTTGATGGCCTCGTGGTGCCGCGCGCCGACCGGCAGCAGAACGAATACCTCCCGGCGAGCGAAGAGCGGCTGGCCTGGCTCACGGGATTCACCGGCTCGGCAGGCGCAGCCGTCGTGCTCGCCGACAAGGCGGCAGTATTTGTGGACGGCCGTTACACCGTCCAGGCCGCGAGCCAGGTCGACACCAAGACTTTTGCCATCGAGCATCTGGTCGACAAACCGCCCAGCCAATGGCTCGAGGAAAATCTCAAGAGTGGCGCCAGGCTCGGCTACGATCCGTGGCTGCACACCGCCGACGGCGCCGAGAAGCTGAAGCAGGTCTGCGCCACGGTGGGCGCCACGCTGGTGCCGGTCGACGGCAATCCGATCGACGCGCTGTGGAGCGACCGCCCTGCTCCGCCTTCGGGCCCTGTTGTCTTGCGCGACATCAAGCTCGCCGGCGAGAGCGCGGTCGACAAGCTCAACCGCATCCGCACCGAGATCGCGAAACTGCGCGCCGACGTACTCGTGGTTTCCGATCCGCAGAACGTCGCCTGGACCTTCAACATTCGTGGCTCCGACGTGACGCATACGCCACTGGCGCTGGCCTTCGCGCTGATCCGCCGCGACGGCCGCCCGTCGCTCTATGTCGATGGCGGCAAGCTGGACAACCGCGTGCGCAGCACGCTGGAGGAATTCGCCGATGTGCGCGCACCGGACGATCTGACGCGTGATCTGGCGGCGCTAAAAGACAAGACGGCGCGGCTTGATCAGGCCAGCGCGGCCGATGCCTTGAGCCGGCTGATCGCCGATAGCGGCAGTAAGCCGTCGCGCGGCGCCGACCCAATCGCGCTGATGAAGGCGGTGAAGAACCACGCCGAGATCGCCGGCAGTCGCGCCGCGCACACGCGCGACGGCGTGGCGATGGTCCGCTTTCTGCAGTGGCTCGACCAACAGGCGCCATCCGGCAGACTGACCGAAATCGACGCGGTGGCGGCGCTGGAAAGTTTCCGCCGCGACACCGGCCTGCTCAAGGACATCTCGTTCCCGACCATTTCCGGCTCGGGGCCGAACGGCGCCATCGTGCACTACCGCGTCACGCAAAGCTCCAACCGCACCGTCGGCATGAACGAGCTGTTCCTGATCGATTCCGGTGCGCAATACGAAGACGGCACCACCGACATCACACGCACGATCGTCGTCGGCACGCCGAGCGAGGAAATGCGCGACCGCTTCACCCGCGTGCTCCGCGGCCACATCGCCATCGCCACCGCGGTATTTCCGGAGGGGACCAGCGGCGCGCAGCTCGACTCGCTGGCACGCATGCCGCTGTGGCAGGCCGGGCTCGACTTCGATCACGGCACCGGCCATGGCGTCGGCAGCTATCTGTCGGTGCATGAAGGGCCGGCGCGCATTTCGAAACTCGGCACCGTGCCGCTCAAGCGCGGCATGATCCTGTCGAACGAGCCGGGCTACTACAAAACAGGCGATTACGGCATCCGCATCGAGAACCTTGTACTGGTCACGGGGGCATCGACGCCGGACGGCGCCGAGAAAACGCTGAACGAATTCGAGACGCTGACGCTGGCGCCAATCGACCGCCGGCTGATCCTCAGCCGCATGCTCACGGCCAAGGAGCGTGCTTGGGTCGACGGCTATCACGCCCATGTCCATGCCACGCTCGGGCCGCTGCTCGATGCGCCGGCGCGCGCCTGGCTTGAGGCCGCGACGCGGCCGCTCGGAACGTCTTGATGGACGCGCCGACATCCGCTGCCGAAAAGCCAGGCAAGCAGTCCACCCCCTGGCGACTGCTGGCGCTGCTGATGGCGATGACCGCCATCGGCCCGGCGATGCTCAACATGATCGTGCCGGCACTGCCGGCCTTGACCCGGCAACTGGCCACCGACGCCAGCACCGTGCAGCTCACGCTGTCTCTATATCTGCTGAGCCTCGCTACCGCGCAGCTTCTGCTCGGACCGCTATCCGACCGCTACGGCCGCAGACCGGTGGTACTGGGCGGGCTTGCTTTGGCGGTGGTGGCGTCGCTGGCTGCGGTTGCCGCGACGTCGATCGGCGCGCTGATCGTCGTGCGCATTGTGCAGGCGATTGGCGCCGCCACCGGAATCGTGATCAGCCGCGCCATCATTCGCGATCTGTTCGAGCGCGACCGCGCCGCCGCGATGATCGGCCTCGTGACCACCGCGATGGTGATCGCGCCGATGGTGGCGCCGCTGATTGGCGGCGTACTCGACACCGCGTTCGGCTGGGAGTCGATTTTCCTGTTCATCGCGCTGTTTAGCGCCGCGGTGCTGATCTGGGCCTTCGCGGCATTGCCGGAAACGCGGCCAACCGGCGTGTCGCATACGCCGTTTGCGATCTGGCATGACGCGCGCGGCATGCTCGGCAGCGCGAAATTCCACGGCTATGTGCTGGCCGGCGCGCTCGGCTCGGCGCCGTTCTTTACGTTTCTCGGCGGCGGGCCGCATATCGTCGTGACGCTGATGGGCCGCTCGTCGGCGGAGTTCGGCTTGTGGTTCGCGGTGATGTCGTTCGGCTACATGGGCGGCAATTTTTCGGTGTCGCGGCTGTCGCAGCGGTTCGGCGTCGACGCACTGATCGTCGCCGGTATCGGCATGGAACTGGTCGGCGGTTGCCTCACCGTCGCGCTGGTCGCGCTTTTCCCGGACGGCGGGCCGGCCACTATTTTTCTGCCGCAACTGGTGATCTCGTTCGGCAACGGACTGCTGCTGCCAAATGCGATTGCCGGCGCGGTCAGCTTACGGCCGCAGGCAGCCGGCACCGCTGCCGGCATGACCGGCTTCGCGCAGATGGCGGTGGGCGCGGCGTCGACCCAGGCGGTGACGGTCGTGCTGGCCGGCTCAGCGACCGCGATGCCGATGGCCTTGATGATGCTGGCGCTGGTGGTCACGACTGCCGTCGCCTTCGGCGTACTGACGCGGCGGTGAGCGCTATTGCCCCCAGGCGCGGAAGGCTTCCTCGAAGGCGCGGGCGCCGGGCGTGCCCTTCTCGATCGCGAGAATGGCGCGCTTGCCGCTAACATAAACCACCGGGATGTCGAACCAGTCGCGCTCCTTGAGCAGTTGGATGTTGCGCTGGACGTCGACATCGACCGCCGACAGGCCGACCAGGAAATAGCCGTTGGTTACTTTCACTGCGAGGCCGGCGAGCGGCGAGCCGCGCGCCTGCTCGTTCTGCTTCATCAGGATGCCCGGCACGTTGCCGATGCCGCCTTCGGTGAAATCCGCCGGCAGCGTGAACATGATTTCGATGGTGTGGCTGGCGGGCAATGCCCTGTCGGTGTTGCGACGGAGCGACCAGGTCATGCGCAGGCGGCGCTCGGGGATCTCGACATCGGCGCGGATCGCCAGTTCCGGTGCGAGGCCCGGCCCCGGCGACACGGTCTCGGTGCGCCACAGCGCCGAGCCGACGTAACGCTTGCCTTGTGGATCGCTCGCGTCTTCGTCGTACAGCACGACCTTCTGCGCGACCGACGCGGCCGGCGCATTGGCGTTGCTCGGCGCGGTTTCGTTGCCACCGACACGGTCGGCGATCTTTGGACGGCCTGTGGGCTGCGCGGCGTCCTGCGGCTTCGGCGCAGGCGTCGCGCTGCGGAAGTTCGCAATCATGGAGGTGATGGCATTGCGCTGCCAGTAACCGGCGCCGGCGATGCCGCCTATGACCAACAACAAGAGCACGATCTTGACGATGCGGCCGTAATTGCGCGGCGTGCGCGCATAGGCCGGGTCTTCATCCTCGTAGGGCGCTACCGGCGGCGGCGGCGGCGGCCACCCGGGTTGCGACGGTTCGCCGTGACGCTCGGCCAGTTCATGCGCCAATTCGTCGGCGCGTTCGCGGGCGTGCTGATCGGCGGCGTCCTGAACAAGCTCGGACGTGGAGGTGGGACCCTGCTCATGAGCGTGTTCGCTCGGAAGCTCCGACGCTTGCGGCGCATCCTGTGGCGTTTCCGGCAACGGCTCGAAAGACGGTACAGGCGGCGGCACGGAATAAGGCGCGGCCGGCGGCTCGGACTTTGGGGTCGCGGTTTCGCCATAGGACGAATGCTCGTCCGGCACCTGGTCATAAGTCGCTTGCGCCGAGCGGTTGGCCTGCGCCGTTGCATCGCCGAGGCCTTGCGCTTCCTTCACGGTGTCACGGAAATCGCGCAGGCCCTGATCGCGCAGCGACGGCCGCGTATCGTCAAGTTCGGGGGTTTCGCCCCGGGCACGCTTGGCCGCTTCGGCCTCGACCTTGCGGATCGATTCCTCCAGCGCCAGCCGTTCGCGTGTGATGTCGGATTCGTTGAGCGGAGGATCGACGCCGCGCAGCTGATTGACCAGCGCGGTACGCGCCCGCTCGTACAGGGCACGGCGATTCTCGCCGGTGTTCTTTTCGAGGCCACCGACGGCGCGGGCAATGAGCGGGTAATAATCAGCCATCACTCTACTTTTTGCTTGCGCATGATCTTATCCGAAAACCGGTTCCCACTTTTCGGGATCATGCGCTCAGGTCTCAAACGGGTTGGTCATCAGGATCGTGTCTTCACGCTCCGGACTGGTCGACAGCAAAGCCACCGGGCACCCCACCAGTTCCTCGATTCGCCTGACGTATTTTATCGCCTGCGCAGGCAATTGCGCCCACGAACGCGCCCGCGCTGTGGGTTCCTTCCAGCCGCCAATAGTCTCGTAGACCGGCTCGACCCGGGCCTGAGCCAACTCGCCGGCAGGCAAATAGTCCAATTCGCGGCCGTCCAGGCGATATCCGGTGCAAACCTGGAGTTCGTCGAAACCGTCGAGAATGTCGAGTTTGGTCAACGCCAGGCCGGAAATGCCGCTGGTCCGCACCGTCTGGCGCACCAGCACGGCGTCGAACCAGCCGCAGCGGCGCGGGCGGCCGGTGACGGTCCCGAACTCGTGGCCGCGCTCGCCGAGCGTCTTGCCGATGTCGTTCTTTTGCTCGGTCGGGAACGGCCCCTCGCCCACCCGCGTGGTGTAGGCCTTGCAGATGCCGAGCACGTAGCCGATCGCGTTAGGACCCATGCCGGAGCCGGTCGCGGCTTGCGCCGCCACCGTGTTGGACGAAGTGACGTAGGGATAAGTGCCGTGGTCGATGTCGAGCAGCGCGCCCTGCGCGCCCTCGAACAGAATGCGCTTGCCCTCGCGGCGCTTGCCGTCGAGCAGCAGCCAGACCGAATCCATGTATGGCAGAACTTTCGGCGCGACCTCGGCGAGATATTGATAGATCGCGGCGCCGTCCAGCTCAGTGAGATTCATGCCGCGGCGGAGCGCGTTGTGATGCGTCAGCAGCCGCTCGATCTTGGCCGGCAGCGCCGGCAGATCGGCGAGGTCCATGAAGCGGATGGCGCGTCGTCCGACTTTATCTTCGTAAGCCGGGCCAATACCGCGCTTGGTGGTACCGATCTTGGCGGCGCCCGATTCGCGGATGGCGTCGAGTTCCTGATGCAACGGCAGGATCAGCACGGCGTTCTCAGCGATGCGCAGGCTGTCGGGCGTGACCGTGACGCCCTGCTTCTCGAGCGTGGCGATTTCGTTGAGCAGCGCCTGCGGGTCGATGACAACGCCGTTGCCGATCACCGACAGCTTGCCGCCGCGCACCACGCCGGACGGCAGCAGCGACAATTTGTAGGTCTTGCCGTCGATGACCAGCGTGTGGCCGGCGTTATGGCCGCCCTGGAAACGCACGACGATGTCGGCCTGCTCCGACAGCCAGTCGACGATCTTGCCTTTGCCCTCGTCGCCCCATTGGGAGCCGACTACCACCACATTCGCCATCAGCCACGTTCCTAACGCCAGTGTCCGGACACTGGCGCCGGGCATCCGGGCAGGTCCACCTTCGGATAAAGGATGCAGGCTTCGGAGGCAAGGCAAAGGCGGCCTTCGCACACAGCTGCGACGGCCCGCAAAGGCTTGATAATTTTCGGTTTTTAGGGGAACTGGCGGGATGAAAGGCACACCCTGCCGAGGCCCGATCCGCCGCCTTTAGGCCGGCGCGCTACAGCGCAAAGCCCGTCGCCGCCTTGATGGCGTCCTTGACCACGCCGAGAACGGCATTGATGACCCGCTCGGCCACCAGCTTGGTCACGCAGGCCGCGCCGGCAAGGACGGTCTCTACCGCATTCTGGTTCATCTTGAGCAAGGCCTTCGCACCGTTCTCGGTGATCGTGCCGTTGATCCTGCCCTCTGCGATTTCGACGGCGGTTCGCGCCAATTTCTCAAGATCGCCTTTGGCAAAGTCGCGGATGGCCGGCCAGCCTTCCTCGGCGGTACTCTCGGCGACTACTAAAATGTTCTTGAACAATTTGTCGAAATCGATTGATGCCATCGTTTCCCCCTCGCCTCATCGTCAGCAGGTCACTGCTTCTTCTTGGCTTCACCACGCCGCTTCAGGTTCTCGAACTTCAGCATCGATGAAAATTGCACGTCGACCGTCTGTTGCGTCAGGACAACCAGCCTGTCCGTCACATCGCGCGCGTCATTGGCATGCAAGGCACGTAGCTCGCGAATGGTCGCGGCGGTTTTTTCGATTTGTATGAGGGTTTCCGCGTTCAATCCGCCGCTGTTGTTTGCTTCGGCGCGAATCTTCAGCGAGTGAATGTCGTTGAGGATGTCGTCGTAGCTGTCTTTGGCCCTGGCAAAAACCCGCAGCGGCGATCTCGGCTCGGCCAATTTCTGCAGGAAGGCGTCGGTCTTCTTCTGCGTATCGGTGACGGCCCTGTCGAAAATCTCGTCGTAATCGGCGACAAACTGCGCCTGACAGCCGGCCATCGCCAAGCCGATCAACAAGCAGGCAACGAGCAGCCGCAGCTTCGTAAGCCCCACACGCAAAGCCATCGTACCCCCCGTACGCAACCCGTGACGGAGATACTACCTACGGTGGCAGCGGGCGGCAACCGGCCAGGCTAGCCGCCGCGCTCAAAAATGCAGCGGACGGGCACTTTGCACCTGCGGCAGTGCACGAACTTTGGCCAGCACATCGGCCGGCAGTTCGCCGTCGATCTAGATCAGCGCCACCGCCGAGCCACCCGGCGCTTCGCGGCCGACGTGGAAGGTGGCGATGTTGATGCCGGCCTCGCCCAATGTCGACGAGAAGCGGCCGATGAAGCCCGGCTTGTCGAGGTTGGTGATGTAGATCATCGAGGCGCCAAACTCGGCGTCCATGCGGATGCCCTTGATGTTGACGATGCGCGGGCGGCCGTCGGCAAACACCGTGCCGGACACCGAGCGCGTCTGTGTTTCAGTGACGACCGTGACCGTGATCAGGCTGTCGTAGTCGCCGGCCATCTCGCGCGTGGTTTCCTCGACTACGATACCGCGATCCTTGGCCACCACCGGCGCCGACACCACGTTGACGTCGCCCAGCATCGGCCGCAGCAGACCGGCCAAAGCCGCCGAGGTCAGCGCCTTGGTATTCATGTGCGCCACCGCGCCTTCGTATGAAATCTGCACCTTGCTGATGCCGCTTTCGGTCAACTGGCCGGCGAAGGAGCCGAGCTTCTCGGCCAGCGCGATGAAGGGTTTCAGCTTCGGCGCTTCTTCGGCGGTGATCGACGGGAAATTGACGGCGTTGGAGATCGCGCCGCGTAGCAGATATTCCGACATCTGCTCGGCAACCTGCAGCGCAACGTTTTCCTGCGCTTCGGTCGTCGCAGCGCCAAGGTGCGGCGTCGACACGACGTTCGGATGCCCGAACAGAACGTTCTCGGTTGCCGGCTCGGTGACGAACACGTCGAACGCGGCGCCGGCAACCTTGTTGGCGTCGAGCGCGGCGCGCAGCGCCACTTCATCGACCAATCCACCGCGCGCGCAATTGATGATGCGCACCGATGGCTTCATCTTGGTAATGGCGGCGCCGTCGATGATGTTGCGTGTCTTGTCCGTCAGCGGCGTGTGCAGTGTGATGAAGTCGGCACGCTTGAACAGGTCTTCGAGTTCGACCTTCTCGACGCCGAGGTCGATGGCGCGCTCCGGCGACAAAAACGGATCGAACGCAATCACCTTCATGCGAAGGCCGATCGCGCGGTCGGCCACGATCGAGCCGATATTGCCGCAGCCGATGATGCCCAGCGTCTTGCCGGTGATCTCGACGCCCATGAATTTGTTCTTTTCCCACTTACCGGCCTGCGTCGAGCGGTCGGCCTCCGGGATCTGGCGCGCCAGCGCCAGCATCAGCGAAATGGCGTGCTCGGCGGTCGTGATGGAATTACCAAAGGGCGTGTTCATGACGATGATGCCGCGCGCGGTCGACGCCGGAATGTCGACATTGTCGACGCCGATGCCCGCGCGGCCGATCACCTTGAGGTTATTCGCCTTCTCGAGAATCTTCGGCGTCACCTTGGTAGCCGAGCGGATGGCGAGGCCGTCATAGTTGCCGATGATCTCGGCAAGTTTTTCCTTGTCCTTGCCGAGATTAGGCTGGAAGTCGACGTCGATGCCGCGGTCCTTGAAAATCTGGACGGCGGCGTTCGACAAAGCGTCGGAGATGAGAACGCGGGGAGCGGCCATGGTTTTGTTCCGGATAATTTGA
>JANMSH010000151.1:0-8026 GCA_031389105.1 Hyphomicrobiales bacterium
GCGCGGCATCACGATCAAGGCGCAGACCGTGCGCCTGAAATACCGCGCCAAGGACGGCAAGGATTACATCCTCAATTTGATCGACACCCCCGGCCACGTCGACTTCGCCTACGAGGTCAACCGCTCGCTCGCCGCCTGCGAGGGCTCACTGCTGGTGGTCGACGCCTCGCAAGGCGTCGAGGCGCAGACGCTCGCCAACGTCTATCACGCGCTCGATGCCGGCCACGAGATCGTGCCGGTTCTGAACAAAGTCGACCTGCCGGCCGCCGAACCGGAAAAGATCAAGCAGCAGATCGAGGACGTCATCGGGCTCGATGCCTCCAACGCCATCATGATCTCGGCCAAGACCGGCTTGGGCGTGCCCGACGTGCTGGAAGCCATCGTCACGCGATTGCCACCGCCGAAGGGCGACCGCGAGGCGCCGCTCAAGGCGCTGCTGGTCGACTCTTGGTACGATGCGTATCTGGGCGTCGTCGTGCTGGTGCGCATCGTCGACGGCGTCCTCAAGAAGGGCCAGCGCATCCGCATGATCGGCATCGACGCGTCGTACGAAGTCGACCGCACCGGTGTGTTCACGCCGAAGCTGACTATCGTCGACGAGCTCGGCCCCGGCGAGATCGGCATGTTGACCGCGTCGATCAAGGAAGTCGCGGACACGCGCGTCGGCGACACCATCACCGACGAACGCAATCCGGTCGACGAACCATTGCCCGGCTTCAAGCCGTCGATCCCGGTCGTGTTCTGCGGCCTGTTCCCGGTCGATGCCGCGCAATTCGAAGACCTGCGTGCAGCGATGGGCAAGCTACGGCTCAACGACGCCAGCTTCAGCTTTGAAATGGAAACCTCCGCCGCGCTCGGCTTCGGCTTCCGCTGCGGCTTCCTCGGCCTGCTGCATCTGGAAATCATCCAGGAGCGGCTGGAGCGCGAGTTCAATCTCGACCTGATCGCGACCGCGCCGTCGGTGATCTACAAGATGAACCTGCGCGACGGCACGCAGATCGAGATTCACAACCCGGTCGACATGCCGGACGTGATGAAGATCCTCACCATCGAGGAGCCGTGGATCGAAGCGACCATCCTGACGCCGGACGACTATCTCGGCTCGGTGCTCAAGCTGTGCCAGGACCGCCGCGGCACGCAGAAGGAGCTGACCTATGTCGGCTCCCGCGCCATGGTGAAGTACGATCTGCCGCTCAACGAAGTGGTGTTCGATTTCTACGACCGGCTGAAGTCGGTGTCTAAGGGCTATGCCTCATTCGATTATCACCTCACCGACTATCGCGAAGCCGATCTGGTGAAGATGTCGATCCTGGTCAATGACGAGCCAGTCGACGCGCTGTCGATGCTGGTGCATCGCACCCGCGCCGAAACGCGCGGCCGCGGCATGGTCGAGAAGCTGAAAGAACTGATCCCGCCGCACATGTTCCAGGTGCCGATCCAGGCCGCCATCGGCGGCAAGATCATTGCCCGCGAAACCGTGCGCGCCTTGCGCAAGGACGTGACGGCCAAATGCTACGGCGGCGACGCTACCCGCAAGCGCAAATTGCTCGACAAGCAGAAGAAGGGCAAAAAGAAGATGCGGCAGTTCGGCCAGGTCGACATTCCGCAGGAAGCGTTTATTGCAGCGTTGAAGGTGGATACGTGACACTTGGCGGAAACAGGCCGCATCGGCTCAAGCATCGATCCGCTGCCGGACCTTGAAGTCCCCCATCATACAAGAGTCGTCCGTTTCAACAAAAAAACGACCTTTCCTTGTTGCGAATAATTCTCAATTGCAATAATGTCGCATTTCCAATGTCCTTGAGGGGGCTTTCCATGCGTGCATTTGCGCTTTTATCCGCGGCGACTTTGCTGGCCGCCCTGTCGTTCGCCCCCGCCCGCGCCGCCGGCGACCTTTCCAAGCAGGAGCCGGTCACGGTAACAGTAGAGCTCGGCGCGCCTGGCAAACACGAATTCGTTCCGAACAAGCTGCGCTTCGAAACCGGCAAGCTCTATAAGCTGGTGCTGCGCAATGCGAGCAACGATCCGCATTACTTCACCTCGCACGCCTTCTCGCAGATGATCTGGACGCGCAAGGTGCAGGTAACCCAGAGCCGCGACGGCAAGGTGGTCACGCTCGCCGAATTCAAGGGTGCGATCCGCGAGATCGAGGTTTACCCCGGCCAGGCCGCCGAGTGGTGGTTCGTGCCGGTGGCAACTGGGCGAATCACCGATCTGCGTTGCGGCATCGTCGGCGGCGACGGCAAGAGCCACGCCGATCACGGCATGACCGGCGAGATCGTCATCGATTGAAGCGCGCCCGGTACATGCTCCGCTAGGGCGTGAAGCAGTAGCACTTGTCGGCTTACCGGCGCCTCATAGAATACGGCCGGCTTCGCACGCCCGGGGCCAAGCCCCACCCCGGCCTTCACCTCACCACGGCGCCAAATCCAGCACGTTGGTATTCTTCTTCTTGTTCACCGGCAGCGGATCGCCGTTCTCGTCGAACACGCTGACCGTGATGCTGTGGTCCGCCTTGCTAACGTCGATGCGTGTGAAGTTGTCTTTCGGCGTGAAGCCGAAGGCCCGGTAGTGCATGACTGCGTCGGTGCCCAGCACCGGGAACGGATCTTCCTGCCCCGCCTCCTTTGAATTATGCACATAGCTGTTCGGGTCGCCGTCGCCGATCCAGAGCGGCCAGTAAAACGCCGAGGACGTCACGCTGAACGCCTTGAGGCCCTTGCCGTCGTCGCCGTCGAAATAGATTTCGGCGACGTTGGAACAGTGAATATCGCCGGCCAGAAACACTACGTTCTGAATCTTGTTCTTGACTATGTGCTGGAGAATGGCGAGCCGCGTGTTCGGATAAGCCGGCCAGCTGTCGCTCGATTCGCGGCGCACGCGGTTGGCATCGTACACCAGGATCTCGTCATTCGCGATTGGCGGCTCGCGGCTCGGAAAACGCTCGTCGACCGGCGGCGCCGGATGCGTCCGCTCGTCCATGGCATTGGGAACGAACACGCTCGCCGTCGCGATGAACTTCGGAATATTGCCGTTCGCTGTCTGCTGTTCGGTGAGCCAGTCGAGCAGCAATTTGGTTTGGCCCGGATGATCGGGATCGATGGTCGGACGCCCGAGCAGATGATTGTCGCGCAATCCTTCGTGGTCGTCCCTGAAGCGCTGGGTGCGGCAGTCGAGCACGAAGAACGGATAACCGGCGCAGCCAAACTTGTAGTACAGCATCTCGTTCCAGGTGCGCGGGCCGTGGCTCCACTGGTAGTTCATGTAGGCGGTCATCGCGATGTTGAAGAGCTGGTGCTTGGCGTCGCTCCAGATGCGATCCTGCGTCCAGTTGTCCTCAATCTCGTGGTCGTCGAGGATCATGTAGGTCGTCGCGCTGCGCATCAGCTTGCGCATATTGGGGCCGCCGAATGCGCTCAGGTAACGTTCCTGAAATTCCTCGTAGTGGTCGGCGCGCCGGATCGGTATCGCGCGATTGAGCGCGTCGGCGTAAATCTGGTCGCCCACCATCAACGTGAACTTCGCCGGATCGCCGAAGGGATTCTGGGCATCGAAATGCCGATGCATCGGGCCGAAGATGCGGTCGGCTTCCTTGGCCTTCCAGAGCATGCCGGGATAGCGGCACGACCCGAACAGGAATGTCAGTTTGCCGGCGTTCTTGGCCGAAAACGTGCGGAACGTAGCCTCGCTCTCCTTTTCGTCGAGCTGCAGCAATTCCTGCTTGATCACCTCGAGGTCCGGCAGCCGGTCGCGCAGCTTCCAATCCGGCACGTTGAGTTCGTTCGGCCACGGATCGTCCAGCGTCAACGTGCCGACGCGGACTCTGTAAATCGTGTCGGGCTTCAGCGCCTCGGGCTTGGCGGCGCGAACGCTGGCGCTGCCTTCGGCCGTTCTTTCGCGGGCGATGTCGGATTTCCAGTAACCGAAGTCGACATCCTCCCCCAGCTTGAAAGCGCCTGTGCGATCGAACTCTCGCGGCAGGCGGAAATACCAGGCATCGCCGATGACATCGACGGCACCCTTTTTCTCGACGATGCCGATCAGGCCGATCGTCCTGCGGCTTTCGTCGAGCGTCGCGCCGCTGTCGGCCGGATCGCCGGCGCGGATCCAGATGCGGCAGGTGGTGTCGGTGGTGTCGCCGACGATCGGCCCAAGGCCCGGCGGTCGGATGCTGCTCATGTGAACTCCCCCAACTTAAAGTTGCAGCATTCTCCACAATGACCGGGCGGGCACGCAAGCGTCGACTTAAATCCTAATGGGTCGTAAGCGATCGCGTCGGGAAAGCCGTGCACGCCCCCCGCGGCCCACGAGCGCCGAGGCGAGACCAAACGAAACAGTTGAGCGCTAGCGCCTTCGGGGATCGTCGAAAATATCGGCGAAGGTCCGCGAGCCGCGGCGGTCGATAATGCGGGTTGACGGTCGGGACTCGTAGCTCTCGTAGATCACGCGGCGGCCGTAACTGTCGCGCGCCGAATAACTGTTCGAGCCGCGCGAGGACACCATCGCCGGTCTATCGCCCCCAATCACGACGATGCGTGTGTCGCTGGGGCGGCGCTGCACCAGTTCAAAAAGCGTCGCCGCGTTGTTCGGATGCAGGCGGATGCAGCCATGCGACGCCGGGCGGCCAAGGCGCGAGACTTCGTAACTGCCGTGAATGGCGTAGCCGCCGTTGAAAAAGATCGAGTAGGGCATCGGCGACCAATCGTACTTGCGTGAGTACCACTGGCGTTCGAGCCGTTGCGGCCGGTAGCTGCCGACTGGCGTGCTGTAGCCCCAGCGTCCGGTCGAGACCGCCCATTGATGTCGCGTGGCGCCGTCGACCTCGACGGTGAGACTTTGCTCCGTCTTGTCCACGGTGACGACGACACCGGCATCGGCTGCTGTGCCCACGAGCGACAAAGCCGCCGCGATGGCGATCATGAAACCACGCATACACATCCCCCAGTCTTACCTGCTCAGCTTGCCCTCGCGTATCCGAATTCTCGTCTTTGGTTACCGCGTGATCCCATATTTGCGATCGAGGCTTTTCAGCCAGGCATAGCGTTCGCGCAGGATCAGCGCCTCGTCGCTGCTCACCGACATCCGATAGGACACCGTGCGCGCAAACCGCGCGTTGCGCCGGCTCGCCGCGTCATCGACATCGGCTTCCTTGGCGGTGCCGTGAGTCTTAGCGGCGTGTTCCTCCGCACCATTCACGGCGACGCTGGCGAAATGCTGGGCCGCCTCGGTTGCCGGCGTATCGGCTTCGGCCATCGGCGTCGCGCCCGGCATAGCGGGCACAGGCAAGGCGCCGTTCATGACCACGACCCTTGTGTTGGCCATGCCCTGACGGCGCACCAGCGAATACAAAATCGCGGCGTTGTCGGGTCGCAACCGAACGCAGCCGTGCGAGGCGACGTAGCCGAGATTGTGGGCTTCCATGGTGCCGTGCACGGCGTAGCCACGATGGAAGAAAATCGCGAAGGGCATCGGCGTCATTTCATATTGCCGCGAATACCAATGGCGCTCGAGCCGGGTCGGACGGAATTTGCCGCTCGGCGTGTCGTTGCCGCGGCGTCCGGTTGAGACCGGCCAGCGATAGGCCTCGGTGCCGTCGACAGTGACGCTCAGCCGCTGCTGCGATTTGCTGATGCTGACAAGGAGGTCGGCGCGCGCCGGAGCCGCAAGACAAAGCAGCGCGCTGACGGTTGCAACGGCGGCGCAACGCATGAACTCATTCCCTACAGCCGGAAATCATCATAGTTCCATCAGCATCGCTTGGCGGGCGCGGTGTTGTAAAGACCTTCTTAACCATAAAAGTCCTTGTCCCTGTTCGCTTTTCTGTGATCGCGACAAATCGTGGCGTCCCGCCGCCGTTTAAACCATTGCGCGCATTTAACCTGACAGCGCCAGGCAGAATCGCTAAATCGGAGGCACCATGCTGATCCGATACGTGCTCCTCCTCAGCTTGACCGCAGCTTTTGCGGTCGGCGGCATTGCCGCCGTCGAGTATGTCAAGGTCGCGCGCGCCCAGGCGCCTGCTCCGCAGGTAACCGAGCCGGCGGCGCCCCAAGCCGTTCAGCCGCAGGACGCGACGGCGCCGACCGCGCCCGGCGCACCGACGGTCGAAAACCCTCTGCCCGAAAACCCTGCACCCGTCGTCACCACGCCGCCCACTGAGCCGCCCGCGACTGTCGTCACCACGCCCGTTGCACCGGCGCCGGCCATCGCCGACAAGAATGAAAAATCGGCCAAGCAACTATTCGGCGCGGCTAAACTTCCGACCCTCGGCAAGGCGATGGCGATCGGCTACTACCCGCGCGGCTGTCTGCAAGGCGGCGTCGAGTTGCCGATCAACGGCCCAAACTGGCAGGTGATGCGTGTGTCCCGCAATCGCAATTGGGGGCACCCGGACCTGATCCGCTATTTGGAAAAATTCGCGCCACGCGCCGCCAAGGCCACCGGCTGGAAAGGCATTCTGGTCGGGGACCTGGCGCAGCCGCGCGGCGGACCGACGCCGTCCGATCACACGAGCCACACCACCGGGCTCGACGTCGACGTCTGGTTCATGCCGATGCCAGCCCACACGTTGAGCAAGGAAGAGCGCGAGAAGATATCCGCGAGCAATCTGGTCGCCGATGATTGGAAGCGTCTCAACCCGAAAACCTGGACGCCGCAGCACGTCGCCTTCATCAAGGCCGCGGCCGAAGCGCCCGAGGTCGAGCGAGTACTCGTCAACGCCGCGATCAAGCAGGAGCTGTGCCGCGTCGAGAAGAACAAGGAAGGCTGGATGTCGAAGGTGCGGCCCTGGTACGGCCATCACGATCACATCCATGTGCGGCTGTCCTGCCCGGCCGACTCGCCGAGCTGCCGCAAGCAGCCGCCAGTGGGTGGCGAAGATGGCTGCGCGCCGGACGCGCTGAAATACTGGTTCTCGGACAAGGTGCTCAATCCGCCGAAGCCGACGGCGCCGAAGAAACCGCCAAAACCGATCACGCTCGCCGACCTGCCACCGGCCTGTAAGGGCGTGCTTGAGGCTCCGGCGAAGCAGGCGAAGACGAACTAAGCCACCGGCAGCACGTTCGTATACTTCACCTGCTCCAGCGCGAAGCTCGACTCGATCGAGGCGATGCCTTCGATGCGTGTGAGTTTTTGTTTCAGGAAGCGTTCGTAGGCGGCGAGATCGGGCACGACGACGCGCAGCCAGTAATCGCGCGGGCCGGTCATCAGATAACACTCCAGCACTTCCGGCCAGCGCGCGATGGTCTTGGCGAACTTGTCGAGCAAATCTTCTTTCTGCTTCTCCAGCTTGACCGAGACGAAAACGCTGACCGGCAGCCCAACGGCGCGCTGATCCAGCACCGCGACATAGCGCGCGATGACGCCGGATTTTTCCAGGATTCGCACCCGGCGCAGACAGGGCGACGGCGACAGCCCGACTTTGCCGGCCAAGTCCGCAAGGCTCATGCGGCCGTCGTTTTGCAGCAAAGTGAGGATTTTGATGTCGGTTGCGTCGAGGGCAGGAATTGGCATGTTACGCCTGTTTGAGAGAATATTTTGATAGAATGAGCCAATCTGGCGCGCATTTATAACCAGATTTGGCAGGTATCGCCACGGCTAAAGCCGCATATTGGCGCCTGAAAATCCAGGTGGACGCCATGCCGACTGACGACAACAAATTGACCACACTCGCCGCCTTGGAGCGCAAGGTGCTCTGGCTCGCGAGCTGGATGATCCACAATGCCAATCATCTGCGCGACAACGATGACGGCCTCAAAGTCGGTGGCCATCAGGCGTCATCGGCTTCTCTCAATACCATCATGACGGCGCTGTATTTCGACGTGCTGCGGCCGCAGGACCGCGTCGCGGTGAAGCCACACGCCTCGCCGATCTATCACGCCATCCAGTATCTACTCGGCAAGCAGACGCAGGAGAAGATGGAGAACTTCCGCGGCTACAAAGGCGCGCAGAGCTATCCGTCGCGCACCAAGGACACCGACGACGTCGATTTCTCGACCGGCTCGGTCGGGCTCGGCGTGGCGCAGAC
>JANMSH010000154.1:0-1508 GCA_031389105.1 Hyphomicrobiales bacterium
ACACATGCCCGACCGCAAATGTCAACCGGACGGCGCATGCGATCTCGCTTCGGCCAGCCGCCGAGTCAGCCTATCGATACGCGATGTTTCTTCGCCCAGTCTGACAGGCTCTTGCGCACATCCGCGGCGCCGGCATCCAGCAGTTCGCCGATCATCGGCATCAGCTTCGCCCGATCGAGTGACCGCACCATCGCCTTGATCGGGCCAACCGCGACCGGAGTGATCGACAGGCGTTCGACACCGATGCCGATCAACGCCATGGCTTCCAATGGGCGGCCGCCCATTTCGCCGCACACGCCGAGCGGCACCTTATACTGTGCCGCTTCGCGCACCACCCGTCGCAGGAAACGCAAGATCGCCGGACTCAGCCAATCGTAGCGTTCCGCGAGCTTCGGGTTCGCGCGGTCGGCGGCGAACAGGAACTGGGTCAGATCGTTGGTACCGATCGACAGGAAATCGATCTTGGGCAGCAATATGTCGAGCGTCTCCGCCAGCGAGGGGACCTCCAGCATCGCGCCATAGCGGACGTGCGAGGGGAGTAGCTTCTTGCGCCCAATCAGCCATTGCCGCTGTTCCTCGATCAGCGCTTTCGCCTGATCGAACTCCCAGGGCTCCGAGATCATCGGAAACATGATCTGCAGCTCGCGCCCGGCCGCTGCTTCCAGCAAGGCGCGCGCCTGTGTCTTCATCAGCGCATCGCGATCGAGCGCCAGGCGAAGCGCTCGCCAGCCGAGCGCCGGATTCTCCTCGCCGTCATTATCGGTGCGCAGATAGGGCAGGGATTTGTCGCCGCCGATATCCACCGTCCGGAAGATGACCGGCTTGTCCCCAGCCGCATCGAGCACCGATTTGTAGAGACGCTGCTGGCTTTCGCGTCTGGGCAAGGTCGCGGAAACGAGGAACTGGAATTCGGTGCGGAACAGGCCGATGCCGTCGGCGCCGGTCATCTCGACCGCGGCGACATCGTCGCGCAGACCGGCGTTGACCATCACCTCGATCCGCATGCCGTCCTTGGTGACGGCGGGCAGATCGCGCATCGCGGCAAATTCCGCTCGGCGCTTCTGGCTGACCGCCAGCTTGGCCTCGAAGCTTCGCCCGATGGCCGCCGACGGTCGGACGAGCGCCATCGACTCGTCGGTGTCGAGCAGCACCGGATCGCCTTCGCCAATCACCTGGCGAACGTCCCGGACTCGCCCCAGCATCGGCACACCCATGGCGCGCGCGACAATGGTGACATGGGCGGTCAGCGATCCTTCCTCCAGGATCACGCCCTTGAGGCGCCGCCGGTCATATTCGAGCAGCTCGGCCGGCCCCAGGTTGCGTGCGATCAGGATCGAGTCGCCCTGCAGGCCCGATTGAGCCGCCGTGCCCAGCCTGCCGGAAACGATGCGCAGCAGCCGGTTGGCCAGATCGTCGAGATCGTGCATCCGTTCCTTGAGCAAGGGGTCGTCGATCTCGCGCATTCGCATGCGGGTGCGTTGCTGCACCCGTTCGATCGCCGCCTCGGC
>JANMSH010000159.1:0-17259 GCA_031389105.1 Hyphomicrobiales bacterium
ATCGAAGCCCGCGCCGTCGATGTCCAGGTGCAAGTCGCGCCCGGCCTGCCCGTCTTCAATATTGTCGGCCTGCCCGACAAAGCAGTGTCGGAAGCCAAAGAACGCGTGCGCGCGGCGTTGGTTGCGTCAGGGCTGGCATTACCGGCACGCCGCATCACCATCAATCTGGCGCCGGCCGATCTGCCGAAGGAAGGCAGCCATTACGATCTGCCCATTGCGCTCGGGCTGATGGCCGCGATCGGCGCCATTCCACAGGACGCGATTTCGGGTTTCACCGTGCTGGGTGAACTCGGCCTCGACGGCTCGATCGCGCCGGTGGCCGGCGTGCTGCCGGCGGCGATCGGCGCCAATGCGCGCGGCCAGGGTTTGATCTGTCCACAGGTTTGCGGGCCGGAAGCGGCCTGGGCTTCGCCTGAGATCGAGATCATCGCCGCGCATTCGCTGATCCAGCTCGCCAATCATTTCAAAGGCACGCAGGTGCTGTCGCGGCCGGCGCCGAAAATCCGCGAGATCGATGGCGTGCCGCTCGATCTCGCCGACATCAAGGGCCAGGAAAGCGCCAAGCGCGCGCTCGAAGTCGCCGCCGCCGGCGGCCATAATCTGCTGATGGTCGGGCCGCCCGGCTCCGGCAAATCGATGCTGGCAGCTAGACTGCCGTCGATCCTGCCGCCGCTGTCGCCGGCCGAATTGCTCGAAGTGTCGATGATCGCGTCGGTCGCCGGCGTGATCGAAGGCGGCGCGCTCACCAACAAACGGCCGTTTCGTTCGCCGCATCATTCGGCGTCGATGCCCGCTTTGGTCGGCGGCGGCCTGCGCGCGAGGCCCGGCGAAATTTCGCTGGCGCATAACGGCGTGCTGTTTCTCGACGAGATGCCGGAATTTTCCGCGCAGGTTTTGGACTCGCTGCGCCAGCCGCTGGAGACCGGCGAGGTCGCGATCGCGCGCGTCAATCACCGCATTACTTATCCCGCACGCTTCATGCTGGTGGCGGCGATGAACCCGTGCCGCTGCGGCCGCGCCAACGACCCTGGATTTGCCTGTAAACGCGGGTCGAATCTGCGTTGTGCCGCCGACTATCAGGGCAGACTTTCCGGCCCGCTGCTCGACCGCATCGACCTGCACATTGAGGTGCCGGCCGTGACTGCCGCCGACCTGATATTGCCGCCGCCGTCCGAAGGCAGCCGCGAAGTCGCCGCCCGCGTCGCGCGCGCCCGCGACATCCAGACCGAACGCTACGCCACCATGGGTTTGCAGCATGTACGCACCAATGCTCAGGCCAACGGCCCGGCGCTGGAGGACATCGCGCGCGCCGACAGCCAAGGCATGGCGCTGCTGCGCGATGCGGCCGAGCAGATGCATCTGTCGGCGCGCGGCTATCATCGCGTGCTGCGGGTCGCGCGCACGCTGGCCGATCTCGACGGCGCCGCCACAGTCGGCCGCGTGCATCTGGCCGAGGCCTTGTCGTATCGCGCGCTGACCGACGAAGTGCGAAGAGCCGCGTAAGACTTCGCAGCGTAAGCCGCCCACTTAATAGACTCGTAATCTGTCGGTCCTAGCGTCGGACAGCGCACCGATTCATCGCGCGCCGGCCGGGCCCCAAACATGAAACGCGCGCATATGATTTCGCTGATGGCTCTGGTCATCGCGGTGCCCGCGGCGACTGCCGGATCGTTCTTCTCGTCGAGCGCCAAGCCCATCAACGACAAGCCCTGCTTCAACGCCGGCAATGTTGGCTATGAAATCTCTGCCGGCGCGGCCGCCAACTACACCGTACGCATCGACAACACCGGGCCAAGCCCGAGCCTGCGCATGCAGATCGTCGGCGATCCGGCCGCCGCACATTTCGTGCTGGTCGACGACGGCGCCACCGAAGCCTGCACGATGGCGTCCTCGATCAAGACCATCCGCCTCGATCCGGCAGCGGCCACGCCCGACCTGACGGTGGCGCTGTCGCGCACCGCGGGCGACTACAAAGTCTTCGTGCAGTCGGCGAGTTTCACCGAACAGGACGCCGCGGCACTGTTCGCGGTGATCTGGCAAAACACCCGCAAGACCGGCGCCGGGCTGGCTTTCGCCACCCAGCAATAGGTTTGACGCATAAGTCTTAACCCCGCTTTCACCACGTTCGCGCGTCCGCGGTTGCCCATGGCAACCGCGGAATAAAATTGCAAGAGTCCCGATGCCAGAATGGCAGCCGGAACCATGCAATCCAGATCGACAGCCCAACGCGTTTCCGCGATCCGACAATCCTCGCGCAACACCAGGTCGCTGGTGCTGTTCGGGCGCACGGTCGTCGTCACGCTGTCGGTCGTCTCCGGAGCTCTGGGCTTTCTTGCCGGCGCTCGCCTGCAGGAAGGCGCCTACAACCCGCATTCCTACGCCATCGGCGCCGGTTCGCTGTTTGCCGCCGCCTGCGCCTTCATCGCCTTCCTGCTGATGCGCCGCCGCGTCAACAAGCAGAAGCTGCGTGTGCTCGAAGCGCGCGTCGAGGAGCTATACGACCGCAATTGGGAATTGCGCGAGGCGGAAGAACGCGCGCGCAGTCTCCTGGAAGCGCAAGGCGACCTGATCGTGCGCCACGATCCGGAAGGCCGCGTCACCTATGCCAACGATGCGTTCTGCGCGCTGTCCGGAAAACCGCGCGAGGCCTTGATCGGCAAGGTCATGGAATTGCCGGTGCTCGATCGCGGCGCGATGACTGTGCTGGCCGACGGCACCCGCGTACACGACCAGAAGGTCGCCTGCGGCGCTTCAGCACGCTGGATCGCGTGGCGCGAAGTCGCAGTGCGCGGCGAACGCAACACCGAAGTACAGGGCGTCGGCCGCGACGTCACCGACCGCGTCGAAGCCGAACGCGCGCTCGAGACCGCGCGCGACCAGTCGGAAACCGCCAACCGCGCCAAGTCGCGCTTCCTCACCATGGTCAGCCACGAAATTAGAACGCCGCTCAACGGCATTCTCGGCATGTCGGATTTGTTGCTCGACACCTCGCTAACGCCCGAGCAGATCACATATGCGAAGGCTGCCAAGACCTCGGGCGAAACGCTGCTGTCGCTGATCGAGGAGATTCTCGACTTCTCAAAGATCGAAGCCGGCAAGCTCGATCTCGAAGCCCGACCGTTTGCGCTCGGCGCGCTGGTCGAGGAAGTGGTCGAACTGCTGGCGCCGCGCGCGCAGGCCAAAGGCATCGAGATCGCGTCTTTTGTCGATGAGCGCCTGCCCGCGAATATCGTCGGCGATGCGGCGCGCCTGCGCCAGGTGCTGCTGAACTTGGCCGGCAACGCCATCAAGTTCACAGAGAACGGCGGCGTCGCGGTCATCGTCGAGCCTTGCGAACGTGAGAATGAAATTTGTTTCGGGGTGCGCGATTCCGGCATCGGATTGGCGACGCAAGATCAGCAGCGCGTCTTCCTCGACTTCGAACAGGCCGACGGCTCGTCGACGCGCAAATTCGGCGGCACGGGCTTAGGCCTCGCCATTTCCAAACGCATCGTCGAGCGCATGGACGGGCGTATTAGCGTTGAGAGCCAAGCTGGCGCGGGCGCGACCTTCAGTTTCATCGTACCGCTGTTGCCGGCGCCCGCCGACGAAGCGCAGCCGCAATTCGTCGCGCCCGATCTGCGCGACGCCACGGTGATGATCGTCGCAGAGGCGGAAATCGAAGCGTCGCTGCTGGCGCGTCGGCTCGGTCATTGGGGCGCCAAAACCTGCGCGGTGATCGATGAGAATATTGCTTTCGCTTTGCTGCCGGAACGGCAATGGGATGCGCTGCTGGTCGACTATCCGCTCGCGCAGAAAATGATCGCGAATGACGGCCTCGGCAAACTGAGCGTGCCGCGCAGCATCGTGCTGATCCGTCCCGCCGATCGCCATGAGTTGCCCGCGCTCAAAGCCGCCGGTTTCACCGGCTATCTGATCAAGCCGGTGCGCGCCGCTTCGCTGGCGGCACGGCTTCGCGCCGAAGACGGCTTCGAGCATGCGCCGGCTGAAGCCGCCGCCGAAAGCGCGAGCGAGTCCGCTTCCGCGGACGGCAAAGGACTTTCGATTCTGGTGGCCGAGGACAACGAGATCAACGCGCTGCTGGCGCGCGCGTTGCTGGTGCGGCTCGGCCATCGACCGACCATCGCCGCCAACGGCGAGGCGGCTGTTGAATCTTGGGCCGCCTCGCGCGCCGCCGGCGCTCCTTACGATCTCATTCTTATGGACGTGCAGATGCCTGTCATGGACGGGCTCGAAGCCGCCCGCCGCATCCGCGCCATCGAAATGGCGGCCGGTGACGGCCAGATGGCCATCGTGGCGCTCACCGCCAACGCCTATGCCGAGGACCGCGAGGCCTGCCTCGCCGCCGGGATGGATGCCCTGCTGGTCAAGCCGCTGGATCGCGAGCGCCTGCGGGAAGCACTGGAATCGGCGGCGCGCCGAACCCCGCTTGCGGCTTGAAAGCGGCTTCCCCACATTGTCATAAATTGGTGGCCAGCCCATGGTGTATGGAACATCGGGACCGATCTATGATTCGGAACCGTTGAATCCGGGCAAACTCAGCAGATTCGCGCTGAAAAAGGACCTGAAACCCTATGGCGAGCCGCGGCAACACCCTCAATCCCGCACGCAGCCTGCTCAACCGGTTTCGTCCGGCGCCTAGCCCCGGCGTCCCCAATCTGATTTCGACGCTCCAGGCCTATGGAGGCCTGCAAGCCTGGGCGGCCCGCGCCCACCGGCCGTCGCAGACGTTAGGCCGGATCGGCTCGCTGGAAGTGCGGCTGGCGCAGACCGCCGCCGAAGTGCGCCAAGCACAGAAATTGCGCTATCGGGTTTTCTACCAGGAAGGCTCGGCGATCCCCAATCCCGGCCGGCTGTTTGCCCGCCGCGACGTCGATAGCTACGACGCGATTTGCGATCACCTGCTGGTGCTCGATCATGCCGCGCGCGACGGCCATCCCGGCAACCGGCCCGCGGTGGTTGGCACCTATCGGCTGCTGCGCCAGCCTTTGGCCGAAGACTTCGGCGGCTTCTACACCTCGGGCGAATTCGACATCGGCGGGCTGATTGCGCGCCACGACAATCTGCAATTCCTCGAGCTTGGCCGTTCTTGCGTGCTGGCGCCGTACCGCAACAAAGGCACGGTCGAATTATTGTGGCACGGCATTCATGGCTACGTGCTGCAGAACCGCATCGATGTGATGATCGGCTGCGCCAGCCTCGACGGCACCGAACCCAAGCAGCTCGCGCTGCCGCTGTCGTTCTTGCATCATTATGCCCGCGCGCCGGAAGCCTGGCAGGCCCGCGCGTTGCCCCAGCGCTATGTCGAGATGAATCGCATGTCGAAGGAAGCGATTGACCCGAAGCAGGCGCTTAAAGTTCTGCCGCCGCTGGTCAAAGGTTATCTGCGGCTCGGCGCTTACATCGGCGACGGCGCGGTGGTCGACCACGAATTCGGCACCACCGACGTGCTGATCGTTCTGCCGATGTCGGTGATCAAGCAGCGCTATCTGCAGCACTTCGATTTGAGCCGCCGGGCGGCGTAAGTTTCACAACCTCCGCAGCGACACTTCGTCAACAAGATGGCTATCGCCTTTCTTGAGGATCAAATCCGAACGCTGGCGCGTCGGTAAAATATTTTCGTGCAGGTTGACGAGATTGATGCGCTCCCATATCGACGACGCGGTTTCGACCGCCTCGGCGTCCGACAACCGCGAATAGCGATGGAAGTAGGACTTCGGATCACGGAACGCGGTGCTGCGCAGCGTTAAAAAGCGGTCAACGTACCAGCCCTTCAGCACGTTCTCGTCGGCATCGAGATAGACCGAGAAATCGAAGAAATCCGACACGAACGGGATCGCCTTGCCGTCTTTCGGCAGCCGGCCGGTCTGCAAAACATTCAAACCCTCAACGATGAGTATCTCCGGCCGGTCGACCTCGATCCACTGGTTCGGCGTCACGTCATACGTGAGATGCGAATAGACCGGGGCGCGTGCCGGGCGGCGGCCGGCTTTGACGTCGGTGAGAAAGCGCAACAGCGCCGGCAGGTCGTAGCTTTCCGGAAAGCCCTTCTTCTCCATCAGGCCTTCGCGATCGAGGATCGCATTCGGATAGAGAAAGCCGTCGGTGGTGATGAGATCGACCTTGGGCACGTTCGGCCAGCGCGCCAGAAGCGCTTGCAGCACGCGCGCGGTGGTGGACTTGCCGACCGCGACCGAACCGGCGACGCCGATCACGAACGGCATCTTGATGTCCTCGGTGCCGAGGAAGCGTTCCTGCGCACGGAACAGCCGCTGCGTCGCCGACACGTACATCGACAGCAGCCGCGACAGCGACAGGTAAATCTCTTCGACTTCCTTGATGTCGAGCCGGTCGTGCAGCGAGCGCAGCCGCGTGACCTCTTCCGAGGTCAACGTCATCGGCGTGTCCTCGCGCAACGACGCCCATTCCGACCGCGAGAATGTGCGGTACGGCGAAATCGTTTCTTCGATGCGCTGTTCCATTCGCCTAACTCATTACTTTGCGCATAATCTTATCCGAAAACCGGTTCCCACTTTTCGGGATCATGCGCCTCGAGACGCCTTTTCAGCGTGGCCCGATTGCGCGGTACGCTTGTCCAGCTCGGCCTCGACCTCGGCGAACTTTACGCCGCGCGCTTCCAGCACCACCAACAGATGATAGAGCAGGTCGGCGGTCTCCGCGACCAAGCGGCTCTTGTCCTCTTGCACAGCCGCCATCGCGGTTTCGAATGCCTCTTCGCCCAGCTTCTTGGCGCAGTGGGCGATGCCCTTGTCGATCAACGCGCGCGTATAGGAATCCCCCGCGCTCGCTTGGGCGCGTTCGTGCACGCGGCTTTCCAGATCGGCCAGAGTGAACTTGCTCATGACGTGTCCTTTATCACGGATCGAGCCGCATCGGCAGACCGGCTTTCGCCATATAATCCTTGGCTTCCCGCACGCTGTGCTCGCCGAAATGGAAGATCGAGGCCGCCAGAACGGCAGTGGCGTGGCCGTCGCGGATGCCGTCCACCATATGCGCCAGATTGCCGACCCCGCCGGAGGCGATCACCGGCACGGGAATGGCGTCAGCAATCGCCCGAGTCAGCGCAATGTCGTAGCCGGATTTGGTGCCGTCGCGGTCCATCGAGGTCAGCAGGATTTCGCCGGCGCCGAGTGAGACAACCTCGCGCGCATACTCCACCGCATCGATGCCGGTCGGCTTGCGGCCGCCAATGGTGAAAATTTCCCAACGGTCCTTTTCACTGGGCTTGGACACTTTCTTGGCGTCGATCGCGACCACGATGCATTGATCGCCAAACTTCTCCGCCGCTTCCTTGACGAAAACGCGCCGGTCGACTGCCGCGGTGTTGATCGACACTTTGTCGGCGCCGCAGGTCAGCAGCTTGCGGATGTCGTCGACCGTGCGCACGCCACCGCCAACGGTGAGCGGCATGAAGCAAGCTTCCGCGGTGCGCGTCACGACGTCGTAGATGGTGTCGCGATTTTCGTGGCTCGCGGTGATGTCGAGAAAGCACAGCTCGTCCGCGCCAGCCGCGTCATAGGCAATCGCCGCTTCCACCGGATCGCCGGCGTCGCGCAGATTGACGAAGTTGACGCCTTTGACCACGCGGCCGTCTTTGACGTCGAGACAGGGAATAACGCGGACTTTGAACATTCTTCCTCTTCTCTTGGCGCCGCCCGCACTGATCTCGGGTTTACCCGAAATCAGAATTATTAATGCTCAAATCGGCTAAAGCCGATTTGAGATGCGGATCAGCGCCAACGCCTCGGCCGCGTCAAGCCGCCCGTCATAGAGCGCGCGGCCGGCGATGGCGCCTTCGAGTTTCTTGGCGCGCGGCTCCAGCATGATCTTGATGTCGTCGATTGAGGCCAGCCCGCCAGAGGCGATCACCGGAATCGAAATCGCCTCGGCCAGCGCAATGGTGGCATCCCAGTTAATGCCTTGCAGCATGCCGTCGCGCGCGACGTCGGTGTAGATGATGGCGGCGACGCCGGCATCCTCGAAGCGGCGCGCGATCTCGAGCGCCGACAGTTCCGAACTTTCCGCCCAGCCTTCCACCGCGACCTTGCCGTCGCGCGCGTCGAGCCCAACCGCAATCTTCTTCGGAAACTTTCGCGCCGCCTCTTTGACCAGCTCGGGATTGCGCACCGCCGCCGTGCCGATAATGACGCGATTGACGCCCTTCTCCAGCCAGCCCTCGATGGTCTTCATGTCGCGGATGCCGCCGCCGAGCTGCACGCACTGGCCGACGGCTTCGAGAATGTGCTCGACCGCGGCAACGTTCATCGGCTTACCGGCAAAGGCGCCGTCGAGATCGACGACATGCAGATGTTTGAAGCCTTGCGCCTGGAACGCTTGTGCTTGCGCCGCCGGATCGCGATGAAACACTGTGGCACGCGCCATGTCGCCCTGTTGCAGGCGGACGGCGAGGCCTTCCTTGAGATCGATGGCGGGAAATAAAATCACGGCTTCCACTTCAAAAAATTGGCGATCAGCTTGAGGCCGAGCTTCTGGCTCTTCTCCGGGTGAAATTGTGTGCCGACCATGTTGTCGCGCCCAACGATGGCTGTCAGCGAGCCGCCATAGTCGGCCTGCGCCACCAGGTCGGAATTTTGCGCGGCTTTCAACTCGTAGGAATGCACGAAATAGGCATGCAGGCCATTCGGACCAAGGGGTATATCGGCCAGCAACGGATGGGCTTTACGCATGTTGAGCGTGTTCCAGCCCATGTGCGGAATTTTCAAGGCTGGATCGGACGGCGCGATGCGGTCGACCTCGCCAGGGATCCAGCCGAGCCCCGGCGTCACCTGATACTCAAGGCCGCGCTCGGCCATCAACTGCATGCCGACGCAGATGCCAAAGAACGGCCGGCCGTTCTTGCGCACCGCGGTTTCGAGCGCGTCGATCATGCCGGGAATTTCATCGAGGCCGCGGCGGCAGTCGGCGAAGGCGCCGACGCCCGGCAACACGACACGATCGGCGCGCGCCACCGTATCGGGATCGCGCGTCACATTGATGGGCTGATCGTGCCTGCTTTCACGCGCCGCGCGCTCGAAGGCTTTCGCCGCCGAGTGCAGATTGCCGGAGCCGTAATCGACAATGGCGACGCTCATCGCGACGTTCCTGTCGAAGGATTGCCCGGCTCGGGAAACAACCCGATGACATCGGAGCCGGACGGCGGACCCCGCCGCAGCGGCGTGTTGTACGCGGGCGGCGGCGGTGCGAATTCCTGTGCCGGCTTGTCAACGCGTTGACTCCATTCAGCGTAGAATCGCCGCTCCGCTAGTTCGGCATCTTCGGCAACGACGAAGCCGAGCATTTTCCATTTGCGCCGCGACAGCTTCCAGCGCCACAGCGACGGCGCCTCGAAGCCGACCAGCAATGCGACCAGAAGACTGGCGAGAAACTTCACCGATGACGGCGCGTTGGCCATCGTCAGCGCGAAGGCCAGGGCGCCGCTCAGGATCAGATAGCCGAAGAACGCCAGCCATAGCCGGTGGGCCAGCAGCCACAGCGGCGCCAGCAGGAACGCCCAGAAATGGAAGCCGTCGCGCACGAACACGAAGCGTTCCGGTGCGGTGACGCTTTCACTCTTTTTCGGCGGCGGTTCGTGAACGGTGAACGTGGGCATCGATTTACTCTAAGCCGCATCCGGCTATTTTCTCAAACTGTCATGCCGCGAAGGTGGGCATCCAGTAACCACGAAATCGAGCGATAAAACGACGGCCCGGATTACTGGGTCCCCGCCTGCGCGGGGACGACAGCCGTGTTTAATCTCAGCCCCCCAGCGTACCCTTGGTCGACGGCACTTCGTCCTTGGCGCGCGGATCGATCGTCACCGCGGCGCGCAACGCGCGCGCTAGACCCTTGAAGCAAGACTCCGCGATATGATGATCGTTGGTGCCGTAAAGACATTCGGCGTGCAGCGTGATGCCGGCATTCATCGCAAACGCCTGGAACCACTCCTGCACCAGCTCGGTGTCGAAGGTGCCGACCTTGTCGCGCACGAACTCAGCCTTGAACACCAGAAACGGCCGGCCGGAAATGTCGATGGCGACGCGGGTCAACGCCTCGTCCATCGGCACGTGCACGTCGGCATAGCGCGTGATGCCCTTCATGTCGCCGAGCGCCTGCTTCACCGCGGTGCCGAGCGCGATGCCGGTGTCCTCGGCGGTGTGGTGGTCGTCGATATGCAGGTCGCCCTTGGCTGTGACCGTTATGTCGATGCGGGAATGACGCGCCAGCAGGTCGAGCATGTGATCGAGGAAGCCGATGCCGGTCGAAACGCTCGACGTGCCCTTGCCGTCGAGGTCGACGGAGACCTCGATGTCGGTTTCCTTGGTCTTGCGCTTAACGGTCGCAGTGCGCATGGCGGTGTCCTATTTGCGCGCCTTTTATCAGGGGTTTACAGGATTCGCCACCTTTGAGGGGCTAATTGCATCGTCCGCCGGACCTCCCTACATGTGTTGGTAGTTCAGGGGTTCATGCGTATGGCATCTAACGAAAATCCGGGCTGGCACGGCACCACCATCCTCACCGTCCGCAAGGGCGGCACTGTCGTCATCGGCGGCGACGGCCAAGTGTCGATCGGGCAAACCATCGTCAAATCCAATGCCAAAAAAGTGCGCAAACTGGGCAAAGGTGACGTGATTGGCGGCTTTGCCGGCGCCACAGCCGATGCGTTTACCTTGTTCGAGCGGCTGGAAAGCAAGCTCGAGCAGTATCCAGGCCAGTTGTTGCGCGCCTCGGTCGAACTCGCCAAGGACTGGCGCACCGACCGTTATCTGCGCCGGCTGGAAGCCATGATGATCGTCGCCGACGCCAACGTCTCGCTGGTGCTGACCGGAACCGGCGACGTGCTGGAGCCGGAGATGGGCGTCGCCGGCATCGGCTCCGGCGGCAACTATGCGCTCGCGTCCGCGCGTGCGCTGCTGGACGGCGCGCTCGATGCCGAGCAGATCGTGCGCAAGTCGCTCGATATCGCCGCCGACATCTGCGTTTACACCAACCGCAACGTCACCATCGAGACGCTCAATGCCGCACGATGACGATCTCAATGCCGCGGTCGGCGTGGGTATCGTAACGCTGCCGCAAGCCGACGCGCTGCGCGAGTTCGCCGCCAGGCGCCGCAGCGCTGGCGCGGCCGAGCATGCGGACGAAGAAGACTTTCGTTTCATGCGCGGCTTCAATGACATTTTCTTCGCGATCGGCGTTGTGTTGTTTGGAGCTGGCCTCGCGATCTTTGCCGGGTTTAACGCCTCGCCGCTGGTGTATGGCCTTTCCGCCGTCGTCATGTGGGGATTGGCCGAGCTTTTGGTTCGACGCAAACGGCTCGTATTGCCGGGCATCGTCATCGTCGCTTTTTTTATCGTATTCGCGGTGTTGACTTTTCCGGTTGCGAGTTGGGTCGGGTCAACGCCAATATCATCAGTGGCGCTGACGCCGACCACAAATTTGCTCCTTGGCTTGTTCGGCAACGGCACGGCGCCCCGGCTTGCCATCAACGCCGCGCTTGCGAGCGTAGCAGCAGGCGCATTTTATTTTCGCTTCCGATTTCCTTTTGCCTTGCTCCCCTTTGGGGCCGCCGCCACCTCAGCCTTCATGTTTGCGGTCAACCACTTTCTGTTCAACGGTTCCGCGGCTACGCAGCTTTGGCTTGTGCTGCTGTGCGGCACCGGGGTGTTCGCCTTTGCCATGTGGTTCGACTTGTCGGACCGACTGCGCGTCACGCGCCGTTCAGACTGCGCGTTTTGGCTTCATATTTTGGCAGCGCCGCTGATTGTCCACGCATTGGTCGGCCTGGTTTCGTTCAATAGTTTCAAACCCGATCAATATGTTTCTGCCATGGTCGTCCTAGTTGCCGCGCTCTTGACCGTCGTCGCCTTGATCGTGGATCGCCGCGCTTTGCTCGTATCGGCGCTTATCTATGTCGGCAGCGTCATCGCCTACGTACTGTCAACAGCAGTCGAAGGCCGCCTGTTTGTTTCAATAGCGACGCTGGTCATTCTTGGCATTCTGGTGCTGGCGCTCGGCATCGGCTGGGCGGCGTTACGGCGCCGCGTTCTTTCGCTGTTGCCCTCTCATCTTGTGGACCGGCTGCCGCCGGCAGTGCCTGCATGACCGACTTCTCTCCCCGCGAAATCGTTTCCGAACTCGACCGTTACATCGTCGGCCAGAACGATGCCAAGCGTGCGGTCGCCATCGCGCTGCGCAACCGCTGGCGGCGGCTGCAGCTCGACGACAAATTGCGCGAAGAGGTGCTGCCGAAGAATATCCTGATGATCGGGCCGACCGGCGTCGGCAAGACCGAGATTTCGCGCCGCCTGGCAAAGCTCGCCGGCGCGCCGTTCCTCAAGGTCGAAGCCACCAAGTTCACCGAGGTCGGTTATGTCGGCCGCGACGTCGAGCAGATCATCCGCGATCTCGTGGAAATTTCGATTTCTCTCACCCGCGAACGCAAGCGCAAGGACGTACAGGCCCGCGCCGAACAGGCGGCCGAGGAACGCGTGGTCGATGCCCTGGTCGGGCCGGCTTCGAGCCCCGCGACCCGCGAAAGCTTCCGCAAGAAGCTGCGCGCCGGCGAGCTCAACGACAAGGAAATCGAGATCGAGGTACAGAGCGGTGGCGGCGGCATGCCGATGTTCGAAATTCCGGGCATGCCGGGCGCGCAGATGGGCGCCATCAATATCGGCGACATATTCGGCAAGCTCGGCGGCGGCAAGCCCAAGACGCGGCGTCTCACCGTTCTGGAATCGCACGGCATTCTGGTCAACGAGGAATCCGACAGACTGCTCGACAGCGAGCAGCTGACGCAGGAATCGATCAAAGCCTGCGAGCAGAACGGCATCGTGTTTCTCGACGAGATCGACAAGATCGCCGGGCGCGAAGGCCGCGGCGGCGCCGACGTGTCGCGCGAGGGTGTCCAGCGCGATTTATTGCCGCTGATCGAAGGCACCACCGTCAACACAAAGCACGGCCCGGTGAAGACCGACCACATTTTGTTCATCGCGTCGGGCGCGTTTCACATCTCCAAACCGTCGGATTTGTTGCCCGAGCTGCAAGGCCGCCTGCCGATCCGCGTCGAATTGCAGGCGCTGACGGGCGACGATTTCCGCCGCATCTTGACCGAGCCGGAAGCTTCGCTGATCAAGCAATACATCGCGCTGTTGAAAACCGAAGGCGTGACGCTGGATTTCACCGAAGACGCCATCGACGCCATCGCCAATATCGCGGTGTCGGTTAATTCCGCGATCGAGAATATCGGGGCGCGGCGCTTGCAGACGGTGATGGAGCGTGTGCTCGACGAAATCTCATTCGCCGCCACCGACCGCTCCGGCGAGACGGTCAAGATCGACGCCGCTTATGTCGAAAAACACATCGGCGATCTGGCGAAGAACACGGATTTGAGCCGGTTTATCCTCTGAACGCGACAATACCGTAGCACGGGAGGGCAATTATCTCGATTCACAATTAATGGTTGAATCGAGGCGTGGACATTTACAATTGCTTGAGTAGGAATAAATATTTGCTCGAGGAGCGCGAACATGTCCGCGGGCGGCCGGGGCAAGACAAAAGCCAACGATGAGACTGGGCGTCTAACTCCCGGCGCTCACCTTAGAGCGGAGATTCAGCGGCTTGGCCTCGACCAAGTTGCCGTGAGCAAAGCTACCGGCGTTTCGCGCCAATCCGTCAACAACGTCGTCAATGGCCGCCAGCCGATCTCGCGCGCGATGGCCGGCAAGCTCGGCCGTCTCACCGGGCACAGCTCGGATTACTGGCTCGCCGCGTTCTTTTCCAGCACCGGCAAAGCGAAGAAATCCACTGGGCCGCGCGATGCCGGCGCCGGTGTGCTGGTCAATCATCAGATCGTTCGCGCCGTGACCGACGGCGTTATCGGCATCGAGCCGTTCGACGCCAACAACGTCCGCGCGGCCTCGATTGATCTGACGCTCGGCAAGGGATTGACCCTGGCGCCCGGCGCCACGGTGACGGCGCGTACCAGAGAGCGCATCGAGTTGCCGCGCGACTATCTCGGCCGCGTCGGCGGCGCCAGCCGGCTCGCCGGACTGGGCGTCATCGCGACCCACGCCCTGCAAATCGAGCCCGGCTTCAAAGACTGCGTGGATTTTTGCCTGTTCAACGCCGGGCCAAATCCGCTTCGACTGCGTCCCCAAGAGCCGGTGGTCACCCTCGAAATCGTTCGGCTCGGCGCAACCCCGGACGCCGATATAACAACCTGAAATGTATCTGCGGTTGTGTCGTATGGAATATAATATTTTCTTGACACATATCGGAGGTACAGGGGTATCCTACGGATTGCAAGGGGACGAACGGCAATTTTAACGAGAGTCATGGTTTCGGGGGAATCCAGTCATGCGTGAGCAAAGGCGGAAAAGCAGGACACCCGCGGGGCGCGATCAAGCCCGCGACGTTTGGAATGACGAGTTGATCGCGGATGTTTTCGAGCTGTGGATCGGCATTTCGCGCTTGCTGGCAACGGTGCGGAACGGTCCCACACCGCCGCCAGACAAAGGCGCTCAATCGCTTCGGCTTCGCCGTACCCGCACATAAAGCGCGCCCTCACCGCCATGGGCGATGGCGGCGTCCTCGAAGCCGATCACCAGCGCGCGGAATTCCGGCAACCCAAGCCATTGCGGCACCTGGCGGCGTAGCACGCCGATCTCGCCACCGCGCCCCTTCCCGGTGATCACCAGCACCAGCCGGGCGTCGCGCGCATTGGCGCTGCGTAGAAAGCGCAACAGCGCGCCATGCGCCTCATCTTGCGTGTAGCCGTGCAGGTCGAGCCTCGCGTCGATCGCTTCCTTGCCGCGCGCGACGCGCTGCTTCATGCGGCGCGTCAGGGGCTCGAGCCGCGGCGCCGGAGGTCTAGGCGGTGCAGGTGGCGCGGAAGTTTTTTGCGGGGCCGCCGGTTTTTTGAATTTCGGCAGGTGCTTCGCGGGCGTTGGAGATATTTCAGGCTCTTCGCCGGTATCCTCAGGCGCGCTTGCCGCCTCGGTCCGCAGCGGCTTGATCGCCTTGGTGACGTGGGTCCACAGCACGCGGTCTTCGTAGGAAAGACCGCGCCGCCGTTTGCCGTTACGGCTCATTGTGTTGCGTCGGCGACGATGTCTTTGGGCCGCGGCTTCGGGATCGGCGTGTCGATCGTGCCCTTCAGCTCGAGGCTGCGCGGCACCAGCATGACGAACTGGCCATACTGCTTGACGCGTCCGGCGATGCTGCCGATCTTCTCGCCGGTGCCGAAATAAATATCGGCGCGCGCCGGCCCGATAATCGCCGAGCCGGTATCCTGCGCCACCAGCAGGCGGCGAAATTTCGTTTCGGGCTTTTCGCTGACGATCGGCAAATCGGCATCGACCCAGATCGGCGTGCCATAGACGTGAATTTTTCTGTCGACCGCCAGCGAGCGCCCCGGCGTCAGCGGAACGCCCTGCGCGCCGATGCACTCCTCGTGATCGCGCAGATCGGTTTCGCGGAAGAACACGAAGGAGCGGTTCTTGCGGCGCAAGTCCTTGCCTTCATCCGGATTGGCCGTCATCCAGTCGCGGATGCGGTCCATCGACATGTCCTCTCGCGAGATGATGCCGCGGTCGATCAGGAAGCGGCCGACCGGCGTGTAAGGATGGCCGTTGCTGGCGACGTAATTGAGCCGCAGCATGGGGCCGGTATCGAGCTTGACCCGCGTCGAGCCCTGGATCTGCGCAAAGAACAGATCGATCGGGCTCTTCACGTAACAGATCTCGAGATTTTTCCCGTCGAGCGCGCCGTCCTCAATCTTGGTGCGGTCGAGATGCTCGAACACCTTGCTCTTTTTGCCTTTCACCGTCGCCGCGGGCGCGGCGTAGATCGGCACGTTGTATTCCGCCGTTTTGACGCGCGAGCCTTCGACCTCGGTCTCGTAGTAGCCGGTGTAGAAACCCTCGGTCTGGCCGGGCGGCGCCAGGCGCACGGGATTGAAATTGGCCTCGAAGAAAGCGCGCGCCTGCTCGCGGTCGAGCGCGCCCGCCGCTTTGCTACGCTCGCAGACATTGAACAGCGCGCCATAGACCGGCCGCGCCGTGCGCATCGCCTTGGTACCGCGCAGGATCGCCTTGCAGCTTATCACGAAGGCGTCGTAGGCGGCGGTGTGATCGTCGTCTTTCCAGCCGGCCAGCGATGCGAAGTCCAGCGTCTCGGCCTGCGCATTGCGCAACTGCACGGCGCCGTTCTTGATGGCGATTTTGGCCGCGTGCTTGCCGGGCTTCTTCTTGGCCTGCGCCGGACTGCTGAAAGCGGCGGCGAGACAGAGCGCCAGCGCGCAACAAATCAGGGAGCGTGAGCCCAGCGCCGCCATCCGCTCATTGCCCGGCTTCGGTGGCAACCAGTTTCCAGTTTGGATCGCGCGACGACACGTCGCGAGCGAAGGTCCACACGTCGGTGACGTCGGTAACCTTCTCGGCATTGCCATCGATGACTTTGCCGTCCTTATCCCTCGTTACGGAGACAAGCTTGGATTGGAAGCGGACCGTGACCTGGATATTGCGGCCGCGCACTTCGGCGGCGGTGATCTCGGCATTGTCGATCGACACGAAACGGCTTTCCACCGTGTCGCCGCGCTTCTCGCGGTCGCCGATGGCGGCGTCGAAGCCGTCATAGACTTCGCGCGACAACAGGTCCTTGAGCGTGCGGCGATCGCCTTCGGCATAGGCGTTGACGATCATTTCGTAAGCCGCGCGCGCACCGGTGAGGAAATGCTTGGCGTCGAAATCCGGAGCCGTGGCAACAATAGCATCAAGCCCGGTGGCGAGGGGCGAGCCGGTCTCGGCAACGCCTTTCCAGCGCTCGACCGGCTCTGCGGGCGCGACCGGCGCCTGCGTTACTGCTTCCGGCGCCCGGCTGGTAGGCAGTGCGACGACCTTGTCGCTCGCCGGCCGTGTCGGTTCGCGCGCCGCGAATGGATCGTAAGGCGGGCGCTCGCGCCCGGTGCGTTGGCCGAGCACGCTGCGCAGACGCAGGAAAATGAACACTGCGAGAGCCAAGAATATGATGGTGTAGATGTCGAACACGTTTGCTTACTTTCGGCTACCGGAGCGGCAGATCGGCGTTCGGCCCCAAAATCTGCCACCGGATGGCGGTGCGGCTCATTCAACCCGTCTTATGTATGCTGGGCGCCGTGCCGTTCCATAGGCCCTGCGCCAGCATCTCGGCGCATTCTTGCCTCAGGATAAACCTTAGACGATCAGGGCGCAGACGCCAACATTA
>JANMSH010000168.1:0-2827 GCA_031389105.1 Hyphomicrobiales bacterium
GTGGAAGCGGCGCGCACCTTCGAGGAGAAGGTCGTCACCGACGTGCGCGAGGCCGATGTCGGCTCGATCCTCGGCTGGGGCTTTGCGCCGTTCTCCGGCGGCGTGCTGTCTTACATCGACATGATGGGGACGAAGAAATTCGTCGAACTCGCCCGCGCGCTGGAAAAGAAATACGGCGCGCGCTTCGCACCGGGCAAGTTGTTGCTCGACCTCGCCGAGCACAACGAGACTTTCTATCACCGCTTTGCGCCGCAGAAGAAGAAAGAGGCGGCGTGATTTCTTCACCTCCCTCTGGAGGGGGAGTACAGGCGGCCTTCGGCCGCCGTTCTGAACGTAAAGAACGCCGCATCATGTCATTTGACATGATCTTGCGCGCAGCCCGGCGCTTCTTATTTATCCCTCCATGACACGCACACGCACCATCGACATCACGCCGCCAAACGGCCGCACCCAAAGCGCCCGCGGCGCACCCGGAGATTATTCCCGCCGCGCCGCGCTGGAACGGCTCGACTGGATCGCCAACCTGATGGATTCGGCGGTCGTTGTGCCCGGCATCAACGTCAAAGTCGGCCTCGACTCGCTGATCGGCCTGGTACCCGGCATCGGCGACACCGTCACCACCGTGATCTCGCTGTGGATGGTGAAGGAAGCGCACGAACTCGGCGCGCCGAAGCACATCATCGTGCGCATGATAGGCAATGTCGCGCTCGACGGCGTGGTCGGCGCCGTGCCGCTGCTGGGCGACGCCTTCGACGTCCTGTTCCGCGCCAACCGTCGCAACATGAAACTGCTGCGCGAACATTTCGAGAAGGAAGGGCTGTAGCCCTACATCACAATCGTCAGCCGCTTCGCCGCGCGCGTGATGCCGGTGTAGAGCCAGCGTTCGCGCGTCTCCTGAAACGCAAAAGACTCGTCGAACAGCACGACGTCGTCCCACTGCGAGCCCTGCGCCTTGTGTACCGTGAGCACGTAGCCGAAGTCGAATTCGTCGTAAGGCTTGCGGCGCTGCCAGTCGATCTGGTCGATGCCGCCGGTGAAGCATTCCGGCCGCACCGACACCTTGACGCCGCGCGTCGCGGTTTCGTCGTCGGGTAGCAGGCGCATGGTCATGATGCCGGTCTTCTTGCCGCCGCGTTCCTTCACCGACCACAGCCCGCCATTGAACAGGCCCTTCTTGCGGTTGTTGCGCAGGCACACCAGTTTGTCGCCGGCCGACGGCATGGTCTCGGTGAAGCCGCGCCGCTCGCGCATCCGCATGTTGTAGGCGCGCCGTGTCGCGTTGCGCCCCACCAGCACCTGATCGGCTTTCAACACGCGCTCCGGATCGAGATCGGCCTTGAGCACCACTTCGCTTTCGCCATAGCGGCCGGGTTCGAGATAGTCGCCGGCGCGGATGTCCATCGACAGCCGCACGATCGGATTGTCCTTGGCCTGGCGGTGCACTTCGGTGAGCATCACATCGGGCTGGGCTTCGGTGAAAAATCCGCCGCCCTGGATCGGCGGCAGTTGCGCCGGATCGCCCAGCACCAAAAGCGGCACGCCGAACGACAGCAGGTCGCGGCCCAGCTCTGCGTCGACCATCGAGCATTCGTCGATGATGATCAGTTCGGCCTTGGAGGCGGGAGCCTCGTCCCACAGGTCGAAGTTTGGCACTTCCTCGCCGCTCTCGCGCGCGCGGTAGATCAGGCTGTGAATGGTGGAGGCGCCGCGGCAGCCTTTGCCGCGCATGACGCTAGCGGCCTTGCCGGTGAAGGCGGCGAACTTCACCTCGCCGTCGATGTCGTCGGCGATGTGGTTGGCGAGCGTCGTCTTGCCGGTGCCGGCAAAGCCGAACAGCCGGAACACCTGCGGGGTATTGCCGGTGCCGGGTTTGGCCTTCATCCAGTCGGATACGGCCTTGAGGGCGTCGTCTTGGGTCGGAGAGAATTCGGGCATGGCGCAGATCAATAGAGCAAAGGCGTTAAAGGCAAAAGAACAAAATATGAACCATGGGTTGTTATGCGGCTTATGCACGGGCTATCGGGTTGATTTCCCAGAGTTGTCGTCCCTGCGAACCCTAGTTTGTCATGCCCGGGCTTGACCCAGGCATCCATGACTTAGTCCCGTCATTGGCGGCCTTACGCAAGTCTGCCGCTGACGCGCCCGCTCATGGATTGCCGGGTCATAGGCGTGCGAAGCGACGCCGTCCTTTGGACGGCGAAGCCCGGCAATGACAGCGGAGGGAGTAGCGCCGTTTGGTGGTGTCTCAGTTTTGATTGTGGCAGTAGTTCGTAGCATTTGACTAGAAGCGCTGGCGCCAAAGCTGCCAAAAGCCAGAGAACCCGGCGAATAGGTAGACTGCCAGAGCCACGGATGCCGGAAGAAAAGAAAACAGGGTGAACTCGAAGATGGCCTGAGCGCAGAGCAGAATCGACGCAGCAATAATCATGGCCAAGGTCGGCGCATCGATGTGAGGTAAAGGCCGATTAAACACCTGAACCCTCCCTGTCCAGTGCAGTATAGGAATTCAAAAATTTCGCGCAAGTTTACGACATCATCGTGCGCCTGCGAAGCTTGCCCGCTAAGCATTGACGGGATATTAAACCTATGTATATAGTCCCTTGTCCTGCTCATCGAGGGCGCTCTCATGAGGCGTCGTGATGGTGGAGCAGGGTGTGGCGCCCGCGGGCGGGGACGAACGTACCCCCGCACCCGGGAGGCCTCGGGTCACCGTCCGCTCCCACTACGGGGAGCTGCCTTGAATGGCTGCACGGGTGGCGGCGAAGGAGGCGAAAGCCTCTGGATCGGGAGGGCGAAGAGTCCTCCGCTGCGCACACGGAAGTACGGT
>JANMSH010000170.1:0-1906 GCA_031389105.1 Hyphomicrobiales bacterium
CATGCTGATCGCTGGCCTGCCCTATTCCCAGGCCGACCTCAACGCCACGCGCAGTGGCGGCACGCCCTATGGTCCAAGCCACTTCGCCGGCCTCGCCGACGACCTGCCGATCTCCGATTCCGAACGGGCTCTGTGCGTGGCGCAGGGCCGCCGGCTGGCCGAGACCGCTCTGAAACTGAGGAAGTAGCAATGATTGTCGGCAGTCCGGCGCTGCTACGCGTGCTGGCTTCGGGGCTGCTGGTAGCCCTGATCGTGTTGTGCCTGGCCTGGGAATTGTGGCTGGCACCACTGCGCCCCGGAGGTTCCTACCTCGCGCTCAAGGCGGCGCCGCTCACGATTCCCCTGCTCGGGATCCTGCTGGGAAAGCGCTACACCTACCAGTGGACTTCGATGTTCGTGCTGGCCTACTTCACCGAAGGCGTGGTGCGCGCCTGGGGCGAGCGCGGGGTATCGCAGATGCTTGCAGGCGCCGAGGTCGCGCTCAGCACCATTTTCTTCGTCACGGTCGTGGCGTACTCGCGGCTCACGCGCCGACACGCCGTGCATGTTCCAGGATCAACCAGCTAGCGGCGACTCAAACAGCCGCCCTCGCCCGCGCGACCGCCTTGTGGGCAGCCCCGTTCGCCCCCGGAAACGACAGCCGGGAGAGGCGCGGGCGAGGGGTAACGCTCAATGTTGTGCCTGGTACTGCGGGTTGACCCGCTCCACTTTGCTGACCAGCTTGTTCAGCGCGCTGAGGTAGGCCTTCGCCGAAGCGACCACGATGTCGGTATCCGCGCCGACGCCGTTGACGATGCGCCCGCCCTTGGACAGCCGCACGGTGACTTCACCCTGGCTCTCGGTGCCCTGCGTCACGGCGTTCACCGAAAACAAAAGCAGCTCGGCGCCACTTTTCGCCACCGATTCGATCGCCTTGAACGTGGCGTCGACGGGACCGTCGCCATGGGACTCGGCTTTTACTTCAGAAGCTTTTGCTTTCAGGACCAGGGAGGCGAACGGCTTCTCTGAAGTTCCGCTGCCCTGCTTCATCGACACCAGACCCCACTCTTCCTCGCCCGACGTGCCGGCTTCCTGCGCCACCAGCGCGAGCAGGTCCTCGTCGAAGATGTCGGCCTTCTTGTCGGCCAGGTCCTTGAAGCGCTGGAAGGCCTTGTTGTAGCCGTCGTCGTTGTCGAGCTCGACGCCGAGTTCCTTGAGGCGTTGCCTGAACGCGGTGCGGCCCGAGAGCTTGCCGAGCACGATCTTGTTGGCCGCCCAGCCCACGTCCTCGGCGGTCATGATCTCGTAAGTTTCACGTGCCTTGATCACGCCGTCCTGGTGGATGCCGGAGGCGTGCGCGAAGGCGTTCGCGCCGACTACCGCCTTGTTCGGCTGCACCACGAAACCGGTGATCTGTGAGACAAGCCGCGATGCCGGCACTATTTGCGTCGTATCGATCCTGGTTTCCAATTTAAAAAAGTCTTTCCGGGTACGCAGTGCCATGACCACCTCTTCCAGCGAGGTGTTGCCGGCGCGCTCGCCGAGCCCATTGACCGTGCATTCGATCTGGCGCGCGCCGCCGATGCGCACCGCGGCGAGCGAATTCGCCACCGCCATGCCCAGGTCGTTGTGACAATGCACGCTCCAAACCGCCTTGTCGGAATTGGGAATCCTTTCTCGCAGCGAGCGGATCATCTCGCCGAACTGTTCCGGCACGGCGTAGCCGACCGTGTCCGGAATGTTGATGGTCGTCGCGCCTTCCCTGATCACCGCTTCGATCACGCGGCAGAGGAAATCCGGCTCCGAGCGGCTCGCGTCCTCGGGCGAAAACTCCACGTCCGGGCAGGCCTTCTTCGCGTAACGCACCGCGAGCTGCGCCTGCTCGAACACCTGGTCGGGCGTCATGCGCAGCTTCATCTTCATGTGC
>JANMSH010000188.1:0-2416 GCA_031389105.1 Hyphomicrobiales bacterium
CGAGGAAACGCTCGCGCGCGCCTTCCTTGTACCAGGCATCCGCGCCTTCGGCCTCGAAGGACTCGACGATGCGCACGCTGACGTCCGGATCGTCGAGAATGTCGACTGAGCCGTCCGGCTTTTCCATGATGAAGACGGCGATCGGTACGCCCCAGGCGCGCTGGCGCGAGATCACCCAATCGGGACGGCCGGCGATCATACCGGTGATGCGGTTTTCACCTTGTAATGGAACCCAACGCGTTTGCTTTATCGCAAGCAGCGCTAAATTGCGGATCGAATTTTCTTTATCGAGCAGCATTAATTTGGCGGCACTGCCTGCCACATCGTGAGGCAGAGGTTTGTCCATCGCAATGAACCACTGCGGCGTGTTGCGGAAGATGATCGGCTTCTTCGAGCGCCACGAGTGCGGATATTGATGCTTCAGTCGGCCGCGCGCGATGATGTTGCCGGCTTCCGCCAGCGCCGCGATCACGGCGTTGTTGGCGTCGCCCTTCTCGCCCTTGTCGTTGATGACGCGCTTGCCGGTGAAGCCCGGCGCGGCTTCGGTCAGCGCGCCGTTCTCATCGACGGTATAAGGAATGGCCGGATTGATGCCGCGCGCTTCCAGCGTGGCGCGATTTGCCGTCCACACTTCAAAGTCCTCGCGGCCGTGACCCGGCGCGGTGTGCACGAAGCCCGTGCCGGTATCGTCGGTGACGTGGTCGCCCGACAGCAGCGGAACGTCGAAATCGTAGCCCAAAGATTTCAAGGGATGCGAACACATCATACTGCGCAAAACGGATGGCGGCACGCTCATCAGCTTTTCGGCGACAACTTTCGCCTGTTTGAAAACATCAGGGGCTAGCTTATTCGCAAGAATGAAGGTGTCTCCAACCTTGGCCCAATTGCCGTCAGGCGCTTCGGTGACTTTATAAAGACCATAAGAGATTTTTTCCGAGAAGCTGATCGCCCGATTGCCCGGTAGCGTCCAAGGGGTCGTTGTCCAAATGACCACCGACGCCCTTTGCAGAAGTTGCGTGTCGTTGACGAGCGTCTGCAGTTCCTCGGGGCGCGGTGGAAGAAGATTCTCGTCTTCGTCAAAATCAACACTGATCCAGCCAGACTTTGGCGCGGCCACAACCGGAAACTTCACCCACACCGTATCGCTGGTGTAATCATCATATTCGATCTCGGCTTCGGCGAGCTCGGTCTTCTCGACCACGCTCCACATCACCGGCTTGCTGCCGCGATACAAAGTCTGGTTGGCGGCGAACTTCATCAGCTCGCGCGCGATCTGCGCCTCGGCCGGAAAGCTCATCGTCGTGTAAGGATGATCCCAGTCACCTTCGACGCCGAGGCGCTTGAATTCGTCGCGCTGCACTTCGAGCCAGCGTTGCGCATAGGCGCGGCACTCCTGGCGGAACGCGACCATCGCCGCCGGATCGGAGAAGTTCGGCTTCGGCTTGTTCTTGGAGCGGTAGTTTTCTTCCTCGATCTTCCATTCGATCGGCAGGCCGTGGCAGTCCCAGCCCGGCACGTAGTTTGAATCGTAGCCGAGCATCTGCTGGCTGCGCGTTACGACGTCCTTGAGAATCTTATTGAGCGCGTGGCCGATGTGGATGTTGCCGTTGGCGTAAGGCGGGCCGTCATGCAGCACGAATTTCTCGCGGCCCTTCGACGCGGCGCGCAACTGGCCGTAGAGGTCGTCCTTGGCCCAGCGCGCCAGGATTTCCGGCTCCTTCTGCGGCAGGCCGGCGCGCATCGGAAAATCTGTCTGCGGCAGGAACAATGTCTCGGAATAATCGCGCAATGTTGGGGTATTGGGCTTCGTCATGCGGGGCTATGTAGCAGGCTGATTCCGTGTCGGAAAGCCGCAAACCACCGTCTTTTCGGAGGTTAAACCTCGCCCAACAGCGGAAACGCCTTGCCGGCGCGCTTGAGCGCGTCGCGGGCCTGGCTGACGTCGGCCAGCATGTGGCGCTTGAGGATCTCGACCGAGCCGAACTTCTGCTCGTGCCGGATCCAGCCGATGAACGCCACGTCGACGGTCTGGCCATAGAGGTCGCCATCGAAGTCGAACAGAAACACTTCCAAGAGCGGCGCGCCGTCGTCGAACATCGGCCGCACGCCGAAACTGGCGACGCCGTCATATCGCATATCGTCGATAGCGACCCGCACCGCGTAAATGCCGTGCTTGAGCCCGCAGGACGGATCGAGCTTGAGATTGGCGGTGGGAAAGCCGAGCTCGCGCCCGCGCTTCTCGCCGTGGATGACTTCGCCGGAGGTGAACCACGGTGCGCCGAGCAGTTCGGCCGCCTCCACCACGCGGCCCTTGGAGAGCGCGGCGCGCACCTCGCCGGACGACACCGGCCGGCCTTCGTCTTCCAGCGGCGGGACGATGTCGACTGCAAAGCCGAGCCGTGCGCCCTGCTCCGCC
>JANMSH010000222.1:0-11262 GCA_031389105.1 Hyphomicrobiales bacterium
GCGGTACATCATGGTGCGGTCCATGGCGAGATCCGGCGCGTCGATCTGAAGAATCAGCCCGGCCTTGTGGATCGCCAGATATTCGTTGCGCATCTCGCGCGCGATCGCGGCCAAGTAAGCGTCATGCGAATCGTAAAACGCATTGAGCATCGTGGTCGAGACGATGCCAGGTGACGGCGCGGTCATGAACTGTTCGCTGAATTTAGTGCCGGCGATTTTCTTGAAGCGCGCCAGTTCGCTCTCGATCGGCTTGATGTCGAGATATTTCAGTTCACTTTGGCATTCCGGCGCGTTCTGCTGCTTGCTGACATGCGGGAAGCGCCGCATCAGGCTCGCGACCAGTTCGGGAAACTCCTCGAACTCCTTGCCGCGGCGGCGCTTCGAGATGCCGGCAAAGCCCGACATACGCTGCGGCACGTAAGTCTGGAAGCCGACGCGCTGCTGTTCGCCATCATTGCCGATGTCGATGCCGGCCGAAACTTGTTTGTCGACGACGTGGCTCACAGCCTTGTCCATTTCCGCCGCCATTTCCTTGGCGTCGAAAGTCTCGCCGGCTTCCTGGCGCAGCAGCAGGTCGGACAGCTTCTCGTTGCGCGGCAGGCTGCCGACATGGGTGGTCAGAATGCGGTCCCGGCTGAAGATCATGAATTTCGCTCCCCAATCGCCTTGATAGGATTCGACCGTCATTGCGGCCTCTTCGTCGCACCTGCATAATACGGAAACGTCTCGGGAGGGGAATAAAATGACCGTCGCCAATGTGCGTGCGGCAGACGCAAGCGGCGCGGAGTTGGTGGGCGCAATCCCACGCGATTACAATTTCGCCGCCGATGTCCTGCAGCGCAATCTCGATGCCGGCCGTGCCAGCAAGCCGGCTTACATCGATGTGCGCGGCGTTACGACCTATGGGCAGCTCGCCGACCGCGTCGCGCGCTTCGGCGCCGGCTTGCGCGGTCTCGGCATCAAGCGCGAAGAGCGCGTGCTGCTGGCGCTCACCGACACCATCGACTGGCCGACCGCGTTTCTCGGCTGCCTCAAGAGCGGCATCGTCGCCGTGCCGGTCAACACGCTGCTGACCGAGGACGATTACCGTTTCATGCTGGCCGACAGCCGCGCCAAATGTCTGGTGGTGTCGGAAGCGCTGTTTTCCAGATTCGAGAAGCTGATCGCGGAAAGCCTCGATCTTGAGCATGTCATTGTCTCGGGCGAGACGCCGCAAAAACGTGACGCCAAAGGTTATCGTTTATTCGAAGACGTCATCGGCTCGGACGAACCGGAGCGCTACACCGCGCCGACCACGGCCGACGACATGGCGTTCTGGCTTTACACCTCGGGTTCGACCGGCAAGCCGAAAGGCGCCGTCCATTGCCACGCCAGCCTGAAGCTGACCGCCGACCTCTACGGCACGCCGGTCGTCGGCCTCAAAGAGAACGACGTGGTCTATTCGGTGGCGAAATTGTTTTTCGCTTACGGCCTCGGCAACGCCATGACGTTTCCAATGTCGGTGGGGGCCACCACGGTGCTGCTCGGCGACCGGCCGACGCCGGATGGCGTCGCGGACCTGCTGCGCAAGCATCCGATCACCGTATTCTTCGGCGTGCCGACGTTCTACGCAGCGTTTCTCAACAGCCCGAACGCGCCGAAGAAGGATGAAGTGAAGCTGCGCCGTTGCCAGTCCGCCGGCGAAGCCTTGCCGGAAGAAGTCGCAAAGAATTTCTTCGCCCGCTACGGCGTCGAAATTTCCGACGGCCTCGGCACCACTGAAATGCTGCACATCTTTCTCACCAACCGGCCGGGTCAGAATAAATACGGCACAACGGGAAAAGGCGTGCCGGGCTACGAGATCAAGCTGATGAGTGAGGATGGCAATCCGGCAAAGCAAGGCGAGATCGGCGAGCTTTACGTGCGCGGGCTGACAGCTGCGCTGATGTACTGGAATAACCGCGAGAAATCGCGCGATACCTTTCGCGGCGAGTGGACTCGCTGCGGCGACAAGTACATCGAGGATGCCGACGGCTATTTCGTCTGCTGCGGCCGCGCCGACGACATGCTGAAAGTCTCGGGCATGTATGTCTCGCCGTTCGAAGTCGAGGCGGCGCTGTCGTCGCACCCGGACGTGCTGGAGGCCGCGGTGGTCGGCTGGAACGACGACCAGAAGCTGGTGAAGCCGAAGGCCTTCGTCGTGCTTAAAGTCCCGGACAAAGCGAGCGACGCGCTGATGAAGGCGTTGCAGGAGCACTGCAAGCAGAAACTGGCGCCGTACAAATATCCGCGCTGGATCGAGTTTCGTAGCGAATTGCCGAAGACGGCGACCGGCAAGATACAGCGCTTCAAGCTAAGGGCCGAACAATAAACGCATGACCCTTCCCGACACCGGCTTCCTCGCCATCGGCGACCAGCGCCTCGAATTCCGCATGGTCGGGCCGCGGCCTGATCAGGCGCCAACGCTGATCATGCTGCACGAAGGCCTTGGCTGCGTCGGCATGTGGGGCGACTTTCCCGACAGACTGCAAGAAGCGACCGGGCTGGGCGTCTTCGTCACTTCGCGCGAAGGCTACGGCCAATCCAGTCCGGCCAAGCTGCCGCGGCCGATATCGTTCATGCACACGGAAGCTCAAGCCACGCTGCCGAAAATCCTCGACGCCATCGGCTTCCAGCGCGGCCTGCTGGTCGGCCACAGCGACGGCGCGTCGATTGCCGCGATCTATGGCGGCTCGCATCAGGATCACCGCGTCGGCGGCATCGTCCTGATCGCGCCGCATTTTATCGTCGAGGAGGTCACCATCGCGTCGATCGCGGAAATGCGGAAGGCCTACGACACTACGGATTTGCGCGCGCGGCTGGCGCGCTACCACGCCGATGTCGACGCCACGGTGCATGGCTGGAGCGACGTCTGGCTTAAAGGTGATTTCCGCCAATGGAATCTTACCGAATTCCTGGCTTACATCCGCGTGCCGGTGCTGATCGTCCAAGGCGAGGGCGATCAATACGGCACGGTGCGCCAGATCGAGATCGCGCAGGAGGAATGCACGTGTCCGGTCGAGGTCGCGCTTTTGCCTGGCGCCAAGCACGTGCCGCAGCGCGAAGCGCCGGAAGCGACGTTGAAGGCGGTGACGGAGTTTATCAGAAGGGTGTTGGAAGCCGACACGCCCTCAAGCCCGGCGATGACCGATTGAGAGATCGGCGATGACGCGGCTCTTTACTCCGCCGCCTGCTTGGCGCCCGCGCCGTGCGCGGAGGTCAAATAATCCATCGCCGCCTGCACGCCACCCTTCTTGATCGGCACGTTGGCCAGTTGCAGCGCCATCTCGGTGATGCCGAGCGCGCCGATCAGCGTACCGTCGTTGATATCGCCCAAGTGGCCGATGCGGAAGTATTTGCCCGCGTAGGCGCCGAAGCTGGCGCCGTAGGAAATGTTGAAGTGCTCCAGCGCCAACGCGCGGAACGCGTCGGCGTCGTGGCCCTCGGGCATCATGATCGCGGTGATGGTCGGCGAATACTGGCTGGCGTTCTTGTTGAGGTTTTCCAGGCCCCACGTTTTCACCGCGCGGCGGGTCGCTTCGGCCAGCCGCAGATGACGGGCGAACACGTTGTCGAGGCCTTCTTCGTGCAGCATCTCGATGCCGGCGGCCAGCCCGTGCAGCATCTGGGTGCCGGGCGTGTAGGGGAAGAAGCCGATTTTGTTCATCGCCAGCATCTCGTCCCAGGCGAAGAACGACTTCGGCAGCGTGGAGGTCTTGTTGGCGGCGATGGCCTTGTCGCTGATGGCGTTGAACGACATGCCGGGTGGCAGCATCAGACCCTTCTGGGCGCCGCCGACGGAAACGTCGACGCCCCATTCGTCGTGACGATAGTCGGCCGAGGCGAGCGACGAGATGGTGTCGACCATCAGCAGCGCCGGATGGCCGGCGGCGTCGATCGCCTTGCGCACGTCCGGTATCGGCGACAGCGCGCCGGTCGAGGTCTCGTTGTGCAGAACGCAGACCGCCTTGATCTCTTTGTTCTTGTCGTCGCGCAGCTTGGCTTCGATCGCCTTGACGTCGACGCCGTTGCGCCAGTCACTGGTGATGAACTCAGGCTTGATGCCGAGCTTCTCGGCCATTTTCTTCCACAGTGCGGCGAACTGGCCGGTCTCGACCATCAGCACTTTGTCGCCGGGCGACAGCGTGTTGACGAGCGCGCCTTCCCAGGCGCCGGTGCCGGTCGCGGTGTAGATGATCACCGGATTGGTGGTCTTGAAAATGGTCTTGATGCCGTCGAGGCACTTCTTGGCGAGCTTGGAGAATTCCGGACCGCGGTGGTCGATGACCGGCGTATCCATCGCCCGCAAGATACGATCGGGCACAGGCGTTGGTCCTGGAATTTGCAGGAAATGACGGCCAACCGGACGCGAGGAATTCTTCGCCATAGCATTCGCTCCTAAAAATCGCGGCTTGGGATAATTTGGCGTGGCTCTGCCGCCCGCGCGGTCCCGGCCAGGGAGCGGCGCTTGTGGCGTTGAACTATGAATGTAACAGTGCGGTCAAGCGGTTTTCCGCATCGGTAAATAAGCCTTTCATGCGTAACAGGCTTTGGGCGCGACAAGGAGCGATGCCGTGGCGCTGGTAATGCCCGGCCTGGAGCGGCGGCTGAAGGCCGAATTGAGCGGCGAGGTGCATTTCGACCGCTTTAATCGCGGCCGTTATGCAGCCGATGCATCCCACTACCAGATCATGCCGGTCGGCGTGGTCGTGCCGCGCACGATAGAAGAAGCCGAACGTGCGATAGGCATTGCCCGTGGTGAGGGCGCCACCGTGCTGGCGCGCGGCGGCGGCACCTCGCAGTCCGGTCAGGCGGTGGGCTCCTCGCTGGTCGTCGATTGCTCCAAATACCTGACCAAAATTCTCGAACTCGACGTCAAGGGCCGCACCTGCACGGTCGAGCCGGGCATCGTGCTCGACGACTTGAACCGCCAGCTCAAGCCGCACGGTCTGTGGTTTCCGGTCGATATCTCGACCTCGTCGCGCGCCACCATCGGCGGCATGGCCGGCAACAATTCCTGCGGCGGCCGTTCGCTGCGTTACGGCACCATGCGCGACAACGTGATCGCCATCGACGCATTGCTGGCGGACGGCACCAAGGCGCATTTCGGCCGCATCGGCGGCAGCCTCGACGACGTTCCGGCGGCGCTGCGGCCGTTGGCGGCGGACTTGCTCGCCATCGGCGCCCGCGAGGCGGACGAGATCGCCACGCGATTTCCCAAAGTGCAGCGCCGCGTTGGCGGCTACAATCTCGACGCTTTAGTGCCCGGAAAGAACGACATCAACCTCGCGCACATCCTGGTCGGTGGCGAGGGCACGCTCGGTTTCTCGACTCGCATCGAATTGAAGCTGTCGCCGTTGCTTGGCCGCCGCGCGGTCGGTGCCGTGCACTTCGGCAGTTTCTATGAGGCGATGAATTGCGCGCAGCACATCGTGCGGCTCAAGCCTATCGCGGTCGAACTCATCGATCAGACCATGATCGAACTGGCGCGCGCGATCGATATCTTCCGTCCGACGCTGGAACGCTTCGTGCGCGAAACGCCGGCCGCGATCCTGCTGGTCGAATTCGGCGAGGACGATCATGAGGAGAATCTGCGCCGTCTGCGTCAACTCAAGGAACTGATCGGCGATCTCGGTTTCAACTGGGGCAACAGCGGCGCGAAGTGGGGCGGCGTCGTCGAGGTGCTCAATCCCGAACTGCAAGCCGCGATCACCGACGTGCGCACCTCGGGCCTCAACATCATGATGTCGATGAAGGAGTCGCGGAAGCCCGTTTCCTTCGTCGAGGATTGCGCGGTGCCGCTCGAACATCTTGCGGACTACACCACGCGGCTCACTGAAATTTTCGAACGCAACGGCACGCGCGGCACCTGGTACGCGCATGCAGGCTCCGGCTGTCTGCATGTGCGGCCGGTTCTGAACCTGCGGCTGGACAAAGATGTTCACGCCATGCGCGCGATTGCCGAAGAGGCCTTCGCCATGGTGCGCGAATACAAAGGTTCGCATTCCGGCGAACACGGCGACGGGCTGGTGCGTTCGGAGTTCAACGAGCCGATGTTCGGCTCGCGGCTGGCGCGCGCTTTCGAGGAGGTGAAGGACCGCTTCGATCCGAACGGACTGTACAATCCCGGCAAGGTGGTGCGGCCGCCGAAGTTCGATGACCGTAGTCTGTTCCGCAACAAGCCCGGCTATCGCGGCGAAGACGTCAAGACGCACCTCGACTGGTCGGCGTTTCCAGGCTCCGGCGGCGGTTTTCAGGGCGCCATCGAGATGTGCAACAACAACGGCGCCTGCCGGAAACTTTCCGGCGGCGCGATGTGTCCGAGCTATCGCGTCACCCGCGACGAGCGCGACGTAACCCGCGGCCGTGCTAATTCGTTGCGGCTGGCGATCTCGGGTCAGCTTGGCCCGGATGCGCTCGCCTCCGACGAGATGGCGGAGACGCTGAGCCTGTGCGTGTCCTGCAAGGCGTGCCGCCGCGAATGCCCGACCGGCGTCGACATGGCGCGCATGAAGATCGAGGTTCAGGCCGCGCGCGCCGCCAAACACGGCCTGTCGCTGCACGACCGGCTGGTCGGCTGGCTGCCACGCTTTGCGCCCTTCGCCGCGCGGTATCCGTCCTGGTTCAATTGGCGCGATAGCAGTCCTTTCTTGCGTCGGGTATCGGAACGCTTTGCCGGATTCTCGACGCGGCGCAGCCTGCCGAAATGGCGCAAGGACATTTATCAGGATCGTTCCGACTGGCCTTACGCCAAAGCCGGCGAGCCGGTACGCGAGGTCGTGCTGTTCGCCGACACCTTCAACCGCTATTTCGAACGCGAGAATCTCGAAGCGGCGATGAGCGTGCTGATCGCGGGCGGCTATCGCGTGCACGCCGTGCAGGCCAAGGACGGCAAGCGCCCCTTGTGCTGCGGCCGGACTTTTTTATCTGTCGGCGCGGTCGATCAGGCGCGTGCCGAAATGCAACGCACGCTCGATGCGCTGACGCCTTACGTGATGCGAGGCGTTCCGGTGATCGGTCTGGAGCCAAGCTGCCTGTTTGGCTTCCGCGATGAATTGCCGGCGCTGCTAAAGGGCGAGGCGGCTAACGCTCTGGCCGCGAACGCATTCTTGCTGGAGGAATTCCTTGCCCGCGAACAGAAAGCCGGACGACTGAAGCTGCCGCTCGGAGCGCTGCCGCAAAAAGCACTGCTGCACGGCCACTGCCATCAGAAGGCATTCGACGCCATGGGTGCGGTGCAGAGCACGTTGAAGATGATCCCGGAGCTATCGGTGGAAACTGTGGAGTCGAGTTGCTGCGGCATGGCCGGATCGTTCGGCTATGACGCGGCCACCATCGATGTCTCGCTCAAGATGGGCGAACTGTCGCTGCTGCCGGCGGTGCGCAAAGCGGACGACGATACGTTGATCGTCACCGACGGCACCTCATGCCGCCATCAGATCCACGACGGTACCGATCGCGCGCCGCTGCATGTTGCGCGGGTGCTGGCGATGAGCTTGGCGGCAGGGCGAGGCTGATTATTGCTTCCGTTCGTCCGTTACTTGGCTTTTTTCAGGAAACTGTGCTCGAACGACAAATAGAGCAACACGCCGTAATCCGGCCTGTTGCCATTCACAAAGCCAACCGGTGTAGCCAATCCGACGACAAGCTGGCCGGCATCCAAATTGAATGCTTGGCGAAATCCAGGCGACACGGTGAAGCGAAACTCGCGTTCGATCTCACGCAATTCGTTGACCGATTCGGTCCATTCGCCCAGCGACTCCAGCATGAGATTGAAATCGCGGTTCACGGCATAGACAGCACTGCCTCCGAGATTGTAGTTCGTTGGCCGCTTGCCATCGACGTTGAAGTAGGTCGTGACGCCGGCATTTCCGTGCAAGGTGACACGATCGCTGACGATCTTGCTGACCGGCAGATTGACCTGAAGGCCGTGCGATCCGACGCCGGTGCCTTTTTCCTTGTTGCCGCTGGGAAAAATCCAGCTCAGGCGCGGCGCGAATGCGGGGACGCCATCGCCCTCCGTCAGCGCCTGGAAACGGTAATTGATCTGCGCATCGCCAATCCCGCGCACGCGACCCTCCTCGGTGCGAATCCAGGAATAGGGCACGCTGTAGGAAAACTGGTGGGTCTGACTGCCAAGCGGCCATTCCTGCGTGAAGTTGAAATACCAATCGCGGTTCTGCCGTCGAAGGCTGGCGATATGCTGAACGACGCCAGCCTCCTGGTTGTAGGCTTCCTCGATCAGGAATGAATTGTCTTGCACACCCGCCGCGGTGCGCGGGTCCTTCTCCTCGGCCCAGCCGGGGAGCGTGAGCAGAAAAAATGATAGCGTGATCGTCAGCGGCCGAAGAACGCTAATCATACGAAGCATTCCTCTTCCACTAACGGTCGGGCCACGCAGTGGATTTTTGGCGAAACTTTTCCTCATACTTCCATCCCCTCTAAACACATTAAAAGCGATAATTGACGCCCAAGGTTAGCCGGTTGCGCATTCGCCGGTGATGTTGCGCCCCCAGATCACGTCGATGTCGACATTCTCCTTCGGCGTGAAACGCAGTCCGAGCTGGGTTCTCGGTTCACGAATTGAATTGGGCGCTGGAGCGTCGTCCGGCTCCGTTGCCGGCAACCGGCCGCTCTGGCCGTAGACCTCGCCGATCAGCGTGAATTTCTTAACGAACTCCCATTCGAAGCTCGCGCCCCAGGTCAGATAGGGGATCTTGTTGACGTTGTCGTACTGCCAGCCGCCATTCACATTGAGGCGCAAATCTTCGCGGAGCGCGAAAGTCACCGGCACGTAGATGAAGCCGCCGGTATAGGCGCCGGTGATCAAATCCCAACTTATGCCGCCGGCAATGCCGACGCCGAAGATTTTTTTCTCGAGCGGAATGATATTGGTTTTGACTTTAGCGGTGCCGCTGGTGCTCCAGACTTCATCGGAGCGTGAGCGCTGCAACTGGCTGCTGAATTCAACCGGGATGCCGAGCTTGACGACGCAGGCGGGCGCGAGCGCAGCGATGATGTCGCGGTTGGCCGCGGCCGACATCCAGGATTCGACTTTGCACTCGCCCGGCTTGCCGAAGTCGGTGCTGTCGACCGCGAAGGCGCCGTCGGCGGCTGCGGGCTTTGCCGCCAACAGCGCGAAGGGAAGCCCAAGCGTAAGAACGAAAATAAGCCACGCAAGCGGCGGCACATGGAAGGTCGGTTTCATGTCTTGCGTGTCGCCACGCCCCCGAAACTACGGCAACTTCAGTTGCTCAGATTCTCATTGCACCATTCCTAACTCGGTATTGCAAGTTAGAATGATTATAAAACTGTCATGATGCGACCCGCCTGGAGTTGGGGGAAACTCCGGGCGGGTCTTTCGGATCGGCGCTGGGATGGACGGGGGCTCGCGCCGACCGCACTTCGTCAATCAGTAAGGGGCGACGTCGCAAACCCGGATGGTGCGCAGGTTGCCCCAGCGGTCCATGCGCTCGACGTAGCGGCAATCGCGGTAGCCGGGCGCGTAGTAGTAGGAGTTGGAGGCGACCGCGGCGCCAACCAGCAGGCCGGCGGCAATGCCGAACCCGACGGCGCCGAAGCGCGGGCGGGCCTGGGCTTCGCCGCCAATGGCAGTGAAGGTGGTGGCGAGGGTCAGGGCGGCGAGGGCGGCGGCGGCGGTCTTGTTCGAAAGTTTGGTCATGGCGGGCTCCATCCGGTTTGAATTGGGGCGGCCATCATGGCCGCGTACCAATCAGTCGCGGAGGGAGCGGAAAAGGTTCAAGCGCTTGATCCCGAAAAGTGGGTACCGGTTTTCGGATAAAGATCATGCGCAAACAAAGAGTTTTCTGGATCAGGTCCCTAAAAGTTGTGCCAGCCATTCGGGCCGGAAATTGAGCCCGGCGAAGCCGGCAATCCAAAAGGCAATCCCGATGCCGCCTGTGCCCCATGCGAAATAGAGCATCGCAAAGCTTTCGATCAGAGCGGCTACCGCCGATACCGCGATGGCGATCGACATTAAAGCATCCGACATGTCGAACTGGTCGTCGCGGAAGTTGAGCTGTTCGTACTCATGCTCCAGCCTCTCGGCCTTGGCGCGGGTTTCTTTCGATCGGCCTTCATATTTCTTGATATCGGCTTGGTATCCTTCCGCTTGTTTGGCGGCGAGGGCGCGGTCGAAATTGCCGGCGGTTTCCAGCAGCCGCAGTTGCGCCAGCCCATTCTCGTCGACGTGCAGTTTGATGCGGGCGGCTTGATATTCCGCCCAGGCGTCGACCGAGTCGGCCTTAGCCTTCTGCATGGCCTGGCCGATATTGCCGCCCTTGATGTTAGACACCGCCATGAATACCGACAGCATAACCACCGTGACCGCGACTAGATTGTTGAGCCGCTTGTCCGAGCTTTCCGTCTTGACATCCGCGTCCATCTTTGTCCCCCGGGCTGTAATTGCGGTAATGTAACCGAATGTGGACCGCATTCGGCAACTCCAGTGGGCGTAATCCCCTTTCTTTCATCATTGCCGGCGTGCTTTCCGCGCTGGCAATGCCCGCATTGGCGCAGGACAAAGTCCGTTTCGGCACCAATTGGGTGGCGCAGGCCGAGCACGGCGGCTTCTACCAAGCGGTCGCCGACGGCACCTATGCGAAATACGGCCTCGACGTCACCATCGTGCCGGGCGGGCCGAACGTGAACAACCGCATCTTGCTGCCGATCGGCAGGCTCGACTTCTTCATGAGCGCCAACACGCTGCAATCCTTCGACGCGGTCGAACACAACATCCCGACTGTCGCGGTGGCTGCGATCTTTCAGAAGGATCCTCAGGTGCTGGTCGCGCATCCGAACGTCCGCACATTCGACGATCTCAAGAAGCTGACGCTGTTCGTCTCGCAAGAGGGAATGGTCACTTACTTTCAATGGCTGAAAGCCGATTTCGGGTTTGATGAAATGAAAGTAAAGCCCTACACCTTCAACGCGCAGCCGTTTCTGACCGACAAGAATTCCGCGATGCAGGGCTACGTCACCTCCGAGCCCTTCGCGATCGAGACACAGGGTGGTTTCAAGCCGAAAGTATTTCTACTCGCGGATGAGGGCTTCAACGCCTATTCGACTCTGATCGAAACAAGGCGCGACCTCGTCGAGAAGCGGCCCGATCTGGTGCAGCGCTTCGTCGACGCTTCGGCGATCGGCTGGTACCACTATCTCTATGGTGACAGCCGGCCGGGAAACGCTCTGATCAAGAAACAAAATCCGGAAATGACCGACGCG
>JANMSH010000241.1:0-2284 GCA_031389105.1 Hyphomicrobiales bacterium
GGCGACCGGCACCACGTTCCCCGATGCGGTCGAGACGGCGGCCAAGGCCGCTGATGGCGTGCTGCTCGGTCCTGTTTCACATAATGACTATCCGCCGCGCGACCAAGGCGGGCTCAATCCGTCCGGCGAATTGCGCAAGCGCCTCGATCTTTACGCCAACATCCGTCCGGCGCGTTCGCGCGATGGCTTCCCGCCGCGCTGCGGCAAGGCCGTCGATCTGGTCGTCGTGCGCGAGAACACCGAAGGCTTCTACGCCGACCGCAATATGTTCATGGGCTCCGGCGAGTTCATGCCGACGAAGGACATCGCGCTCGCCGTGCGCAAGGTGACGCGCGAAGGCTCGATGCGCATTGCCGAGACGGCGTTCAAGCTGGCGATGCAGCGGCGCAGACACGTGACCTGCGTGCACAAGGCCAATGTGCTGCGCGTGTCCGACGGGCTTTATCTGGAATGCACCCGCGCGGTGGCGGCGAAGTATCCGGTGGTCGCATACGAAGAGCGCCTCATCGACGCCATGGCGGCGCTCTTGATCCGCGACGCCGGCGTGTTCGACGTCATCGTCACCACCAATATGTTCGGCGACATTCTGTCGGACGAAGCGTCCGAGATCGCCGGCAGCCTGGGGCTGGCGGCGTCGGTCAATGCCGGCGACCAATACGGCGTGGCGCAGGCGCAGCACGGCTCGGCGCCCGACATCGCCGGCAAAAACATCGCCAACCCGTCGTCGCTGATCGGCTCGGCGGCAATGCTGCTTGCCTGGCTCGGCGAGCGGCGCAACGAAGACAGACTGATCAAAGCAGCAGCGGCGATCGAAGCCGCGCTCGACCGCGTCATCGCCACGCCCGACGGCCGCACGCCGGATCTGGGCGGCAAGCTCGGGACGGATGCGTTCGGGGCAAGGGTGGCGGCGGCTGTGGCCTAGCTGTCGTCCCCCGCATCCACCACTCCGTCATGCCCGGGCTTGACCCGGGTATCCATGACTTAGTTGCATCGATGGCGCTCTTACGTAAGCCTATTAATGAAGCACCCGCTCATGGATTGCCGGGTCAAGCCCGGCAATGACGGCGGAGGGAGCGGGGCGAGGGAGAAGGCCTATTGACCTTGCCCCATTGGCAGCGAATTTGCTTCTCTTGTTCCGAAAGGACTTCACGCATGGCCGCATCCCCGCTCGACGACTTTATCGCTGCCGCGGCGGCCGCGCTCGATTTGCCGCTGGAGCCGGCCTGGCAACCATCGATCAAGGCCAACCTCGAGGTCAGTCTGAAGCTCGGCAGTATGGTCGCCGAATTTCCGTTGCCCGACACGGCCGAGCCCGCGCCGATTTTCAAGGCCTGACATCATGACGAACGATTTGAACTGGGCGAATTCCGGCGACATCACCAAGGAGGTCGCATCGGGCAAGACAAGCGCGTCAAGCGTGACAGAAGCCGCATTGGCGCGTATCGAAAAGCTCAACCCGACGCTCAATGCGTTCACGGCCGTCACGGCGGATCGCGCCCGCGCCCAAGCAAAGAAGATCGACGCCGCCGACAAATCGAAGCTGCCGCTTGCCGGCGTTCCTTTTGCCGTCAAAAACCTCTTTGACATCGCCGGCATTGCGACCGTCGCCGGCTCCAAGATCAACCGCGCGCATCCGCGGGCGAAAGCAGACTCGCCCCTCATTGCGCGATTGGAAGCCGCCGGCGCCGTTCTGGTCGGCGCGCTGAACATGGGCGAATACGCCTACGACTTTACCGGCGAGAACGTGCACGACGGTCCGTCGCGCAATCCGCACGACATCACGCGCATGAGCGGCGGCTCATCCGGCGGCTCAGGCACCGCGGTCGGCGGCGGCCTGGTGTCGCTGGCGCTCGGCTCGGATACAAACGGGTCAATTAGAGTGCCGTCGTCGCTGTGCGGCATTTTCGGTCTGAAGCCGACCTATGGCCGTCTGACGCGCGCCAACAGCTTTCCGTTTGTCGCCAGCCTCGATCATCTTGGGCCGTTCGCGCGCTCGACGCGCGATCTGGCGCTGAGCTATGACGCCATGCAGGGCTTTGACGCCGAGGACGCGGCTTGCGTCGATCGCGGCATTGAGCTGACGCTGCCGTCGCTCGACAAGGGCATCGAGGGTCTGCGCATCGCCACCGCCGGTGGCTATTTCCGCAAAGGCGCGTCGCCCGAGGCGCTCGCGGCGCTCGACACTGTCGCCAAGGCGCTCAATGCGAAGCGCGACATCGAAATCCCCGAGGCGGCGAGGGCGCGCGCCGCGGCCTACATCATCACCACCACCGAAGGCGCGGCG
>JANMSH010000284.1:0-2133 GCA_031389105.1 Hyphomicrobiales bacterium
TCGAGGGTGCCTATCGGGCTCTCGGGCTACCGCGAGGCTAGCTGGCTTCAGCTCCGGTTCAGCACGTTCTGACGACAAGAACGCATTGTTTATTCAGCCTCTGTCACACAGAAGGTGGATCGAATGTCCTTTGCAAAGAAATTTGTGATGGCCGCCATGCCTGCCGCGTTTCTCGCGCTGGCAGGATGCGTGACCGGCTTGCCCACGCAGGTCTCCCGCTTCAACGTTTTGTCCGCGCCGCAAGGTCAGAGCTTTACCATTCAGGCGGCTGACCCGCGCAACCGAGGCGGACTCGAATTCGGCCAATATGCGGCACTCGTCCGCCAGCGGCTGATCGCACAGGGCTTCACCGAGGCCCCGGCCGCGGCGCGCGCCGACCTTGTCGTGGAGCTGGATTACGGCGTCGACAACGGCCAGAGTCGAGTCTTCAGCTCGCCATCGCTCAGGCGTTGGCGCACCGCCATTTTCAACCCAAGTCCCTATTATTGGGGATGGCACGATCCGTTCCTGTTCGATGCCTATCCCGACATAGATAGCTACACTGTGTTCACCAGCTTCGTGGAGATGGACATCAAGCGGACAGTGGACGGCCAGGCAGTGTTCGAAGGCACTGCCAGGGCGCGGTCGCGCACCGACCAACTTCCCCGGCTGGTGCCGAACCTCGTCGAAGCGATGTTCACCAACTTCCCCGGCAAGTCCGGCGAGGTAGTAAAGATCACGGTGCCACCGCCAGCACAGCCGACACGCTGACCTGAAACCAAGCTAGGGCACCGCCCGACGCCGTCCAGGGAAAGCTCAGCTCTCCAGCTGGCGAGTCAGCAGCCGGATGTCGGCATCCAGCTCGGGGTCGCTCTGCCGCAATTTCTCGATCTGGCGCACAGCATGGATCACGGTGGTATGATCGCGGCCGCCGAACCGGCGTCCGATCTCGGGCAATGAACGCGGCGTCAGCTGCTTGGACAGATACATGGCGACCTGGCGCGGCCGGGCCACCTCGCGCGCACGGCGGGCCGAGGTCATCTCCGCCTTGCGGATACGATAATGGTCCGAGACGCGGCCCTGAATCTCGTCGATCGAGATGCGGCGCTGGTTGGCGCGCAACAGGTTGGCGAGGACTTCATTGGTGAAGTCGACATCGATCGTCCGGCCACTCATCACCGCATAAGCGGCGATCCGGTTGAGCGCGCCTTCCAGCTCGCGCACGTTCGAGCTGATCCTCTTGGCAAGGAACATGACGACTTCGTCGGGGACACTGACTTCGGGCAGCGTCTCGAGCTTCTTGATGATGATGTTGAGCCGCAGCTCAAGGTCGGCCGCATTGATGTCCGCCACCAGGCCCCAGGACAGACGCGAGAGGATGCGCGGCTCGATGCCGTCCAGATCCTGCGGCGCGCGGTCCGAGCTGATCACCAGCCGATGACCCGCCGAGATAATCTCGTTCATCGTGTGGAAGAATTCTTCCTGGGTCGATTCCTTGCCGGCGATGAACTGGACATCGTCGATCATCAGCAGGTCGGCCGAGCGCAGCTGCTGCTTGAAGGCGATCGTCTCGTTCGCGCGCAGCGCGGCGACGAATTCGACCATGAACTTTTCGGCCGACATGTAGATGATCTTGGCCGACGGCCTCAGGCGCCGGAATTCATGGCCGATCGCATGCAGCAAATGGGTCTTGCCCCGGCCGGTGCCGCCGTGGAGGAACAAGGGATTGAAAGCGACATTTTCGGCGGTGGCGAGGGTCTGCGCGGCGCTATAGGCCATCTCATTGGCCTTGCCGACGACGAAGGTCTCGAAGCGATAGCGCGACTCGAGCGGAGACGCATAGGGTCCCGCCTCCTCGGCAGCCGCCGGCTCCGCCGCAGCCGGCGCCGGCGCCGGAATATCGCCGGTCCTTGACGTGCGCGGCGCGTCGCCACTCGCCGAGATCACCAGTTCGCGAATCGCCGGAACCGCGGCGCGCCAGGCAAGCGCGAGTCGCTCGGCGAAATGCGTCTGCACCCAATCGGCCATGAATTGAGAGGGAAGCTCCAGCCGGAGCGTGGCAGTGTCCGAATCGAAGCCGCCAAGCGCTATCGGACGCAACCAGCCATCAAAGGTCCGGGCGCCGCAATCCCGGCGCAGGCCGGTGCGAATCAC
>JANMSH010000288.1:0-2383 GCA_031389105.1 Hyphomicrobiales bacterium
GCCGTCTGCGCGTCGACCTCGATTTTGACCTTGGCGTTCATGGATAAAATATATGAACGCGTGGATGCCCGGGTCAAGCCCGGGCATGACGGCGGAGTGGCCTTCCCCCACCAAAAACGAACGCGGCCACCGGCTGGGGAGCATCCGGAGGCCGCGTCGTTGACGCCATCTATCGCTCGCGAGACGACAGACGGCGGGGGAGGTCGTTAAACTAGGCGCTAGATAACTTCACTTGAGTCGATCCAAACTCCGCTCATTCCCGCGCAAGCGGGAATCCAGAGCCACAACACGCGTCCGCAGATTTGACTCTGGGTCCCCGCTTTCGCGGGGACGAGCGGTGAACGATGCGGGAACGCTACGAAACACTAGAACGGCAGCACCACGTCGAGCACCTGCTGGCCGTAGCGCGGCTGCTGCACGTCGGTGATCTGGCCGCGGCCGCCGTAGGCGATGCGGGCCTGCGCGATCTTGCTGGAGTCGATGGTGTTGTCGCTCTCGATGTCCTCCGGGCGCACCACGCCGGCGACGATCAGTTCGCGGATTTCGAAGTTGACCCGGATTTCCTGCCGGCCCTCGATCACCAGATTGCCGTTCGGCAGCACCTGAGTCACCACGCCGGCGACGTTGGTCGACAACGCCTCCTGGCGATTGACCGAGCCCTTGCCGTCGCTCGAGGAATTGGAATCGGCGGTGAAGATGCGCGTCGGCAGCGCCGAATTCACGATCGGCAATTTGCTCTTGCCAAAGAAATTGTCGACGCCGGAATCTTCCTCGCTCTTGCGGCTGCGCTGCGTCTCGTTGGCGATGTTGGCCTTGTCGGTAATGTTGACCTTGACCGTGAGGATGTCGCCGATCTGGTGGGCGCGCTGATCCTTGAAGAAGGCGCGCGAGCCGTTTCGCCACAGCGAATTTGGATTATACGAGGCCGGCTGCGCCGCCGGCATCGGCATCTGTACCGGCTTGTAGCCCGGCCGCGCCGTCGGGTTGTCGACCGCGGAGAGCGCCGGCTGCTCGCCGATGTTCTTGAGCCGGTCGAAGGCCGCGCAACCGCTGAGCAGCGAAGCCGTGATCGTGGCCAAAACCGCATGGCGTATGACAATAAGAACATTCATCGGTATCACTTTCACATTTTGCTTGCGCATGGACTGCGTTAGCGCGTGTTGGAACCACTCGAAGAAAGATTCGCCGCAAGCTTGCGCGACGTGGTGCTAATGACGACGCGGCCGGGGCCGGCCACGACGCCGTGCACCGTGCGTTTGGATTGCTCGTTGAGCACGCTGATGACGTCGCCGTCGGCGCCGCCCTCGATGGCCTTGCCGCGCACCGTGATCATGACGCCCGGCACTTCATAGACCAGCGTCACGGTCTCGTTGCGCTGAACCAGTTCTGGCTTCATCACATCGGCGGCGCGCAGCGGGCGGCCGGGCTGCAATGCATTGCGTGCGGCAAAGCCGACCGCCTGTTCGCGTTCGATGATGAGGTCGCGGGCGGCATCGGCGCGGGGCCGGCGCTCGACCGACACATCGCCGTCTTTGATCAGGGCGCCGCGCTCGATCGGACGCAGCACGGTGACGACATCGATGGTTGCGACGGCGCGGCCGCTGAGCCGCAGCATGCCGCGATTGACGGCGCCGGTCGGGATCTCAAGCGTGGCATCGAAGCGGCCGGTGCGGGTGTCGTAATTAACGCGCGCGACGCGCGGCTCGCCTTTGGCATTCGGATCGACCTGGATCGTGCGCAGTTCGCGCTCGAAAATCACCGCGATGTTCTTGGGCTCGCCGAGGTTGAATTGCCGCGACAGAGCGGAAGCAACGCTGTCCTCGACGTCCTTGGCCGGGATCGAACGGCTGGCGCGGATCACGACGACCTCGCTCAAGCCGCCGGTATCGAGGCCGACCAGCGCATGGGCACGCACCGCCTCGATCACCGCATCGGCCGGCACCGTTCCGGTGGACCCAAGATCGGGCGCGCGGAAGATCGCGACGTTGGCGATGATGCCGGCATGCTCGACCAGATCGCCGATGCGAACGATATCGCCGGTGATGACGGCCTCGGCCTTGAGCACCGGCCGCTGCCTGTCGGGCAGGGGCGGTAACTGCGCGGCGGCGGTGTCGAAGGCGAGAAGAGCTGCGAGAGCGGCAATGCAGAGACGGATCATGATATTTGCCTCAGCGCATCAGGTTGGAGGTGGCCGACAGCATCTGGTCGGCGGCGGTGATGACCTTGCCGTTCATTTCGTAGGCGCGTTGCGCGGCGATCAGATCGGAGATTTCGCTGACCGCTTCGACGTTGGCCTGTTCGAGATTGCCCTGCTGCAAGTCGCCGGCGCCGTCGACACCAGGAAGGCCGTCTTGCGGCGTGCCGGAGGCGGGCGTCTCGGTGA
>JANMSH010000306.1:0-8462 GCA_031389105.1 Hyphomicrobiales bacterium
ACTTTACGAGGCGGTGGTCGATATCGATCTCGCCGAAATCTGCATCACGTCGGCAGCGACTTTGGTGAACGACGAAGGGCCGGCGGATGCTTTCCGTCTGCCGGACGTGACCGGCGTGGCGGTCAAACCCAATCTCGCCGAGGGCACGAAGTGCGCGCGGTCGTGGAAGATCCTCACCACCATCGGCGCCGATCCGCAATATCCGGATGTTTCGCCGCGCGACGCCAAAGCGTTGCGTGAATGGGATACGTTGCGCAAGGCTGCGGAATAAGTCCGCGCGGGGCAATCGTGATGAATACCTACCTGCGCGGCCCCTTTACCATTTTCGGCCTCACGGTCGCGGCGATCACCTGTGTGATCGACCAGGCCAGCAAACTTTATCTGCTTTTCGTCCACGACCTTGGCGCCAATCCGGTGCGGCTCGGGCCGTACCTCGACTTCGTGTTGGCACGCAATACTGGAATAAGTTACGGCCTGTTCCAAACCGAAGGTCCGCTCGGGCAGTGGATCCTGCTCGGCGTCAAGGTGCTGGCCGTGGCGCTGCTCTGGGTCTGGCTGTCGCGGGCGGCCAACCGGCTTGCCGCACTGTCGCTCGGCCTCATCATCGGCGGGGCGATGGGGAACGCCATCGACCGGCTGGCCTATGGCTGGGTCGCCGATTTCGTGTTTTTCCACGTTTCCGGGGCCAACTGGCGCTTCAACTGGTACGTTTTTAACCTAGCCGATGTAGCCATCGTTGCCGGGGTGGTCGGTCTCCTGTATGAATCCCTGGTTGCGGACCGCGCCGTAAAAGCGCCCTGATCGGCCGCAATAGTCCAGCTTCGGCCCAAGACAGGTCATTGAATTCCTTGGGGATTGGTCAAGATCGGATGAGTGCCATGCGCCCGACATGCCTGACGACGAAATTCACCGCCGATGCCTTAAGTCTGGCGCTGAGCGCTGCCGTGCTGGCAACCTCGCTTATTTGGCCGGCGTCCGCGCGTGCCGCCGAAGACGATAGCGTTCCGATCGACACCAAGATCATGCGCGGCCTGATGGAAGGCCTCGGCTTGAAACGGGACGGCAGTGCCGCCATCAATTACCAGCAGCGTGCGCCGCTGGTGATCCCGCCGGGCCGCGCTCTGCCGCAGCCGGAAAAATCCGGCGCCGCGCTTGCCAATAATCCGGCCTGGCCGGACGATCCCGACGTGAAGCGTGCCAAGGCGGAAGCCAAGGCCGATCGCGAGGCGACCCAGAATCCCGACGACGTGCTGCTGAGAGAGGGCCGTCCGCTGCGGCCCGATGAATTGACGCCGGGCCCGAAGCCGCGCAACACGCGAAAGACCGCCGCCGGCGCCTACGAATCCTCACCCTACGGTTATAGCAATCCGTTGAAGCCGTCGGAGCTTGGCGACAAAGGCAATATCTTCAGCAGGATGTTCGGCGCCGACAAAGATGAAATTGCCAACTTTACCGGCGAGCCGCCGCGTGCATCGCTGACCGCGCCGCCGCGCGGTTATCAGACGCCGTCACCGGACCAGCCTTACGGCACCGGCAAGAACACCTCGCTCAAGCCCAAGAAGGGCAACTATCTCGAAGACCATCCGGTCGGCGTTCAGTAAGTCGTTCGTTCGCGTGTGGGGCATGTCAGGTTATCGCTCGCCTTGAGCGGAAGCCGTCGTTTACCGCCTTTGGCAGATTCGAGAGTCATGTCCTCCAGCGCCATGTTTTCCCGCCGAACGTCTTCGATCAATTCCAACCTGCTGTGCCGTTTCTTCGGCGCCGCGGTCATCGCCGCCACGGCGCTCGCCGCCGGCGCAGCGTCGGCGCAAGGCATCAAAGTCGACAACGTCACACTGGCGAACGGGCTCGAACTGGTGATCATTCCGGATCGCCGCGCGCCGGTCGTCACCCACATGATCTGGTACAAGGTCGGTTCCGCCGACGAGACAGCGGGCAAATCCGGCCTGGCGCATTTCCTTGAACACCTGATGTTCAAAGGTACCGAGAAACATCCCACCGGTCGTTTCTCGCAGGTCGTGGCGCGCATCGGCGGCCAGGAAAACGCCTTCACCTCCGACGACTACACCGGCTATTTCCAGCGCGTGCCGAGCGAACAGCTCAAGACCGTGATGGAATTCGAAGCCGACCGCATGACCGGCCTGCAGCTCACCGATGAGGTGGTGCTGCCCGAGCGCAACGTCATTCTCGAAGAACACAACCAGCGCGTCGGCAATAATCCGCGCGCGCGGCTGGGCGAGCAGATCGACGCCGCGCTGTTTCTCAATCATCCTTATGGCCGTCCGGTGATCGGCTGGCGCAATGAGATGGAGCAGCTCAGCCGCGACGACGCGCTCGCGTTCTACCGCCGCTTCTACGGCCCGAACGGCGCGGTGGTGGTGATCGCCGGTGACGTAGAGCCCGCGCAGGCGCGCAAGTTGGCCGAGGAAACTTACGGCAAGATCAAGCGCAATGACGCCATCGTGCCGCGCAAGCGGCCGCAGGAACCGCCGCCGGTGGCGGTGCGTTCGCTGACCTTGGCCGATCCGCGCGTCGAACAGCCATCCTTGCAGCGCTCTTATCTGGTGCCGTCTTTCGCCAACGCGCAACGCGGCGAGTCGGAAGCGCTGGAAGTGCTGTCGCATATTCTCGGCTCTGGCTCGAACAGCCGGCTGTACCGCGCTCTGGTGGTGGACAAGCCGATCGCCGTGATGGCGGGGGCGAGCTACGACAGCTCCGCGCTCGACATGTCGAAGTTCAGCTTTTACGGCTCGCCGCGACCGGGCGTGACCTTGCAACAGTTCGAAACCGAAGCCGACGCGGTGATTGCCGAAGTCATCGCCAGGGGCGTGTCGCCTGACGAACTTGAACGCACCAAATCGCGCCTGATCGCCGATGCTATCTATGCGCAGGACAACCAGGCGACCATGGCGCGCTGGTACGGCGCGGCGCTGATGACCGGTGCCAGTGTCGAGGATGTCAAGCGCTGGCCTGACCGCATCCGCGCCGTTACCGCAACGCAAGTGCAGGACGCCGCGCGGCAATGGCTCGACAAGCGGCGCTCGGTAACCGGCTACATGATCAAAGACACCAGTCCGCAGGCGGAGAAGCGTTCATGAGCCGCCTGACAGTTGCCGCCGCGGCGACTTGCGTTGCCTTGCTCGTTAGTGTGCCCGCAGCGTCCGCGATGACCATCGAGAAAATAGTCAGCCCGTCTGGTATTTCGGCCTGGCTGGTGCGCGAGCAGACCGTTCCGCTGATCACGCTCAATTACGCGTTCCATGGCGGTTCCAGCCAGGACGCAGCCGAAAAATCAGGCACCGCCAACCTCGCCGCCGATCTGCTCGACGAGGGCGCCGGCAATCTCGACAGCAAGATGTTCCACGAGCGCATGGAAAAGCGCGCCATCGAACTCGGCTTCCGGGTCGGTCGCGACGACTTTCACGGCTCGCTGCGCGCGCTGAATGAGCACCGCGACGAGGCCATCGAGCTGTTGCGGCTGGCGCTGACGGCGCCGCGCTTCGACGCCGACGCAGTCGAGCGCGTGCGCGGACAGGGGATGTCCGGCCTGCTGCGCGACACCACCAACCCCAACACGATCGCCAGCACGCAATGGTGGTCGGCGGCGTTCCCCGGCCATCCTTACGGCCGCGAAAGCAAAGGCACGGTGGAAACATTGCCGCGCGTCACCGTCGACGATCTGCGCGACTATGTGCGCCGCACCTTCGCGCGCAACGAATTGACGGTCTCGGTGGTCGGCGATGTCGACGCCAAGACGGCCGGCGAATTGATCGACCGCGCCTTCGGCGCGCTGCCGGCCAAGAACGATCTCAAGCCGGTCGCGGATACCACCCCGCGCGGCATGGGCCGTCGCATCGTCATCAATCTCGACGTGCCCCAGGCGGTGGTCAATTTCGGCGGTCAGGGCCTTGCCCGCAAAGATCCCGATTTCATGGCCGGTTATATCGTCAACCACATTCTCGGCGGCGGCAGTTTCTCCTCGCGGCTTTATCGCGAAGTGCGCGAGAAGCGCGGCCTGGCCTATGGTGTCTCCGACAGTCTGGTTTGGTTCAAGCGCGCCGCGGTCATCATCGGCGGTACGGCGACGCAAGCCGACCGCACCGGCGACGCGCTGGCGATCATCGAAGCGGAAACCAAGCGCATGGCGGACGAAGGCCCGACCGCCGAGGAACTGGCGGCGGCCAAATCCTTCCTCAAGGGTTCGTATGCGCTGTCGCTCGACACCTCGTCCAAGATCGCCGCCCAGCTCACCCAGATCCAGCTCGACAATCTCGGTATCGATTATGTCACCCGCCGCAGCGGCATGATCGACGCCGTCACCCTCGACGACGCCAAGCGGGTCGCCAAGCGGCTGTTTAGCGGCGGCATGCTGGTAACGGTTGTCGGCCGGCCCAAGGGGCTGACGTCGAGCGGAACTGAGTAATCACGTCGGTGTTGTTTCGGCCGTTGCGTCCTTCGCGCGACTCTAGGCAAATAACCGCATGGCCATCATCCAATCCATCGACAACGCGCTTGAGAAGAACGTCGGACAGCACGGCGTTTCCGCCGACGCGCTGAATGCGGCGCTGGCTCGCGCCGAAGGCGCGCTCGGCTGGCTGCGCGCGCGCCATGCCGATGGCGGCCTGCCGCTGCTGCGGCTGGCCGGCAAGCACGACGATCTGCGCCCGATCATCGACGACGCGCGCCGGCTCGCCGACCGCGCCACCGATATCGTGCTGCTGGGCACCGGCGGTTCCAGCCTCGGCGGCCAGACGCTGGCACAACTGGCTTGGCACGGCGTGCCGGGCGTCGGAGCCTTGCGCCAACCGCCGCGTCTGCATTTCATGGACAACATCGATCCGCAGACTTACGCCGCGCTGCTGGACCGGCTGCCGCACGGCACGACGCGCTTCGTCGCGATTTCGAAATCCGGCGGCACCGCCGAAACCTTGATGCAGACCATCGCCGCGCTGTCGATGCTCAAGGCACAGAACCTCGGCCCCCGCATTCCCGATATTTTCCTCGGCCTCACCGAGCCGGCTAATGCCGGCAAGCGTAACGGCCTGCGTGACTTGCTCACGCACCATCATATTCCGTGCCTCGATCACGACACCGGTGTCGGCGGACGATTTTCGGCGCTCACCAATGTCGGTCTCTTGCCGGCGGCGATGCTGGGGCTCGACATTGTCGCGATCCGTTCCGGCGCGCACGAGGCGATGGCACCAGTGCTGGCGAAAAAATCCGCGGCCGATGTGCCGGCCGCACTCGGCGCCGCGTTGTCGGTCGCGCTGGCCGAAACCAAAGGCAAAAGCATCAGCGTGGTGATGGCCTATGCCGACCGGCTGGAGCGCTTCACACGCTGGTATGTGCAACTCTGGGCCGAAAGCCTTGGCAAGAACGGCAAGGGCACCACGCCGGTGGCGGCGCTCGGCCCGGTCGATCAGCACAGCCAAGTGCAGCTTTATCTTGGCGGCCCGCGCGACAAATTGTTCACGGTCGTCAGCACCGATGCCAAAGGCTTGGGTCCGCGCATGGATGCCGAGCTTTCAAAGCTCGCGGGCGAGCCGGCTTTCGGCGGCAAGACGCTCGGCGATCTGGCCGATGCGGAAGCGCGCGCCACCGCAGAGACGCTAGCGAAAAACGGCTGCCCGGTGCGCACCATTCAAATTCCGCAGATCGACGAAGCCAGCATGGGCGAACTGCTGATGCATTTCATGCTGGAGACCATCATCGCCGCGCATCTGATGGGCGTCGACGCCTTCGATCAGCCGGCGGTGGAAGAGGGCAAGATTCTGGCGAAGAAGTATTTGACGGGCGGCTAGCGGCGGCGCCACATCGAGCCATGCATCAGGTCACCGACACCATCTCGATCGACGATGCCGAACTCATCGAGAGCTTCGTGCGCTCGTCCGGCCCGGGCGGGCAAAACGTCAACAAAGTGTCGTCCGCCGTGCAGTTGCGTTTCGACGTGCGCGGCTCGCCGTCTTTGCCCAATGACGTCGCAGTGCGGCTGATGCGGCTTGCCGGCAGCCGCCTGACCAAAGACGGCGTCATCGTCATTCTGGCACAGAACCACCGCGCCCAGGAGCGCAACCGCGCCGACGCGCGCGAGCGGCTGTTCGAGCTGATCCAGCAGGCGGCGGTGCGGCCGGTGCCGCGCCGCGCCACCAAGGTGCCGAAAGCCCAGAAGCGAAAGCGGGTCGAGGGCAAAAAACACCGCTCCGCCATCAAAAACCTGCGCGGCGGCAAGCCGTCATTCGAATAGCGGGGGTAGTTGGCCGCAGCGCCTCGCAGGCGGTCACATTGCAGGGCTAGTCTCCCTCTAGCCGAATCGCCGCATTTTCCCTCTCCCCGCACGCGGGAGAGGTGAAAGAGAGAATATGCCCGTCCGCCAACTCTCCGAAGCCATGGTCAACCGCATCGCCGCCGGCGAGGTGGTCGAGCGGCCGGCGAGCGTGGTCAAGGAACTGGTCGAGAATGCGTTGGACGCCGGCGCGCGCCGCGTCGATGTGCTGACCGACGGCGGCGGCCGCAGGCTGATCCGCGTCACCGACGACGGCGACGGCATGACACGCGCCGATCTTGAACTGTGCGTCGACCGCCACGCCACCTCGAAGCTTAACGGCGACGACCTGCTCGCCATTCACACGCTTGGCTTTCGCGGGGAGGCGCTGCCGTCGATCGGCGCGGTGGCGCGCCTAATCATGACCACCCGTCATGAACATGAGCCGCACGCCTGGACGTTGGAAGTCGACGCCGGGAAGAAGTCGGAAGCGAAGCCGGCGGCGCTCGGCCACGGCACCACGGTCGAGGTGCGCGATCTGTTTTACGCCACGCCGGCGCGGTTGAAATTTTTGAAGACCGACCGCAGCGAAGCCGAAGCGGTGCGCGAGGTGGTGCGGCGGCTGGCGATGAGTAGGCCCGATGTCACCTTCACGTTAGCCGGCGAGGAGCGCGCGCCGGTGACCTGGGGCGCCGCGACCGACGAATTGTCACGGCTCGGTGACGTGCTCGGTCCTGATTTTCGTGCCAATGCGGTTCGCGTCGATGCCGAACGCGAGGGTGTGCGGCTCGAAGGCTTTGCCGGGCTGCCGACGTTGTCGCGCGCCAACACGCTCGGGCAGTATCTGTTCGTCAACGGCCGCCCAGTGCGCGACAAGGTGCTGATCGGCGCGGTGCGTGCCGCCTATTCGGATTATCTGCCGCGCGACCGCCATCCGCTGCTGGCATTGTTCGTCACGCTGGAGACCCGGGAGGTCGACGTCAACGTCCATCCGGCCAAGACCGAGGTGCGCTTCCGCGATGGCGCGCTGGTGCGCGGGCTCATTGTCCGTGCGTTGAAAGAGACGCTCGCACGCGAGGGCCAGCGCGCAGCCTCGACCGGCGGCGGCGCGACCATCGCGGCGTTTCGGCCGGTGACGATGGCGCGGCGCGGCGCTTACGACTGGCGCAATTCACCGGCGCGGCCGATTCCGATGGCGGCCACGCGCGGCAACGCCGCGTTCGGTTTTGCCGAGGCGGCGCAAGAAGCGTATCAAGCGGCCTTCGATGTCGGCGCGCCGTCGGCCGATGCGCGCGTCGATAGCTTTGAGCCCGCGGCGGAACTGATCGAGCGGCCGCTGGGCGCGGCACGGGCGCAGGTGCACGAGACCTACATCGTGTCGCAGACGCGCGACGGGCTGGTCATCGTCGATCAGCACGCCGCGCACGAGCGCATCGTCTACGAGCGCATGAAGGCGGCGATCGAGAAGTCCGGCGTGACGCGCCAAATTTTGCTGATCCCGGAAATCGTCGAACTCGACGAAGCCGACGCCGCGCGGTTGGCGGCGCGCGCCGAGGAGCTAGGGCGGTTCGGCCTGACCATCGAACCATTCGGGCCCGGCGCGGTCGCGGTGCGCGAAACGCCAGCTTTGCTTGGCGAGGTCAACGTGCGGGGGTTAGTCTGTGACCTCGCGGAACACATGGCGGAGTGGGATGACAGCCTGCCGCTGGAGCGGCGTCTGCTGCACGTCTCGGCGACGATGGCCTGTCACGGCTCGGTGCGGGCGGGGCGCAGGCTCAAGCCGGAGGAAATGAACGCGCTGCTGCGCGAGATGGAAGAGACGCCGAATTCCGGCCAGTGCAATCACGGCCGCCCGACGTATGTCGAGTTGAAGCTGACGGATATCGAGAAGCTGTTCGGCCGACGCTAGACCGCGCGTAGAAATACCAACTCCGTATCGTCATAGGAGCGCCGCTCCAGTTCCTCAAAACCGTCCGGCGCCTTGAAGCCGGCATCCGCCGCTTCCTCGACGACGCACAAAGCCTCGGGCTTGAGCCAGCCGCCGCCGCGCGCGCTGACGAGGGCCTTTTCGGCGAGGCCCTTGCGATAGGGTGGATCGAGAAACACCAGCGAGAACGGCTCCATCGGATGCGCCGGGCCGAGCTTGGTGGCGTCGCGGCGAAAAATGCGTGTCGTGCCGCCGAGGCCGAGCGCCTCGGTG
>JANMSH010000341.1:0-6770 GCA_031389105.1 Hyphomicrobiales bacterium
ACGGCGTCGGCGCCCGCCTCCTCGGCATGCTTCGACAGTTCGACTGCCTCGGCGGTCGCGTTCGAGCCGGCGCCAGCGATGACCGGCACGCGGCCGTCGGCCTGGTCGATGCACCACTCCACCACGCGCTTGTGCTCGTCATGCGACAGCGTCGGGCTCTCGCCGGTGGTGCCGACCGGCACCAACCCGTTAGTCCCTTCGCTAATTTGCCATTCGACCAGATCGCGGAACGCCTTTTCGTCGAGCGCGCCGTTTTTGAACGGTGTGACCAGCGCGGTGAACGATCCTCGAAAGCTGGTCTTTGCTTGCCCAATTTTGGCGGTCATGGCGAAGGCTCCGGACGGTTGAAACCCATCAATATCGGGTCGGTCGTAATGGCGAAAGCCCTGCGCGGGAATGCCGGCATGAATTGGCGTGATGGCATTTAACCCTGCCGGCACGCGCCGCGTAGGAGAGGTTGACTTGCCCCGCTTTTGCCCCGGTCTTGCGATAGGCAAACTGACGCGGTGAAGGGGTATCGCTTCATAAACCATATTGGCTTAATCGGGATTGGAAGCGCCCTTGAGTTGGCGCTTAAAATCCGGCAAGAAAAGCCTTACGAATCCGCGCAAGGGATTGAATGTACGGAACTTTTTGGAACCGGCTGGGGCTGGCTCTCGGCGTTGCGGCGGCAGCCGTTTTAAGCGCCGGCGGCGCCATGGCTGAAGTGAAAAAAGTTCCACTGCCGAAACCGCGCCCCGCCATCCATGCCGGCAAAGCAGCCTCAAAGACCCCGGCCAAGGAAACCGCCAAAGACGCCACCAAGGCTGGCGTCCAGACCGCTAAGGATGTCCTCAAGCCTGCCAATAGGCCGGCCGCCCCAGGCCTGGCGCAGCCGCCGATGCAGTTGCAGCCGCAGCCGTTGAAGCAGGCCGCGACCGATCCCAAGGGCCTCTCGTCTTTCGCCCAGGCCAATGTCGGCTTGCGCGGCTCGCTGTTTGCCAGCCGCGCCACATTCAAGCCGCTGGTGCGTCCGGCCGCCGGACCGTTTTCGGTGGCACCCTCGACCTCGACCTCGGCCGCCGACATCGCTCTGGTCAAGCAGGTGATCGACGCGACGCGCAAAGCCAACGAGGTCGTCGCCAGCGTCGCACAGAATTCGATTACCGATCCGGTCGCGCGCAAGCTCGCCGAATGGATCGTGCTGCGCAGTGATAACACCAAGCCGGCGTTCCAGCGCTATGCCGCCTTCGTGAACACCAATCCGAGTTGGCCGCACTCGCCGCTGTTCCGCCGCCGCGCCGAGAATGCGCTCTGGAACGACAAGCTCGACGACGGCACCGTCCGCACCTTCTTTGCGACCAACCCGCCGACCACTGCCAAGGGCCGCTACATGCTGGCGCGCGGGCTGCTCGCCCAGGGCGACCGCGCGGGCGCCGAAGCGCTGGTGCGCCACGCCTGGCGCTACGACGACGCCAGCGCCGACGTCGAGAAGCGCGTGCTCGAAATGTTCGGCTCGATGCTCACGACCGCCGACCACAAGATCCGCATGGAGCAGCGCTTCTACCTCGACGACGTCGAGACGGGCATGCGCGCGGCCGAGCGGCTCGGCAGCAACGATCTGCTGGTCGCGAAAGCCCGCGCCGGTGTGATCAAGAAGGCCGGCAACGCCAAGGCGTTGCTCGACGCGGTGCCGGCGGCGGCACGCAATGAGGCTGGGTACATCTTCGCGCGCGCCCAATGGCTGCGCAAAAACGACAAGGCCGAAGAAGCCGGCAAGCTGATCCTGACCGTGCCGAAGGATCCGTCGGCGATGGTCGACCTCGACCAATGGTGGATGGAACGTCGTCTGCTCGTCCGCAAGTTGCTCGACGAACAGGATGCGCATACCGCATATCGCGTCGCGCGCGAGGCGCCGTCGCCGCCCAAGGGCAACTACCGCGTCGACCAGCATTTCACCGCCGGCTGGATCGCGCTGCGCTTCCTGCACGACGCACCGACCGCCGCCCAGCATTTTGCCAAGATCAACGACGGCACCGCCAACCCGCACGCGCTCGCACGTGGCGGCTACTGGCAGGGCCGTGCCGCTGAAGCCATGAGCCAGAATGCGCAGGCCAAGGCGTTCTACGAAACAGCGGCGCAGCACACCGCGACCTATTACGGCCAATTGGCTCGCGCCCGTCTGGGCCTCACCGACCTCGGACTGCGCGGACCGCCCTCGTTCACATCGGAAGAAAAGAGCGCGCTTAGCAATCTGGAGATCGTGCGCGCCGCTGAAATTCTCTACGCGCTGGACGAGCGCGACATGCTGGCGTCGATCTTTGCCGAATTAGGCGAAAGCGGCACCGACATCGCCGGCATGGCGATGCTGGCCGAAGCCGCCGGCAAGCGCGGTGATGGCCGCGCCATGCTGCTGCTCGGCAAGGGCGCCTATGGCCGCGGACTGCCGCTGGATTACTACGCCTACCCGATCGTTGGCCTGCCGGACTATTCGCCGATCGCGCCGCCGGTCGAACCGTCCGTGGTCTATTCGATCGCGCGCCAGGAGAGCCACTTCAATCAGAAGGTCGTCTCGCCGGCCAATGCGATGGGCTTCATGCAGGTGACGCCGGTCGCGGCCAAGGACTCGGCGAAGCGTTACAAGACTGCCTATACTCCGGCCCGCCTGCTCAGCGATCCGGTTTACAACATGCAGATGGGCGCGGCCGAACTGTCGATGCTGTTGGCGCAGTACAACGGCTCCTATGTGATGACCTTTGCCGGCTACAATGCCGGCCGCGGCCGCGTGCGGCAGTGGGTGGCGGCCTATGGCGATCCGCGCGATCCCAAGGTCGATCCCGTCGACTGGGCCGAGCGTATTCCGATCGCCGAGACCCGCAATTACATCCAGCGCATCATGGAAAACCTGCAGGTCTATCGCGCCCGCTTCGGCGGCGGCAGCAAGCTTGTGATCGAGGCCGATCTCAAGCGCGGCGGAGCGAATTGATTTAGCTGCCTCGATCCGTCACCTTGGACGCCGGCAAAGCCCGCAAGGTGATCTGCAAGACATGCTCGACGCCGTTTCTCCAATCTCCACCTTCATCACCGCCCCCGACGGCCTGCGGCTGCACGCGCGTTGCCATGGCCGCCGCAGCGCGCCGCTGCTGCCGGTGGTCTGCCTGCCCGGCCTCGCCCGCACCGCCGAGGACTTCGACGCGCTAGCCACCGCGCTGGCGAGCCGTCCGGGCCATGCGCACCGCGTAATCGCGCTGGATTATCGCGGCCGCGGGCTGTCCGACTATGACCGCGACCCCGCCAACTACTCGTATCAGACCGAACTGGCCGACGTGCTGGCAGCACTGACCGCGCTCGATGCCCTGCCCGCGGTATTCGTCGGCACCTCGCGCGGCGGTATCCTGACGATGCTGCTCGCCGCCATGCGGCCAACCGCAATTGCCGGCGCGGTGCTCAACGATATCGGCCCGGTGATCGATCCGAAGGGACTGATGCGGATCAAGGGCTATGTCGGCAAGATGCCGCAGCCGCGCACGTACGAGGAAGGCGCCGAGATCCTGCGCCGTCTGTTCGACGCGCAATTCCCCAAGCTCACGCCTGAGGATTGGCTAGCCAGCGCAAGGCGGGCCTTCAAGCAGAAGGACGGCGAGCTGGTACCGACCTACGACGTCAAGCTCGCCAAGACGCTGGAAGGCGTCGATTTCGAGAAGCCGTTTCCGCCACTATGGGCGCAGTTCGACGCGCTTCAGAACGTCCTCGTCATGGTGATCCGCGGCGAGAACTCGGATCTGCTGACCGCGGCGACGGTTGAGGCCATGCGGGCACGCCGTCCATCGCTCGAGAGCATCGACGTGCCCGACCAGGGCCATGCGCCTCTCCTCGCGGAAACCGACGTGATCGCGCGCATCGCCAAATTTATCGATCGCTGCGATGATGCGCACGCAAGTTAGTGCGATTAAACGATCGGTTCGACCGCAAACGGCGCCGGCGGTTCGCCGCGCCGGTGCCGCGCCACCATCTCGCCATAGGCTGCTTCCAGGTGACGGGTAAAGCGCGCGGTGTCGAACAGCGCATGCGTATCGCGGTTGCGCGCGAGCGTGGCCTTGATGGCCGTCAGCCGCGCCGGGTCGCGGGCCAATTGCAGCGCCAAAGCCTCGTAGTCTTGCAAGTTCTGCGTCACCAGCTCTGGCAGCCCGATGGCATTCAGCAGACTGCCCCCCACACGCGCTGGAAAGGTTGGTCCGGCACAGGTCACAACCGGAAGGCCCGCCCATAGCGCGTCGGCTGCGGTGGTATGGGCATTGTAGGGCAGCGTATCGAGAAACAGGTCGGCGACGCGATGCCGCGACAGGTGGTCCTCGACGCGATCAAGTCTCGGCGCAAAAATCAAACGCTCCGGATCGACCCCGGCACGCTTAGCCTCGTTGCGAAGGTTCAATTGCGCCGGGGCACCGGCGGAGGAAAACCACGCCACGCTTCCTTCGACGGCCTTGAGCAGCCGCATCCAGACTTGAAAGACCGGTGGCGTAATCTTGAAGGCGTTATTGAAGCAACAGAACACAAAAGCATTCTCCGGCAGGCCCGCTTCCGCTCGTGTCGGCGGCGCAAGCGGCATGTTGCGCTTGGTTTTCGTGTCATGAACCAAGTAGCTGTCCGGCAGAGTGACGAATTTCTCCGTCCAATACTTCTGCTGGTCGCTGGGCAAGACGAATTTGTCGGCGATAGTGTAGTCGATAAAGTCGGCGCCCATCGTTGACGGATATCCGAGGTAACTCGCCTGAATAGGGGCCGGGCGATGCGCCAAAATGCCAGGCCGGCACATGCCGCTGTAATTGTTGAGATCGACGGCGATATCGATTTCCAGCCGCCGCATGATCTGAGCGGCCTCCTGGTCGCTTTTGCCCCGCATGTCGTGAAATTGATCGAATGACTCGGCGATGCGCGCCCGCATATCGCTGCGGTCGTCAGGCCCCAGTGAAATTCCAATGACCTCGAATTTGGTCCGGTCATGCAGTTCCAGGAGTTCTGAAACCAAATAGGCGATCGCATGGATGCGATAATCGGTCGATAGATAGGCAATGCGGATGCGATCGTGATTATAATGCTCGCCTTGCCAGATGGGTGGCCGTGCCGGGTATTTGTCCGCGGCATAGCGCTGGGCACATTGCAGATGCTCGGCCGAAGTTGTCGGAATTCCGAGAATTGAGAACGGCGAAGTCGTTACACGACCGTTTCGCACCGACGAAATCAGCCGCTCGCATTCGCTGTCATAGGCAGTCCAGTCACAAAGATGCATCTTGGTATGAAGCTGGGCACACGCCGCTTCGGCGAAATCAGGCTTTATTGCAAGCGCTTTGGCATAAGCGGCCAAAGCTTCGTCATAGCGTTTGAACTCAAATGCCACATTGCCGCGGCCGTGCCAGGCGCCGGCCAGATCAGGTTTCAGCGCCAATGCTTTGCCGTAAGCCGTCGAAGCGTCGTCAAGCCGGGTAAGGACAAAGAAAACATTGCCGAGACCAAGCCATGCGTCCGCGAGGTCCGGGGCCAGCGCCAGCGCCCTGCCGTAACCCGCGGCGGCTTCGTCGTGGCGATCGAGCGTCGCGTACAGGTTGGCTATGTTAAGCAGCGCTTCTGGATAGTTGGGATTAAGCCTCAGCGCGTTTTCAAAACTCGCGAACGCCGCCGGATATTGTCTCAGTTCCGCCAGAACCGTACCCCGTTCATTGATGGCGGCAATATGATTAGGTTGGATTGAGAGCAGCCGATCGAATTGCCGCAGCGACTCCTGCAAATGATTCAGTTTGAACGATGAGATTGCGGCAACGTACAACAACCCGGTATTCGCATCGTGGAGTTGAAGCCCTTGCCAGCAGGTCTCAAGGGCGGACTGATGATCTCCTGACTGAAATAATACTGTCGCGTAGTTTTCTATGAATTGAATATTCGGCGGCCGAATTCCCAAAGAGCGCACCATAAGAGTCTTGGCCTGCTCCATATTTCCAAAAACAGATTCGACAACACCGAGAAAATGAAGGGCGTGGAAATTACGAGGGTCTTTCTCGATCAGTTGGCGATAGTGCTTAGCCGCGCCGGGAAGATCGCCTTGTTGATGCAATAACAACGCTTTTTGCAGCTTCTCCCCGTCGGCCCTCTTCATACGAGACTCATTTTTGGCTTGGACCCAAGCCTTTACCATAGCGACGACGCGCCTGGCGACACTCGCCACAAGCCCCGCAATGCGCCGCCCATAAAGAAACCCCCGGCAGTTTCCTGCCGGGGGTTCTTTAGGCTTGGTTCGTAGCGACTATCCGATCAGGGATAGAAGTTACGATGGATGCGGAACTGACCCATCCAGGAACCCTGGTCGCCAACCGTGCGAACAGCGGCCGGCTGCGTGCCGGAACCGGCGACGATGACGGCTCCCGGAATGGTTGCGGACTGCAGGCGCTGATACACGATGTCCACGCCCATCGCGGTCTGGCTGTCGACGTTCCACTGCGTGCGGGTACCGACGTTCCAGGTCGCGAAGTTCATGTTGCAACCGGCGATGCCGGGCGCGAAGCCGCCGCACAGCAGTGCGTTTGCGGTCGTGTTGTACTGGGTCTTGATGTACCCGCCGTAGACCGAGGTCTGCCACGACTTGTTCCAGAAGTGCTCGTAAGCGGCGTTGACGCCCCACGTGCTGGTCAGTTGCGAACCGTGCTGGACGCCAGCAAGGGTGCCGTAGACCGCGTCGGTCGGGATGCCGAAGCCGTAGCTGCCACCGGTGCCGCCATTGTACTTGGCGTACATCGGGG
>JANMSH010000368.1:0-8162 GCA_031389105.1 Hyphomicrobiales bacterium
ATCTTGCGCGATCACCGTCATCAAGGCGCCCTTCGACAGCGAGATTTTCTGGCGCTGGCCGTGGAAGCTTTGCGTGATCACCTCGGCGGTGCGCGACTTCGCGAACAGATCGGTGCCCAGGTTGCCGCCGTGCCAGGCGAGGTCGTCCTCCTCGCAGCTCGCCGCGACCGCAAGCCCGATAGAGGCCAGATGCGCCCGGCGGTAGCAGTAGATCGCGAGCATGGCGCGGACTTCGGGCGATACCGCTTCGATGAGTTCGGAAAGACCGTGCGGGCTCGAACGATACAACTGACCGAGCACGCTCTCAGGCACAGGACAGGCTTCTTCGTTTAATTGCATGACATTCTCCGGCCCCCGGAATGCTTACATTTGACTGCAATGCGTTAACAATTCGGAAACTGTAAGGGCGCGGGTGCTAAGCGTGCCGGCAAGGCCGGTGCGGCCTGAACAGACCAAAAAAGCGTTAGGAAAAATGATGGCCGGCGACGACAAAAAATCTGCCCCCAAGGTTGCCGCCAAGGAGAAGGCTGCACCGAAGGAAAAAGCCGAGGCCGTGACGAAGGTGGACGCTAAGTCGGATGCGAAGTCTGACGCGAAGACCGAGTCAAAGGCCGATGCCAAAGTTGATGCAAAGACTGACGTAAAGCCTGAGGCCTCAGCGCCGTCGAACTACAGCCGCGGCGAAGGACAGAAGCCGGTGTCGCAGGCGTACAAAGACAACTGGAACGCGATCTTCGGGAAGAAGAGCAAGAAGAGGCTGTAAGCGGTTCGTAAGGACGCCGCGCAACAACGCGCCGCTACTTTGCGTAGCCCTGCGAGCGCAGCCAGGCGATGCGGCGTTCGCCGTTCATCCAATCGTCAACGTCGGCTTTGCTCGTGAGCCCCTTGACGAGAACTGTCTCTTTGCCCTCGCACGCGGCCTCGATTTGCCAATCGTCGGCGGCGAACCGAAGCACTTTGAAGGTGACGCGGGGTGATTTGGCCATGGCGGCTTATGCCGGGTAATGGGGGGCAATGCAAAAGGCGCTGGCCTGACGCCGGGACTCGAACCACACCAGAGCCTATGAGCATTACGCGCGGCTGGCGCGCCAACGTCAAAACCGGAAATTCAAAAAACCCTTGGAGAAATGGTGAGCGCGCCGGGACTCGAACCCGGGACCACCTGATTAAAAGTCAGGTGCTCTACCAACTGAGCTACGCGCCCTTTAGTTTTGACGCATCATCGGTCCGAAAACGGCTGGCCGCCCGTCGCCATCATGCGCTGGGGCGGGGTTTACGGGCGCCGCTATGCCCGGTCAATAGGCGGCTGCCCTATTGTTGAACTCGCGCAAACCCCAATATTTGCTACACTATCCGCGAACAACTATTGCGCCCCGGTGCACAACCGGGGCCTGGAGCTTTAAGCCATGCCCATCGTCAACCGCGTCGCCGACCTGCACACCGACATCACCGGCTGGCGGCACGACCTGCACGCCCATCCGGAACTGCTCTACGACGTGCACCGCACGGCGGCGACCGTGGCGGACAAGCTCAAGGCCTTCGGCTGCGACGAGGTGGTGGCCGGGATCGGGCGCACCGGCGTGGTCGGTGTCATCAAGGGCCGCAAGAGCGCCTCGGGCAAGACCATCGGGCTGCGCGCCGACATGGACGCGCTGCCAATCGAGGAGGCCAACGACCTGCCGTACAAGTCGACGGTGCCGGGCAAGATGCACGCCTGCGGCCATGACGGACACACCGCGATGCTTTTGGGCGCGGCGCGCTACCTGGCCGAGACCCGCAATTTCGACGGTACGGCGGTGGTGATCTTCCAGCCGGCCGAAGAAGGCGGCGCCGGCGCCAAGGCCATGCTCGACGACCGTCTGATCCAGCGCTTCGGCATCGGCGAGTTCTACGGCATGCACAATTATCCCGGCATGCCGGTCGGCGAGTTCGGCATTCGGCACGGGCCGACCATGGCGTCGGCGGATTTTGTCACCATCGACATCGAAGGCATCGGCAGCCACGCCGCGCGGCCGCATATGGGCATCGACACGGTGCTGGTCGGCGCCCAGATCATCAACAACATCCAGTCCATCGTGTCGCGCAATGTCGATCCGCTGAAATCAGGCGTGGTGTCGATCTGCATGTTCCAGGCCGGCAACGCCGACAACGTGCTGCCGCAGACCGTGCAGCTGCGCGGCACGGCACGTGCCCTCGACGCTGGCGTGCGCGATCTTCTGGAGAAGCGGCTGCACCAGGTCGTCGAGGGCACGGCGATGGCCTATGGCGCGAAAGCGAAGCTGACATACAAGCGCAGTTATCCGGTGCTGGTGAACCACGCCAAGGAAGCCGATTTCGCCGCGTCGGTGGCGAGCCAGATCGCGGGGAACGATCGCGTCAATACAGACTTGCCGCCGATGATGGGCGCGGAGGACTTCTCATTCATGTTGAACGAGCGGCCGGGCGCTTTCATATGGTGCGGCAATGGCGACAGCGCCGGATTACATCACCCGTCATACAACTTCAACGACGAGGCGATCCCGTTCGGGACGTCGTATTGGGTGAAGCTGGTGGAAACCGCTTTGCCGGCGTGACGGATAACTTACTGCACCAACTCCGGTTGCTCTTGCACCTGCGCGACCTGAACCGCCTGAACGACCGGGGCTGGCGTCATCGTGCCGATCGTTTGCGCAATCGGCGCGCGGCGGCCGAGCAGTTCGGCGACGCGGCCGTCGAGGGCACGCCAATAAGCGAACTCGTTAAGGCGGGACCGCTCGATCAGCGCGAGGCCGACCGCGGCGATGAACGGCAGGCTCTGAATCACCAGCACGGCCGCGAAAATATTGATCTCGCGCACTTCTTTGACGTTGGTGGCGACCAGCACCGCGGCGCCGCTCAGCAACAAGCCGGCTAGCACCGCTTCCCAGAAAGCGTGGAAATCAGTGCTGCGGCGCGAGCCGCCTTTGGCGGTTCGCACGAAGGGCAGGTGGTCCTTGACGACGCCCATGCCGACCGCGCGCGCCACGGTCCACTGCACCGACATCGCGGCGAACATGGTGCGGAGCAGGCCGGCGGAGTTATTGCGCACGCGCAGGCGATACAGCATGACGAAATGCGCGACCGACACCGCGAAGGCGGCGAGGATCGGAATGGTCAGAATCTTGTCCGGCACGGCGATGTCGAGGAACGCGATCACCGGCACCCAGATGATGTTGAGAATGGCGACGACGACGCCGAGGCTTTCCGCGCCGAGCCAATTCAGCCAGCCGAGTGAGAATTCACGCTTCTGGTCGCGGGTCAGGCGGCTCGCGCCGGGCAGGAAACGGCGCCAGTGTTTTTTAAGAATTTGCAAGCCGCCATAGGCCCAGCGGTCGCGCTGCTTCTTGTAGGACTCGAAGTTGTCGGGCAGCAGGCCGTGGCCGTAGCGCTTGTTGGTGTAGTGCGATTGCCAGCCGAGCTCGAGCAGCGTGAGGCCAAGATCGGTGTCCTCGCAAATGGTGTCGCTCGACCAGCCGCCGGCTGCGTCCAACGCATGGCGGCGGATCAGGCACATGGTGCCATGCACGACGATGGCGTTGTATTCGTTACGCTGCACCATGCCGATGTCGAAGAAGCCGGCATATTCGGCGTTCATCGCCTGATGCATGACGCTGCGTTCGCCGTCGCGGTGATCCTGCGGCGCCTGCACGAGGCCGACGGTCGGGTCGCGGAACAGCGGGGCCAGATCCTTGAGCCAGTCGGGATGCACGACATAGTCGGCGTCGATGATGCCGATGACCTCGGCGTCGGCCGCGGTATGCACTTGAGCTAGCCGCAACGCGCCGGCCTTGAAGCCTTCGAGATCGTCGGCACGCACGAATTTGAACTTTTCGCCGAGCGTGCGGCAATGTTCCTCGATCGGCATCCACAGCGCCGGATCGGGCGTGTTGTTGATCACCAGCACGCATTCGTAATTCGGATAATCGAGCCGCGCGACCGCGTCGAGCGTCTGCTTGAGCATCTCCGGCGGCTCGCGATAGGCCGGAATGTGGATCGACACTTTCGGCGCGGCGCCTTCCGGCACCAGCGGCGGCGAGTCGATGAGCCGTCGCGGTTTGCGGCCGAAGGCGATCTGCGCGATTTCCTCGACGCGGGCGAGTGCGATGATGACCAATGGGATGAGCAGCAGCGTGCCGAGGCCGAGCGCGAAGGCCGCGCCCCACACGAAGTAATGTCCGTTCCAGTAGGCGAATACGGCGGCGAACCAGGCGCCGACCACATTGGCCGCGGCCGCGAGCGTTACTGTCTGCCAGATCGTGACGGCGCTGGCCGCCAGGATCGGCATCGACAGCAATACGCTGACCAGAATCGCTATGCCGGCGAGACGCCAATGATCGGGCGTGGTCAGAATGCCGGACCATTCGAACTTCGGTTCGCGCGACGCGTTAAACAGACCCCAATAGGGGCCGACGCCGCCTTCGAAGATTTTCCACGGCTGATCGATGGCTTCGACGATGTTGTAGTCGATGCCATAGGCTTCGGCGCGCGACACAAAATCGCGCAACACGGTCGCCTGCTCGATACGGCCCGGTGTCGCGTTCTTGAAATTATAACCCGCGCTCGGCCAGCCGAATTCGGCGATCACGATGCGCTTGCCGGGATAGGCGGCGCGCAGCTTGTCGTAGATCAAAATCGCCTGATCGACGCTTTGCTTGTCGGAGAAGCCTTCCCAATAGGGCAGGATGTGCGCGGCGATAAAGTCGACCGCCGAAACGAGTTCGGGGTGCTCGATCCAGATGTTCCAGATTTCGCCGGTGGTCACCGGCACGTTGACCGAGCGCTTGACGCGCTGGATCATCGAAATCAGGTCGCTGACCTTTTGCTCGCCGCGGTAGATGGTTTCGTTGCCGACGAAGATGCCGTTGATGTTGCTGTGGCGCTTCGTGAGATCGATCACCGAGCGGATTTCGCGCTCGTTGCGGTTTTTGTCCTTGTCGATCCAGGCGCCGACGGTGGTACGCAGGCCGAACTCCTGCGCAACGCCCGGCACCAGTTCGACGCCGCCGGTCGACGAATAGGTACGAACCGCGCGCGTCAGTGGCGCAAGCAGCTTCAAGTCGGCGCGGATGCGCTCGACGTTGGCGCGACCGCCTGCGTCGGGGTTCACGTTACCTTCGAAGGGTGCGTAGGAAACGCTGGCCAATTGGCCATCGAAATTAGGGGCGGAAATGTGGTCACGGGCCAGAGCCCACAAACCTGCGTGCACGCACGCCACAAGGGCGACCACGGCAGCGACGGTGCGCATAGTACTCACAACCAAATGGGGCAGAGTGGTAGACCTCGAACCCGTCCCCTGGGCTCAGCCAAAGCTTGGTCTACTGCGGCGCAGCATAGCTCGGCATCAGGCACTAATTCAAGTAATTCCCGGACATGGCAATTCCTTGTCACGCACATGGCGCCGAAAAGTATTTTGCGTTTTCGCCCAACACGGGTGCTGGCCGACAACGCAGCTATTTGGGGGTGGTTCCTTCAGTCGCCGCCGCGGGCGCGGCGGCGGGCACCGAAGCCTCGACCGGAGCGGTCGGGGCCAGGCCAGGATTGAGCCAGCAGGCATGGACCCTGCCGTTCAGCGTTTCCTGGGCTTTCGGATCGATGTTTCCCTGCCGGACCAGGCAGCGGAACGTGGCCTGAATATGGGGTCCGGGGCAGGCAAAACGGTCGTAAAGGTCGAGATGGCGGAAGGCGGTGTCGAGATCGTCGCGCCACAGCAGGCTGACGACGCGCCGGCCCAGCCAGACGCATTCCGGATTGCCGGGAGGGCCGGTTAGAACTCGGGTCGCCTCGGCGATCTCATCGATTTTCTTTTGGCCTTCCTTGAGAACGTCGGCGGCGGCCGGCTTCTGCGGCTCCGGCGGCTTGCCGTTGCCGCTTTGGGCGAAGGCTGCGGTGGTCGCAAAGGTGAACGCCACCGCGATCGACACGGCGCAAAACTGACGCAACTTGTGACTAAACGGCATATTCCCGCCGAAGTTTGTTTGATTGAGCCCACCCGCCCGCTAGCCGGTCCCGTGTGATACGGGATTGGGACGCTAATACGGCATGTGCTGCCGACGCGCCGCTTTGTTTTGCTTTAAAAATCCGAACCCCCGGCCTTGAACGGATATCCCCACGGGAAAACTTGGCCTGATCGGACCGGTTTTGTCCAGTAGCTCGACGTAGTGTGCTTAAGACGGCGACCTTGGCAGCAGCCAATGCCCGCTATAAGCCGGTCCGCCGGCGTTTAATGCCGATGGAATGGGTCGCCCGATGCGCCTTGGTCTAGCCTGTCTCGCCATTTCGGCGACGATTATATCCGCGGTTTGGGCATGGCTCGGCAACCCGGTGCCGATGCCGCCGTCGCCTTTGGCGGCTGGCGAAAAAGTCTATTGCCTGTCCTATTCGCCGTTCCGCGGCAGCCAGACCCCGCTCAACCCCGGCGCCCTTATTCCCCCCGAGCAGATCGACGACGATCTGGCCCGGCTGGCCAAGATTACCGACTGCGTGCGGACGTATTCGGTCGAATTCGGCCAGGACAAAATCGCCGAGATCGCCGCCCGTTACGGGCTCAAGGTCATGCAGGGCATCTGGCTGTCCAGCAAGACGGAGAAGAACCAGGAACAGATCGCGGCCGCTGTCGCGCTGGCCAACCGCTATCCCGACACGATCCGGTCGATCGTGGTCGGCAACGAAGTGTTGCTCCGCGGCGAAATGTCGGGGCCTGACCTTGCCAACGCCATTCGGACGGTGAAGTCGCAGGTCAAAGTGCCGGTAACCTATGCCGACGTTTGGGAATTCTGGCTTCGCCATCGGGACGTCGCGGCCGTAGCCGACTTCATCACGATTCATATTCTGCCCTATTGGGAGGATTTCCCGATCCCGGGGCGCAACTCAGCCGCTCACGTCGATGCGATCTACCGCCAAATGGCGCAGGCCTTCGCCGGCAAGGAAGTCATTATCGGCGAGGTCGGCTGGCCGAGCGCCGGACGCATGCGCGAAGGCGCGTTGCCTTCGCCATCGGAACAGGCGCGGGTAGTCCACGATGTGCTGGCGCTGGCCAAACGCGACAATATCCGCGTCAACGTGATCGAAGCGTTCGACGAGCCGTGGAAGCGCGCGCTCGAGGGCACCGTCGGCGGTCATTGGGGTTTGCTCGACGACGGCACGCGCAGCCTCAAGTTCGAGTGGGGTAAGGCAGTCTCCAATCATCCCTATTGGGTGGCGCAGGCGGCGGGCGGCGTTTTGTTCGCGGTGCTGGTGTTCGGCGCAGCGTTTTTCGCGCGACGTGATGACGCGACGCCGGCCGTGGTTTGGCTTGCGGTTTCGGCCAACGCCATTGTCGGCGGCATTCTGATCGGGTGGACCATCGCGGCGATGCCGGTCGAAAGTCTAGGCATCGGCGGCTGGCTGCGCTCGCTGGCGCTTGCGGCAACCGCTCTGGCTGCGCCGCCAGTTCTGAGTGCCGCGATGATGCGCGGCACGCCGTTGCCGCCGCTTTCGCGTTTGCTGGGGCCGGCCGCCGGTCGCGTCCGCGATCCGCTATCGCTTGTGATCGGAAGCATCATGATCGCGATGTTGCTGCTGACGATCCTGATCGCGCTCGGGCTGGTGTTCGATCCGCGCTACCGCGATTTCCCGTTCGCGGCGCTGACCACGGCGGTAGTACCGTTCCTGCTGCACAGTTTGCTGATGGCGCGGCCGCGCGGCGGTTATGGGACAGCCGAGCTAACCGGGGCTGCGCTGCTGGCGCTGTCGGTGCCTTACATCGCGTTCAATGAAGGTTTGGCGAACTGGCAGTCGCTGTGGGTTTGTGCGGCGCTGGCGATGTTTGCAGTCAGTCTAGTTCGGGTGCGCGACGCGCAAAGCTGAGGACCAGCAGGCCGATCGCCAACGCCGACAGCGCGATATTGTAGAGCACGATGCCGAAGCAGGCCGCGGCCAGCGCCAGCGCGAACAGTATCAGCGTGGGCCGCAGCAGATTGAGCGCGGCCACCGCGACCGCGAAAATTCCGAATACCGAATTAGTGAACAGCGCGATCGCGACGCGGCGCGAGAAGCACAGCCAGGTGTCGAGCCCGGCACCGCAGGCCAATCCCACCGTCGACTGTTCGATGGCGAGATAGCGCATGTACAGCGCATAGCCGAGCGAGACGAAACCCACGATCAGC
>JANMSH010000217.1:0-12723 GCA_031389105.1 Hyphomicrobiales bacterium
ACCGAAATGAGTTCCGCGCCGAGCGCGCCGTCGACCGCGCGGTGATCGCAGGACAGCGTCACGCTCATCACCATCGCGGCCTCTAACTTACCGTTCTTGACGATGGCGCGTTCCTCGCCGACGCCGACCGCGAGAATGGTCGACTGCGGCGGATTGATCACCGCCGTGAAATCCTTGATCCCGTACATGCCGAGGTTCGACACCGACGAGGTGCCGCCCTGGTATTCGTGCGGCTTGAGCTTGCGGCCGCGGGCGCGCGCCGCGAGATCGCGCATCTCATTTGAGATAACCGACAGCGATTTGGTTTCGGCGGCGTGGATGATCGGCGTGATCAGCCCGCCGGGCAGCGCCACGGCGACGCCGATGTCGGAATGCTTGTGCTTGAGCATGCCGCCTTCGCTCCACGACACATTGGCGTTGGGAATGCGTTGCAGCGCCAGTGCCAAAGCCTTGATGACGAAGTCGTTGACCGAGAGCTTGTAGGCCGGTTTGCCGTCTTTATCTTTGGGCGCAGCGGTGTTGATCTCTTCGCGCGCCGTCATCAGCCTACCGATGTTGCAGTCCATCGTCAGGAAGAAGTGCGGCACGGTCTGCGTCGATGCCGTGAGACGCTGGGCAATGGTCCGGCGCATGCCGTCATGCGGCACCAGTTCGTAAGAGCCCTCTTCGTAGAGCGACAGAATTTGCTTGTCGGACATTGCTGGGGCTATCGCCGCTCCTGGCGTCGCGGCGCTGGCCGGCGCTCCAGATGGCGCCTGCAAACCCTTGCCGGATTTCGCGTCGTCGATGTCGCGCGCGATGACACGGCCATGCGGGCCGGAACCGGATACGCGCGAGAGATCGACACCGGCTTCCTTCGCCAGGCGGCGTGCCAGCGGCGATGAAAAGATACGGCCACCCTCGGACTTGGCAGCGGGCGTTTCCGCAGGCTTCGTTGCGGTCGGCTTGGTTTCTTCCTTCGGCGCAGGCTTCGCTTCGGACTTCTTCGGCTCTTCTTTCTTCGCCTCGGCTTTCGGCGCGCTCGCGCCAGCGGCCTTAACGTCCTCGCCCTCATTGGCCATGATGGCGATCACGGAATTGACCGCGACGTCCTGGGTGCCTTCGGGCACGACGATCCTGGCCAGCGTGCCTTCGTCGACCGCCTCGTATTCCATCGTCGCCTTGTCGGTTTCGATCTCGGCGATGACGTCACCCGACTTGATCGTGTCGCCTTCCTTCTTGAGCCAACGCGCCAAGTTGCCCTTCTCCATGGTGGGCGACAGCGCGGGCATGAGGATGTTGGTGGGCATACGCGCTTACCGGTAAGTGACGGCTTTGACGGCCTCGACAACTTCGGCGACCGACGGCAGCGCGAGCTTCTCGAGATTGGCGGCGTAAGGCATCGGCACGTCCTTGCACGAAACGCGCGCGACGGGCGCATCGAGATAATCGAACGCCTCTTCCATGATGCGCGCCGCGATCTCGGCGCCGACGCCCGATTGCTTCCAGCCTTCCTCGATCGTGACCGCACGGCCGGTCTTCTTGACCGACTCGATGATGGTCGCGGCGTCCATCGGCTTGAGCGTGCGCAGGTCGATGACTTCGGCTTCGATGCCTTCCTTGGCGAGTTCGTCCGCCGCCTTCATCGCGTAGGACACGCCCATCGACCAGGTGACGATGGTGACGTCCTTGCCCTCGCGCGCGACCTTGGCCTTGCCGATCGGCACGATGTAGTCGTCGAGCTTCGGTACCGGTGAGGAGTGGCCGTAGAGAATTTCGTTTTCGAGGAAGATCACCGGATTGGGATCGCGGATCGCGGCCTTGAGCAGGCCCTTGGCGTCGGCGGCGTTCGACGGCGCGACCACTTTCAGGCCCGGCACGCTGGAATACCAGGCAGAATAATCCTGGCTGTGCTGCGCGGCGACGCGGGCGGCGGCGCCGTTCGGGCCGCGGAACACGATCGAGCAACCCATCTGCCCGCCCGACATATAGAGCGTCTTGGCGGCGGAGTTGATGATCTGATCCATCGCCTGCATGGCGAAATTGAACGTCATGAACTCGACGATGGGTTTCAGGCCGGCGAGCGCCGCGCCTACGCCCAATCCGGCAAAGCCGTGCTCGGTGATCGGCGTGTCGATGACGCGCTTGGGACCGAACTCCTGCAGTAGTCCCTGGGTGACCTTGTAGGCGCCCTGATATTCAGCGACCTCCTCGCCCATGACGAAGACGTCGCCGTCGCGGCGCATTTCCTCGGCCATGGCGTCGCGCAAGGCTTCGCGCATGGTCATGGAGACCATCTCGGTGCCTTCGGGAATGCTCGCGTCGGCGGCGACTTTGGTTTCGGGGGCTTGCGGCTTGTCGGCCTTTTTCGGCGCGGGCGTTTCGCCCTTTTCGGCCTTCGTAGGGGCTGCGGATTCCGCGGCTTTTTCTTCTCGCTCCGGCGCTTGCGCTTTTTTTGGTGCGGACTTCTGTTCCTTGATCGACGACTGGTCCTCGCCGTCGCTGAGGATCACCGCGATCGGCGTATTCACGGCGACGTCGGCGGTGCCTTCCGGCACCAGAATTTTTCCCATGATGCCTTCGTCGGTGGCTTCCACTTCCATGGTCGCCTTGTCGGTCTCGATCTCGGCAATGATGTCGCCCGACTTGACGCTGTCGCCTTCTTTCTTGAGCCACTTGGCAAGGTTGCCCTTCTCCATCGTCGGAGAAAGCGCGGGCATGAGCACATCGATCGGCATGGGCGCTACTGTTTCCTACACTTGCTCTTTGCGCATGATCTTATCCGAAAACCGGTTCCCACTTTTCAGGATCATGCGCGCACTTTTCTTCTCATTAAGCGAACTAACGGTAGATATCGGTATAAAGCTCGGACACGTCGGGCTCCGGATCGTGGGTGGCGAATTCCGCCGCCTGGTTGATCAGGTCGCGCACCGAGCCGTCGATTTTCTTGAGTGCTTCCTCGGTGGCGAATTTCTTTTCGAGCAGGCGCGTACGCACCATGTCGATCGGATCGTGCGCATTGCGCACCTTATCGACTTCCTCGCGGGTGCGGTATTTCGCCGGGTCGGACATCGAGTGGCCGCGATAACGGTAGGTGAGCATCTCGAGGATGAACGGCCCCTTGCCGGCGCGGCACCAGGCGACCGCCTTGTCGCCCGCGGCCTTCACCGCTCGCACGTCCATGCCGTCGACCTGCTCGCCTGGAATGTTGAACGACAGCCCGCGCCGCGACAGGTTCACTTCCGCCGACGCGCGGGCGATCGAGGTACCCATGGCGTAGCGATTGTTCTCGATGACGTAGATCGCCGGCAGCTTCCAAAGCTCGGCCATGTTGAAGCTCTCGTAGACTTGGCCCTGGTTGGCGGCGCCGTCGCCGAAATAGGTCACGCTGAGATTGTCGTTGCCGCGATATTGGTTGGCGAAGGCGAGACCCGTGCCGAGCGGCACTTGCGCGCCGACGATGCCGTGGCCGCCGTAGAAGCCCTTGTCGACGCTGAACATGTGCATCGAACCGCCCTTGCCCTTGGAATAGCCATGGGTGCGGCCGGTCAGTTCGGCCATGACGCCCTTGGGATCCATGCCGCAGGCGATCATGTGGCCGTGATCGCGGTAACCGGTGATGACCTGATCGCCGTCCTTGATCGCCATCTGCATCCCGACCACGACGGCTTCCTGGCCGATGTAGAGGTGGCAGAAGCCGCCGATCAACCCCATGCCATACATCTGCCCGGCCTTCTCCTCGAAGCGGCGGATGGTCAGCATGGTCTGGTAGGCGGAGAGATCCTGATCCTTGCTGAAATCGGGAACCGGCGGGCCGGCGACGGCCTGACCGTTCGGCTCTGCGCTCGAATTTTTCTGGGCGACCGCCATTGGCACTCCCTAGAACTTTTTTGGCCGGATGAACTGCGGGAAATCGTCGAGGCATCAGCGGCATTGAGCCTTCCCCAATAGCTTAAATCGGCCGGGGGCGGAAGCGCGAGGCCGCCGTTGGGAATTGCGGAAACGACCCGAAATTTGGCTGAAAATTTCAACGCGGGCGGTGGATAACGCCCGCCGCCAGTTACTGGCGCGCGCGGATCGGCAGCGTGAGGTCGCGGCGGTCAACATAGCTGAGCAGCGAACGCGCCAGCTCGTCCAGCATATCGGGGTCGAGGCGGTCGGAGCGCAGCAAGGCCACTCGCCGCTCCCAGAGCGCGCGCTCGGCTTTCACCTGGCGCAATTCGACCTGCATCGCGCCCAACTGCTGGTCGAGGTCGATCTGGGCCCGTAGGCCATGATTGCCGGTAAAGGCGTTGACGCCGAAATAGCCGATAAAGGCCGCGGCGAAGATATAGAGACCGAGCGCGGTCAGAATGGTGCGGCGTCGCCGATGGGAGACCATGGCGGCCAAGATGCGGCAATCGCGTTAAAGCGGTTTTAACACGCCGGTTCCGTCATTCCCGTCCCCGCCTGCGCGGGAACGACGTGCCGGGCTCTAAATCCGATGCCGGATCTCGTTGAGCACGAAATTGCCGACCCGCTTGCCGCGGTTGCGCATGATCTTGAGCATGCCCTGATCGACGAAATAGGTCAGCAGGATAGAGTCGCGGGTCTTGACCCGGTTATGGACCGGATCGGCCGAATGCCAGGTGTCGTCGCCGACCGCGAAGGCATAGCCGGAGTTAGGCGCAAAGCGCATTTGCGTCGCTTTCGGCTTCGATCCGTCCGGCAAAATGTCGTGGAAGATGGTGCCGATGTCGGTATTGGCGTCGGTCTCCGGCAGATAGAACTGGACGGTGATGCCCTTCCAGCGCGTGTCGGTGTGCGGCGGGATCAGATAGCCGGGAATGTCGCGCGTCAGAATCGGGATCGGGTACATGCCGACCTCGGCGAATTCCTTGCCGAAGCGCTTCGACAGTCCGGGCGCAAGGCGCCGGATGAACGCCTGCTTGACCGGCTCGGAGCACAGCGCGCGGCCGACGACGTCCCACAGCGCCCGCTTCTCGGCCGGCAGGTTGCGGATGTATTCCGGAAACAGGTCGATCTTCACCCGCGTCGGGTTGGCGTCCTGCACCTTGCTGCGGCCGTGCATCGGACGGTAGTCGGTCTTGTCCGGCATCAGCTTCAAAATTTGCGCGTAGGTATCGTCGGGAAACACCCGGTCGAATTCGAGATGGAAAAACGGCTTCTCGACGGCGCGCGCGGTATCGACCGATTGCGCGACAAATTCGGAAAGGCGATCGGCCGCGCGGCGGCGGTCATGGCGGGCGAGATTGGTGGTCTGATCCATCGCTGCAACCCAAGTTTGTGACGCTGGATTCGCCGCAATCTGCGGCGATTTGGTGCGCAATGCAAGCGTGGCCGAAGGCCGCTTGAAACCGGTCTAAGCCTTGTCAGCGCCGCGCTTTTAGCGCCTCGCGGCCGGCATATTTCGCTTGGGCGCCGAGTTCCTCTTCAATGCGCAGCAACTGATTGTATTTCGCCGTGCGGTCGGAGCGCGCTAGCGAGCCCGTCTTGATCTGCCCGCAATTGGTGGCGACCGCGAGGTCGGCGATGGTGGCGTCCTCGGTCTCGCCCGAACGATGCGACATCACGGCGGTGTAACCGGCCTTGTGCGCCATCTCGACGGCGGCAAGCGTTTCGGTGAGCGTGCCGATCTGATTGACCTTGATCAGGATCGAATTGCCGACGCCGTCCTTGATACCGCGCGAAAGCCGCGTGACGTTGGTGACGAACAGATCGTCGCCGACGAGCTGGCACTTGTTACCGATCTTCTGGGTGAGCAGCTTCCAGCCGTCCCAGTCGTCTTCCGACATCGGGTCTTCGATGGTGACGATCGGATAGTTGGCGACGAGCTTGGCCAGATAGTCAGACTGCTCCGCGATGGTGCGGGTCTTGCCCTCGCCTTCGTAGTGATACTTGCCGTCCTTGAAGAATTCGGTCGCGGCGCAATCGAGCGACAGCACGACGTCGTCGCCCGGCTTGTAGCCAGCCTTCGCGATCGACTCCATGACGAAGTCGAGCGCGGCTTCCGCCGACTTCAGGTTCGGCGCAAAGCCGCCTTCGTCGCCGACGTTGGTATTGAGCCCGGCCTTTTTGAGCGCGCCGCGCAGCGTATGGAAAATCTCCGAGCCGCAACGCACGGCTTCGGCGAAATTCGCCGCACCGACCGGCATGATCATGAATTCCTGAAAGTCGATCGGATTGTCGGCATGAACGCCGCCATTGACGATGTTCATCATGGGTACCGGCAGCAGGCGGGCGGCGGCTCCGCCGACGTAACGATACAGAGGCATCTGTTTGGCGTTGGCGGCGGCTTTTGCCGCGGCCAGCGACACGCCGAGAATGGCATTGGCGCCGAGCCGCGCTTTGTTGGGCGTGCCGTCGAGCGTGATCATGGTCTCGTCGAGCTGTGCCTGGGCTTCGGCGTCCATGCCGCCGAGCGCGTCGAAAATCTCGCCGTTGACCGCGTCGACCGCCTTGCGGACGCCCTTGCCGCCGTAACGGGACTTATCGCCATCCCGCAATTCGACGGCTTCGTGGGCGCCGGTCGAAGCGCCGGACGGCACCGCGGCGCGGCCAAACGAGCCGTCCTCCAGCACGACGTCGACTTCGACGGTCGGATTGCCACGGCTGTCGAGGATTTCGCGGCCGATAATGTCAACGATGGCGGTCATGGCTGTTCCGGAGCTAGAGAATGGCCGGGTTCTACAGGATCGATAACCCTCTTGTCATGCCCCGCGGGCGCAGGCATCCAAGGCCCTGAACAGGTACGAAACCGATGGCCAAGAAATCCCTGCAACTCGGGCAACCGACCCCGATCCCCGCCTCGCCGGACAAGGCGACGCTGGACCGGGTGCCCAATCCGCACACCGACACCAATTACGTCGCGCGCTTCACCGCGCCGGAATTCACCACGCTGTGCCCGATCACCGGCCAGCCGGATTTCGCGCATCTGGTGATCGATTATGTGCCGGGACGTTTCCTGGTCGAATCGAAGTCGCTCAAGCTCTATCTGGTCAGCTTTCGCAACGAGGGTTCATTCCACGAGGGTTGCACGGTCGCCATCGGCAAGCGGCTGTTCGGCCTGCTCAAGCCTAAATGGCTGCGGATCGGCGGCTATTGGTATCCCCGCGGCGGCATTCCGATCGACGTATTCTGGCAGGCCGGCAAATTGCCGAAAGACGTCTGGGTGCCCGATCAGGGCGTCGCGCCCTATCGCGGCCGCGGCTGAATTTCACGCGGGCGGCGCGTGCCGCAGCTTCAGCGCGCAGAGCCAGCCGGTCCCCGCCAGTATCAGCGCGCCGAACAAAAGCACCGGAACGATCCCGACGGTGCCGAGCCCGATGCCATAGACCACCGGCCCGATCGCCTGTCCGAGAAAAAAGAACGCGGTATGTCCCGACGTCGCCGTGCCGCGCGCCGATGGTGCCAACTCGGTGACATAGACGTGAATGCAACCGTGCAACATGTAGAAGCCGAAACCCAGCAGCACGAAATTGGCGAACTCGACCTGCCACGGCGCGCGCAACGCGATCACGATCAGGCAAAATGCCATCACCATGCCGCCGATTCTCATCAAGTGCCGCTCACCGAGCAGCGCCAGCAGCCGCGACACGGCAAATGTGTAGAGGATGCCGCCGATGGCAAAGCCCGCGATCACCAGACCGGCGATCGAGGCGCGTGTCTCGCCTTCGTCACTCAGCATCAAGGCCATGTAGGGAAACACGCCGAACATGAAAATCGCTTCGACGAACACGACGCCGAAACAGTATTTCGCCAGCGGATTGCTGAAAATCGCGCGATAGTTTGGCAGCAGCATCGAGAGATCGAACCGCCCGACTTTTTCGCTCAGGCTGCGCAATGCCGGTAGCGCGATGGCCAACGAAACCAGACACACCGCACCGGTCGCAAAGAACACGCCGCGCCAGCCAAGCAAGTCGCCGATGACGCCAGCCGCCGTGGCACCGAGCAGGTTGCCGGAAAGAGCCGCAGCCAGGAGGCGACCGATGGCGACCTGCCGTTGCGCGATCGGAACTTGGTCGCCAACAACTGCAAGCGCGATCGGGAACACGCCGCCGCTAGCGCAGCCGCCGATGACCCGCAACACCATCAGCATCTCGAAATTGTTCGCCAGTCCGGCCAACATGGTCGTTACGCCAAGCACGATCATGCAGCCGATGATCAAGCGTGTCTTGCTGAGCATGTCGGCGAGCGCGCCGATTACCGGCTGGATCAGCGCATAAGGCAATGTAAATCCGGTCGACAGCAAGGCGGCGGTCGCCGGCGCCACGTCCAAGCCGCCGGCGATCTGCGGAACGATCGGGTCGATCGAACGCGTGAAGAGCGACGTCGCAAACACGACCAACGCCATTAGATTGAGAACGCTTCCCATGATTTCGAACGCCCGCTTCGGATCAGCGCAATGCTGGCTGAGATTTGGCGAGCCGGTCGAACTCGACCAGCGTGCGCAGCAGCGGCTCCATCTCCTTCAGCGGCATCATGTTGGGTCCGTCGGACGGGGCTTTGTCGGGATCTTGATGGGTTTCGATGAAGACGCCGGCAACGCCGACCGCCACCGCGGCGCGCGCCAGCACCGGCACGAATTCGCATTCGCCGCCTGACGACGTGCCCTGCCCGCCCGGCTGCTGCACCGAATGCGTGGCGTCGAAGATCACCGGCGCGTTGATGCGCTTGAGGATCGGCAGAGCGCGCATGTCGGACACCAGCGTGTTGTAGCCGAACGACACGCCGCGCTCGGTCACCAGCACATTGCCGTTACCCGCTGAGGTGATCTTCGCGACCACGTTCTGCATGTCCCATGGCGCCAGGAACTGACCCTTCTTGACGTTGACGACTTTGCCCGTTTTGGCGGCGGCGATCAGTAGATCGGTCTGCCGCGACAGGAAGGCCGGAATTTGCAACACGTCGACCGCAAGCGCTACGCGCGCGCATTGCTCGGCGTCGTGCACGTCCGTCAGCACTGGAAGTTTCAGCGTGTCGCGGATTTCGGCAAAGATGGGCAGTGCCGCGTCGAGACCGATGCCGCGCGCGGCTTTTGCCGAAGTGCGGTTGGCTTTATCGAACGAGGTTTTGTAGACGAGCCCGATACCGGCCTTGGCCGCTATTTCCTTCAGCGCGCTCGCCATTTCCAGCGCATGCGCCCTGCTCTCGAGTTGGCAAGGCCCCGCGATGAGCGCCAGCGGCAAGGCATTGCCGAAGCGCACGGCGCCGATGGTAACGATAGGGTTTGCGGCTTGATCCAAGAGTCTCGTCCTCGCGGTCCGCGACCATGAAACGGGCAAGCCGCGCGGTCAACGGCGAACCCCTCAGGATCGCTCGAATACCAGCCCCGCGCCGAGCGCGGTCTGTTTACCCTCGGTCACAGTCGCACCGGAAAAGCGCATCGCGGCAAGCCGCGCACCGCGCGAAGTGTCTGGTGCCGGCATATCAAAGCGCCGAGTAAAGGCCTCGGGCGTCACCATGTCGATTGCGCCGCGTGGCAAAGCGATGATGAAGCCATCGCCGGTGGTTTCGGTTTTTTCCTCGCCGGTAAACGCCAGCAGGAAATCACGATGCAAGGCCGGCTCGTCGGCCACCATCACGACACCCGCGATGCCTTGGACGCCATTGGCATGGTTCTGAAACGCCGGGTTCCAGAAATTTTCTGGAAAGTGCTGCTGGCAGATACAGAAATGAATGTCGGGAGCGCGCTTATCCTCGGCGAAGGCCAGCGAGAAACCGACTTTCACCGGCGAGCCATCAGGCCGTTTGCCTTCGCGCTCGAAACGCATGTCGCTCGAAGCGACGATGCCTTTATCGCGCAAGACGGCCTCGTCGGCACCGGCATCGCGCGATTCCAGGATCAGCATCGACAGCCCTTCGCTGCGCGCGATGAAATCGCGGTTGTAGGCGGCAAACAAAACCGAGAAGTCGTCGTCCCCTAGCTTGTCCGGCTCCGCCAGTGTCAGCAGTTCGATGAAGAACCCGGGCAACTGCACGATCCGGTTATGCGTCCCCCACGGATGCTTGTTGCGCGCACCGACCGTGAAACCGAGGCTTTGATACAGTTCGGCTGCCGCGTCGAGATCGCGGACGGCGTGCACGATGTGATCGAGACCGCGGGACATAATGAAAGCCTAGCAGCCGTCGCCGGTTACACCAGCCGGCTCTGCTCGAGCGCCGCTTCGACAAACGATGCGAACAGCGGATGCGGCTCGAACGGCCGCGACTTCAGCTCGGGATGGAATTGCACGCCGATGAACCAGGGATGGTCCTCGTATTCGATGATCTCGGGAAGGATGCCGTCCGGCGACATGCCGGAGAAGCGCATGCCGCGCTGTTCGAGTCGGCCTTTGTAGGCGGTGTTGACCTCGTAGCGGTGGCGATGGCGTTCGAAAATATCGGTACCGCCGTAAATCTGCGCCACCCGGCTGCCGCGCGTCAGCACCGCTTCATAGGCGCCGAGTCGCATGGTGCCGCCGAGATCGCCGTTGGCGGCACGCTTTTCCAGGTCGTTGCCCTTGAGCCATTCAGTCATCAGGCCAACGAGCGGCTCCGGCGTCGGACCGAACTCGGTCGAGTTGGCCTGTTCGATGCCGCACAGATTGCGCGCAGCTTCCACCACCGCCATCTGCATGCCGAAACAGATGCCGAAATACGGCACGTTGCGTTCGCGCGCGAATTGCGCCGCCTTGATTTTTCCCTCGGCGCCGCGCTGGCCGAAACCACCTGGCACCAGGATTCCGTTGACGTGTTCGAGGAACGGCGTCGGATCTTTGTTCTCAAACACTTCTGACTCGATCCAATCGAGATTAACCCGGACTTTGTTGGCGATGCCGCCATGAGACAGTGCCTCGGTCAGCGACTTATAGGCGTCCTTCATGCCGGTATATTTGCCGACGATAGCGATCGTGACGTCGCCTTCCGGATTGCGGATGCGCTCGTTGATGACATGCCAGCGCGCCAGATCGGGCTTGGCAAGCGGCTCTATACCGAAAGCCGCGAGGACTTCGCTGTCGAGACCGGCGGCATGATAGGCCTCCGGCACAGCATAGATGTTGTCGACATCACGCGCCTCGATCACCGCAGTTTCGCGCACGTTGCAGAACAATGCGAGCTTGCGCCGTTCGCTTTCGGGAATCGGCCGGTCGGTGCGGCACAACAGGATGTCCGGCTGGATGCCGATCGAGCGCAACTCCTTGACCGAGTGCTGTGTCGGTTTGGTTTTCAGTTCGCCGGCGCTCGGGATGAACGGCAGCAGCGTCAGGTGGACGTAGACCGCGTGATTGCGCGGCAGGTCGTTGCCAAGTTGGCGGATAGCCTCGAAAAACGGCAGGCCCTCGATGTCGCCGACGGTGCCGCCGACCTCGACCAGAACGAAGTCGAAGTCGTCATTGCCGTCGCGAACGAAATCCTTGATGGCGTTGGTTACGTGCGGGATCACCTGGATGGTGGCGCCGAGATAATCGCCGCGCCGCTCCTTGGTGAGGATGTCCTGGTAGATGCGGCCGGTGGTGATGTTGTCCTGGCGGGTCGCCGGACGGCCGGTGAAACGTTCGTAATGGCCGAGGTCGAGATCGGTCTCGGCGCCGTCGTCGGTGACAAAAACCTCGCCGTGCTGATACGGCGACATCGTCCCGGGATCGACGTTCAGATACGGGTCGAGCTTGCGCAGGCGGACCGTGTAGCCGCGCGATTGCAGCACCGCGCCGAGCGCGGCGGAGGCCAGACCTTTACCCAAGGAGGAGACCACGCCGCCGGTGATGAAGATGTACCGCGCCATGGGGCCTAACCTGTAATCGCCGCGAATCGATTCGCCGAGCATAAAAAGTGAAGGGCCGCTCTGCGCCTGTGTGTAGATCGAATAGATTCAGAGTTTACCGACACTTGCATCGCAATTTTCATGTTCTTTACGAGACAACCCTTCCGGGATCATCTCTGCCAACACCACAATGCAGAAGGGCCGGTTTCCCGGCCCCTGCGTTACGTTACTTCGATTGCGGGACTTGCGGCCCCGAGGGCGGCGTTTCCGGCGCGCCCTGCAACTGGCGGAGCAGCCCGCCTTCACCACCAAGGGGTGGCGGCGAACCCGGCACGACGGGACCGCTCTGCGTGCCCTGAATGATCGAGGTCGGCTTGCGGCTGTAACCGGCCAGAATCGACAACGTCAGGCTGGTCACGAAAAACAGCCCGGCCAGAATCGCGGTCGCGCGGGTCAGCACGTTGGCGGTACCGCGGTTGCTCATGAAGCCGCCGCCCCCGCCGCCGCCAATACCGAGCCCGCCGCCTTCGGAGCGCTGCAACAGCACCACGCCGATCAAGGCGAGCACCAGCATCAGGTGGATGACAATGACGACGTGCTGCATGCGGCTAAAATCCGTTCAAACTCTGCCGGTCCGGGCGCGTCGCCTGGCGGCACCAAGCCGTAGATATAGGAATTCGTGGCGGTCTCTACACGATAGTTCTGGAATTTTCTACCCTTGGGCATGGTGTGCCCTGCGGCATCACGCGTCAGGCGTAAACCTCTGCAATACCTAAAAAATCCGTCGCTTTCAGGCTGGCGCCGCCGACCAGCGCGCCGTTCACATTCGGCAGGCCGAGCAATTCCTTGGCATTCGACGGCTTGACCGAGCCGCCATAGAGGATGCGAACGGCCGCGCCCTCCGCACCGTAACGCTCGCCCAGCTTCTTGCGGATGAAAGCGTGGACCTCCGCCACGTCGGCCGGCGTCGGCGTCAGGCCGGTGCCGATCGCCCAGACCGG
>JANMSH010000026.1:0-3170 GCA_031389105.1 Hyphomicrobiales bacterium
CGCCTTCGCGCCGAGATCGCGCGCGGTGCCGAGCAGGTCGCGGACTTTGATTGAGCGGTTGCACTCGACGCACGGCACCGGCGTCTCGCCATGCACGTAACTTTCGGCGAAGCGGTCGATGACGGCTTCCTTGAAGCGGTCCTCGTAGTCGAGCACGTAGTGCGGAATGCCCAGCGAACTGGCGACGTTGCGCGCGTCATGGATGTCGCGCCCGGCGCAGCAGGCACCCTTGCGATGCGTCGCCTCGCCGTGGTCGTAGAGCTGGAGCGTGACGCCGACCACGTCGTAGCCCTCGGCCTTGAGCATGGCCGCGGTCACCGACGAGTCGACGCCGCCGGACATGGCGACGACAACACGGGTATCGGAGGGCTTGCTGTCGAGATCGAGACTGTTTGGCATGCTGCTTCTTACTATAGGTGGCGACGGGTGGTGCGCAATGAAAGCAGTTTGGAACTCATCCAGCGCCGCGCACGGCAAATCTTGCCGGTTTTGCTGCATGCACTGCCGGGTCGGCCGCTCTCACGGGCGACGGCCTCGCACTTAACATATTGAATATATTAATTATTTTTGCCCGCTGGGCGCTGGCCTGACGATTGCAGACCAAGGGATGGAAATCCGGAGGTCTGCCCGTGCCGAACGTTGCGTTTGAACCCAGTCTCGTTCTCAAGCCTATTTTGAACGCCCGGCCCGCCGACCGCGCGCCGGAGGCGTCGTTCGACAGCCTGCTCGACAGTCTTCCGCACGCGGACGACCGCCGGGCGTCGTCGGCTTCAGATGATTCTCGCGCCGACCGGCCAGAACCGTCGCCCGCGCGCGACAAGAGCAGCGCGGCGAACGCCAACGACACCCCCCGTGCCGACGCCAAGGCGAACGACAAGACGGATACCAAAGCGGCCGACAAATCCGACGCTCCGTCCGATGAGACCGGCGATGCCGCCAAGGCCTCCGATAGCGACAAACCTGTTGCCGATGCCAAGACTGAAACAACGACAGAGACCAAGACCGAAGCCAAGACCGAGACCACCAAGCCGGAAAAGACCGCCGAGCCGGCCGACGCCAAGCTCGCCGACGTAGTCCCGGCCGACGTCCTTCCTGTAACCATTATCGCTGCGCCGACCGCCGCGGCACCCGTCCCGACGCTGACACCGGCCGATGCGATTGCGCCGGTAGCCACCCCGGCCACCGATGCCGCTGCGCAAGTCGCCGTGGCGGAAGTCGCGGCCACTGCCGGCGGTGCGCTTCCCGCATCTGGCAAAGGCAAATCCGAAAAGCTCACGGACGCCCAGACGCAAACGGGCAAAGCCGCAGACCCCAAGGATGCGGCCAAGGACGCAGCCAAGGACACGGTCGAGACCACGACGCAACCGCACAACGGCGACAAGCTGCAGGCCATCACTGGCGTTGGCGACAAGGAAGCCAACGCACAGACGCGCGGCGAAGCGCAGGCCACCGGCCATCGCGCCGCCGCCGCCGCCGTAGAAACAGCGAGCACGCCCGCCGCCGACAAGATCATCGATGCGCCGAAAGCCGGCGCCGATGCCGCGCAACTGGCGACGATGACCGCGCGGCCGCAGCTCGCAACGCCGGCGCCGACCGTGATGCCCGCCGCCGCGCAATTGCCGCAAGCCGCCGCCGTACCGCTCGCCGGCGTCGCCATTGAAATCACCAACAAGGCGCTGTCCGGCACCAATCATTTCGAAATCCGGCTCGATCCGCCCGAACTCGGCCGCATCGAGGTCCGCCTCGAGGTCGACCGCGACGGAAATGTCACCACGCGCATGATCGCCGACCGTTCCGATACGCTCGATCTGCTGCGCCGCGATCAGTCGGGCCTCGAGCGCGCGTTGCAGGACGCCGGCTTGAAGACCAGCAATAACGGCACGCAGTTCTCGCTGCGCGACCATACCAACAGCCAGCAACAGAGCGGCGCCGGGTTCGAAACCGCACGACTGGTGGTGGAAGATGAAGCGCCGGCCGTTGTGGCGCCCCGTGATTACGGCCGCCTCGCCGGACAAAGCGGCGGCCTCGATATTCACGTTTAACTTGGCTGAGGAACGATCATGACCGCGATCACATCGACTCCCGTCACGACGCCAACCGGCACCACCGGCAGCACCGCTAACGCGACCGGCGTCGACAATCAGATGATCGCCAGCAACTTCACGACGTTCCTGCAATTGCTGACGACGCAGTTGAAGAACCAGAACCCGCTCGACCCGCTCGACACCAACCAGTTCACCCAGCAACTGGTGCAGTTTGCCCAGGTCGAGCAGCAGATGAAGTCGAACGAACAGTTGGCGGCCCTGGTGTCGATGAACAAAGCCGCGCAGCAGACGACGGCGCTGGCCTATGTCGGCGCCAATGTCGTGGTCGACGGCGCAACCGCCAATCTCGCCGACAACAAGGCCTCTTGGACCTTCAACGTCACCAAGCCGGCGACCGCGACCGTCGTCATCAAGGATTCAACGGGGCAGACCGCCTATCAAGGTACCTTCGCGGTCAATCCGGGAGCCCAGAACTTCAATTGGGATGGCCACGGCAATGACGGCAAGCAGTGGCCGGCGGGCAATTACACGCTGACCGCCACGGCGGTCGACGCCAGCAAGCAGTCGGTCGGCATCTCGACCGAAGTGAACGCGGTGGTCGACTCGGTCGATCTCACCCAGGATCCGCCGCTGCTGTCGATCAACGGCAAGAACTTCACGATGGACAAGATCAAACGCATCGTTCGCCAAGGCGCCTGAGCGCCTGTATTCGCCGGTATTGCCGCACTCCCGGGCCCTCGACAAACCCATGCACGGGAACTTTACGCTGGCGCAGCCCTCGATGTTCGTCCTAGCCTATAGCGCCCCGGTCAAAAGGGGCTGGGCAGCGCGATGGCAAGGCCGCCCAAACGTAACCAAAACGTTAGCAAAAGCGGGCCAAACATTTCCTGTTCTGCGCGTCATGCTTAGGCAAATTTTAAGTCGCGGTCTGTAGCTTCCGCACAGTACTTGTCAGTCCGTGTCGTGTTTTGTGAGTGTAACAATGAACGAGCCCCACCGCCCGAGGGTTAAATACGTCATCGGGCCCGATGGCAGTCCCCTGACGATCGCGGATCTGCCGCCGCCGACAACGAAGCGTTGGGTCATCCGCCGCAAGGCCGAGGTGGTCGCAGCGGTACGCGGCGG
>JANMSH010000062.1:0-4718 GCA_031389105.1 Hyphomicrobiales bacterium
ACGGCGAAGATCGAATCCAACATGAACCCGGCGGCGCAGGCGTCGACCTCGTCGGCCAAGGGACTTTACCAGTTCATCGAGCAGACCTGGCTCGGCACCCTGAAGGGTGGCGGCGCCGCGGCTGGCTACGGCAAATATGCCGACGCCATTTCGCCGACGTCCGACGGACGCTTCGAAGTCGCCGACCCGGCGATGCGCACCGCGATCATGCAATTGCGCAGCGATCCGGCCGCGAGCGCGATGATGGCCGGGACATTCACGCGCAACAACGCCACCCAGCTTCAACACGCGATCGGCCGCCAGCCTTCGGAAGGCGAGCTCTACATCGCGCATTTTCTCGGCTCCGATGGCGCCAGCAAGTTGATCGGCGTGGCGTCGACCCAGCCGCGAGCGAACGCCGCCAATATGTTTCCTCAGGCCGCCGCCGCCAATCCCAGCATCTTCTATGATCGCGGCGGCCGCCCGCGCAGCGCCGGCGAGGTTTATGCCGTTCTGTCCGGCAAATTCGAGGTCGCCCGCGCCGTGAATTTCGCCCCGTCGATGGGCCGAAGCGATATCGCGCAGGCGCAGCCACAAGCACCGGTGCCGCTGCGCGATACCGCCGGCGTCACGCAGGCCTTCGCCGCGGCCTATGGCGATTTGCCGCCGTTGCCGGATACCAAGCCGCTGTTCCAGGCAATGTTCACCGACCGGGCGCGGCAGGCGGTGACCAAAACCGTCAGCAGCCTGTGGGCGCCGAGCAAGGAGCAGGCTTCGGCGTCCGATACGCCGGCCCGGCCGCTCGACCTGTTCACCGACAGCGGCACCGATACCCGCAGGCTGTTTCGCGGTAGCACAAGTTAAGCTGCAGCCGGCCAAACGTCGTTAATACCCCATCAATATCTATGGTGAACCGTTTGTTAAGTGTCCCAGGCTTAGGCTCGGGATGGCCATCAGTATGGGTGGCAGTTCGTAGCGTTTGGTCGTGTCATGATTGTTCGTCAGTTCCTGCAATGGGTCCGCAATGCGCCTCCTGGCGAGCGGGCCGAAGCCACTTCCGCGCTGGCTCGCGCTTACCTTCATTCCGATCTATCGCCAGACGATCTCGCCGCCGCCGAAGGCGCGATGATCATGCTGCTGGACGATCCGTCTCCGCTTGTGCGGCGAGCGCTCTCGGAGGTTTTCGCGTCCGCGCAGAAGGCGCCCCAGGTCGTGGTGGACGCGCTGGCCGCCGACCAGCCGGACGTCGCGCTACCAATTCTGTCGCGCTCGCCGCTGCTGCTCGATGACGATCTCGTCGACCTGATCGCCACCGGCCAGTCGGAAACCCAAATTGCAATCGCCAATCGCGTCATGCTGTCGCGCTCGCTCGCCGCCGCCATATCCGAAGTCGGCACTGGCGAGGCTTGTCTGGCGTTATTGGAAAATGAAGACGCCGATATCGCACTGTTCTCGATCGATCGTATCGTCGAGCGTTTCGGTCATCTTTCGGCGATCCGCGAGAATCTGGCCGCGCGCGACGATCTGCCGATGGCGACGCGCCAGGCGCTGCTCAGCAAGTTGTCGCAGACGCTGGCCGGTTTTGTCACCGCGCGGCAATGGCTGGGTCCGGAGCATGCCGAATACGCCGCCCGCGAGGCCTGCGAGAAGGCGACGCTCGCGCTCGCCGCCGAAACGCCTTACGGCGAAGTCGCCGCGCTGATGCATCATTTGCGTCACAGCGGCCAGCTCACCGGCGGCATGATCTTGCGCGCGCTGCTGTCCGGCAATGTCGTGTTGTTCGAAGAGGCGTTGGCGGAATTGTCCGACGTGCCGCTTGACCGCGTCACGAGTTACATCCACGACAAAAACATTTCCGGCTTCCACGCGCTCTACCGTAAAGCCGGCCTGCCGGACACCGCCTATCCGGCGTTCCGCGAAGCGATCACCGCGATGCGCGAGGGCATTCTGATCGGCGAGCAGGGCGGGGTGGCCCGCCTCAAGCGGCGTATGGTCGAGCGCGTGCTGGCGCGCTGCTCGCAAGAACGCGGGCCGGAGATGGCCTCGCTGCTGGCTTTGTTGCGGCGCTACGCGGTCGAGGCCGCGCGCGAGGAAGCTCGTATGTTCTGCGACGACCTCGTCGCTAACGACTACATGATCGCCGACGGCAGGATGGTGGCGTAGTTTGCCGCTGTGAACGGCGCTACACATTTGGCGTCAAGCCCGCCAATGACAGCGGTGGGATTACTCCGGCGCGATTGACGGGCCGGTGATCTGCTCCAGCACATCCGGCCGGTCGCGGTTTTCGGCAATCAGGTATTCGTCGGTCACTTCGCGCAGCCGCCCGGTCAGCAGAGCGGCGAGTTCTTCCGCGTCCGACCGCGAATACTCGCGATAGATCGCGCGCACCGCATCGACGTGCTGGTCGACGAGCTTGAACGGGATGCGCGTCTGGTCGGGTGTGTATTCGATCAGCCGGCATAGGCTGTCGGCGGCCGAGGCCACCAGCGGAAAGCCCAAGGTCGCGGCTTCGCCCTTGATGTCGTGGGCGGCATGGAACAATGCTTCCTTGGTCGATTTGGTGAAGCCGCCTTTGTTGACGGCCTGGCGGGCCCTATCGAGCCGGTCGCATTCCTGCTCCATCCAGGAGCCGAATTCCGAAGACAAAGCGGCCAGCGCCATTTCGGCGCGGGCGACCGGATCGTCTTCGCCCGGCGTGTAAGGCGACACGGAGACGGCCTTGCGGAGCTTGTTCTCCGGCATGATGACCTCGTGGTCGCCGTATGTGGCGACCGCCGCCGTGTTCTTCGGAGTGGCCATGGTCGTTGCCTCGATTAGGCTGGAGCGCGGACTTTTTCGAGCAGGGGCGCTTGGCGAATGATGTCGGCTTTGCCGCCTTTGCGGCGTTCTTCACCGGCGTAGGTCGGGTTGACGTTCCGGCGTCGGTCGGGACCGAAATAGGTCTTGGTCTTGATGAACGGGCGCGGATTGGCGACCACGTTGACGATGCGCTGATACAGGCCCTTGGCCGAGATCGGCTTGGCGAGGAATTCGGTGACGCCGGCATCGCGCGCCGCAGTGACGCGTTTTTTCTCGGAATGGCCGGTCAGCATGATAATCGCGACATAGGGATTGGCGTTGGCGCCGGGCTGGCGGACCATCTGCGTGAGTTCGAGCCCGTCGAAAATCGGCATCGCCCAATCGGTGATGATGATGTCGGGAATGTAGTGGGTGAAGGCTTCCAAGCCCGCCGCGCCGTCTTCCGCCTCATAGACTTCCCGCGCACCGAAGCCATGCAGCAGCGTGCGCATGATCCTGCGCATATGGGCGTTATCGTCGATGACGAGGAAACGCAGACGATTGAAGTCGATGCGGACCATGGTGCCCCGGGCCTCGAGCGACGCCGCCCGATACCATCCGGGTGAAGCTAGCGGCGGGCCGTTAACGAATGGTTTAGTATGGCAGTTTGGCAACGAATGTTGCGGTTTTGCCGGCTCAACGCCGCCTACATGACCGCGCCGATTTGCCAGGGCACGAATTCGAGGTCGCCGTAGCCGAGATCTTCCGATTTGGTGTGGGCTCCCGAGGCGACCTTCAGAACCTTTTCGAAGATTTCCTGGCCCTTGGTCTCGATCGTCACGCCGTCGAGGATGTCGCCACAATTGATGTCCATGTCCTCGACCATGCGCCGGTAAACGTCGGAGTTGGTCGCCAGCTTGATCGAGGGCGTCGGCTTGCAGCCGAAGGCCGAGCCGCGGCCGGTGGTGAAGCACATTACGTTCGATCCGCCCGCGACCTGGCCGGTGGCGCCGACCGGATCGAAGCCCGGCGTATCCATGAACACGAATCCCTTTTCCTTGACCGGAGCTGGGCAGTGGGGAGTGCCGGTTATTCTTTCAGCAGCGTCGCCATGATGCGGTCGCGCGTCAGCGGAAGATCTCGGATGCGTATTCCTAAAGCATGCGACACGGCATTGCCGATGGCGGCCGCCACCGGCCCGCCAGCCACCTCGCCGACGCCGAGCGGGACTTCGTCCTTGGCATTTATCAGCTCGATGGTCATTTCCGGCACCTCGCTGAATTTCAGCACCGGGTAGGTCTCCCAGTCGAACGGGCTGCTGCCCGTCGGCGCGTCGTTGTCGAACCGAACCTGCTCCTTGATCACCCAGCTCACCGCCTGAATGATGCCGCCTTCGAGCTGGTTGAGCGCGCCGTCGGGGCTTACCACCAGACCGGCGTCGGTGGCGCACCAGACATGGCGCACAACGATCTCTTCCGCGACGTCGAGTTCGACCACGACGGCGCAATAGGCGGCCTTGTTCTTGTAGCGGGCGAAGGCGAAGCCGCGGCCATGGCCGGCGCCGCCGGGCGCGTTCGGATCCCACTTCGCCATCGCGGCGGCCTTTTCGATCACGGCGCGGGAGCGGGGATCGGAGGTTATCGACAAACGATACGCGACCGGATCCTGTCCGGCGCGCTCGGCCAACTCGTCGATGCAGCATTCCAGCGCGAACACGTTGGCGGTGGCGCCGAGGCCACGCAGCGCGGAGACCCGCACCGGCTGTTCGGTGACAATATGATGGATGATGCGTTTCTGCGGAATGTCGTAGAGCGGATCGGCGTTGCGCGTGCCGCCGCCGCCGGCGGCTTCTGGCACTTCGTTGGCTGGCGGCGGCGGCGTATAGCCGGGCAGGGCCTCTTCGCCGAGCAGCGAACTACCGCCGCCGGGACGGCCGTTGTGATTGCCGCTCCAGATTTCCA
>JANMSH010000118.1:0-1767 GCA_031389105.1 Hyphomicrobiales bacterium
AAGAGCAATCGCGGCAGCAACAGCCGCGGACGTCAGAAGCGTTCGTACGGTGGCTCGATTCAAACGCGATACTCCCCCGGAAGGCGGGCCATTACGACAATCGTTATCCATAAGATGTGGCATCCGCAAGGCAAGCAATCCCTCCGCCGCTTAAAGGTAACCCTATGGTGAACCAAGGTAAACGGCTTGGCGGCGGGGAACTTAGCCCAAAGGAATTGCCGTAGCCTTAAGGCCCGGCCCGCGGGGCCTAGCCGGCGGGGCGGGCTATGATACGGCCCATATTGAGGAATTTCTCACGCCGCTGCTTCCGCACAGCCTCGCGGCTCAAGGGCCGCAGTTCGGTCAGGGCTTGGGCGATGGCATCGCCGGTGGCGGTAATGGCCGCTTGCGGGTCGCGATGGGCGCCGCCGGTCGGCTCCATCACCACGCTGTCGATCACCCCAAAGCGGACCATGTCCTGGGCGGTGATCTTCATATTGGTCGCCGCCTCCTGCGCCTTGGCGGTATCCCGCCACAGGATCGAGGCCGCGCCTTCCGGCGAAATCACGCTGTAGATTGCGTGCTCCATCATCAGCACACGATTTGCCGTCGCCAGTGCAATCGCGCCGCCCGAGCCGCCTTCGCCGAGGATCACCGCCACGCTCGGCACGTGAAGCGCGAGACAGGCGTCGGTTGAGCGCGCGATGGCTTCGGCCTGGCCGCGCTCTTCGGCGCCGATGCCCGGATAGGCGCCGGCGGTGTCGACCAGCATGATCAGCGGAATGCCGAAGCGGTCGGTCAATTCCATCAGGCGAACGGCCTTGCGATAGCCTTCGGGCCGCGCCATGCCGAAATTGTGTTTGAGGCGGCTCTCGGTGTCGGAGCCTTTCTCGTGGCCGATGACGCAGACGCTCTCGCCGCGGAACCGGCCGAAGCCGCCGACGATGGCCGGGTCGTCGCCGAATTTGCGGTCGCCGGCAAAGGGAATGAAGTTCTCGATCAGCCCGGCGATGGTATCCAGGCAATGCGGCCGCATCGGATGGCGCGCGACCTGCGTTTTCTGCCACGGCGTCAGGTTGGCGTAGAGCTCCTTCAGCGCGGTGGCAGCTTTGACCTCGAGCCGGCCGATCTCGTCGCCGACCGCGACCGCGCCGCCGCCTTCGCCCATGGCGCGCAGTTCTTCGACCTTGGCCTCCAACTCGGCCACCGGCTTTTCGAAATCGAGATAGCTGCGCATTGGTTCCCGGCAGGGTTTAAGGACTGCGGTGTGACGTAGGCCAAGCCTTTTAGTCAAGCAATCGGGTTAATATGGCTCTTACGCGGCCTTTTGCTACCCGTCGGTTAAGGGGTGCAGGTCGCGGACCAGCGCCTTCAGGCGCTCTTCCAGTACATGGGTATAGATCTGCGTCGTCGAGATATCGGCATGGCCGAGCAGCGTCTGCACCACGCGCAGATCGGCGCCGTTATGCAGCAGATGGCTGGCGAAGGCGTGTCGCAGGACGTGCGGACTTAGGCGTTCCGATGTGATGCCGCAGGCCGCGCCGAGGCTTTTGAGTTCGCGGGCGAAGTGCTGGCGGGTGAGGTGGCCTTGCTCGCCGAATGACGGGAACAGCCATTTTGATTGCGTGCGGTCTTTTGTCGATTCAGGCACGGCGTTGGCGCGCAGCTTGAGATACTCCGCCATGGCGCGCTTGGCCGCGCCGTTGAGCGGCACCAGCCGCTCTTTGTTGCCTTTGCCGCGCACCACCAGCATGCGCTGATCCTTGCGCGCGGCGGAGGCCGGCAGCG
>JANMSH010000122.1:0-12087 GCA_031389105.1 Hyphomicrobiales bacterium
TTGCACCGCGAAATATGGCAGACGCTCAAGAGCGAGGTGATCAAAGGCTATGAGCAGGCCGAAGGAGCCTGATGCGGGCGGAATAAATCTGCGCTAGAACTGTTCGTGATAACGACTGCAAAAACAACCGGAGGAAATGCAATGTTTGGACTACGTCACCTTATCTCGGCTGCGGCCGGCGTTCTGCTGCTCACGGGCGCGGCCTACGCTCAAACGCCGATCTTTACGGTCTCCTCGACGACGATCAAAGACGGCCAGTTGATGCCAAAGAAGGTCGCCGGCAACATCAAGGAAAACCCGAATTGCGTCGGCGAAAACGTCTCGCCGCAACTGTCGTGGACCAACGTGCCGGCGGGGACGACCAGCTTCGCGCTGATCATGACCGATCCGGAAGGCCGTAACGGGCTCGGCGTCGACCACTTTCATGCCTATGGCATTCCGGCTTCGGTGACGTCGTTCGCCGAAGGCGAAATGAGCGCGCCGTCCGACAAATTTGTCGGTGGTACCGGCACCGCGAAGAAGACCGTCTACCTCGGCCCCTGCACGCCGCCGAACCAGTCGCCGCACCACTACACCTTCATCCTGATAGCGACCGATCTGGACGTGAAGGCGTTGCCGCCCGGCCTGTCGCGGCTCGAGTTGATGGAAAAGCTCAACGGCCGCGTCAAGGGCTCGACCGGCATCGTCGGCCTGTTCAAGAACCCGATCTGATTCCGGTTCGCTGTAACGAAGCAAGGGGAGGAGATTGATGCTGTCTAAAATCAATCTCCTCCTTTTGCAGATTCTCGTCGCCGTGGTGTTCATCGCGCTGTGGCACGGGCTCACGACTTATCCCGTGTTCGGCCGCATGCTGCTGCCGCCGTTCTTCTTTTCCAATCCCTTTGACGTTGCAAACCAGGTCGTCGCTTGGTTCGTGACCGGCGTGATCTGGAAACATCTCTGGGTGACGCTGATCGAGGCGCTGCTCGCCTTCGTCATCGGCTCGGTCGCCGGCGTGCTGGTCGGTTTCTGGTTCGCGCGCCAGCCGCGCACCGCCGCGGTGTTCGATCCTTACGTAAAGATGGCCAATGCGCTGCCCCGCGTCGTGCTGGCGCCGATCTTCACGCTATGGCTGGGCTTAGGCATCTGGTCGAAAGTGGCGCTTGGCTTCACGCTGGTGTTCTTCATCGTGTTCTTCAACGTCTATCAGGGCGTCAAGGAAGTCAGCCCGACGGTGCTGGCCAATGCGCGCATGCTGGGCATGAGCGAGCGGCAGTTGATGCGCCACGTCTATTGGCCGTCGGCGCTGTCGTGGATGTTCTCGTCGCTGCATACCTCGGTGGGTTTTGCCGTGGTGGGCGCGGTGGTGGGCGAGTATCTCGGTTCGGCCGCCGGGCTCGGCTACCTGATCCAGCAGGCCGAAGGCGTGTTCGATGTCGCCGGCGTGTTCGCGGGCATGTTCGTGCTGGCCGCCTTCGTCATCGCAATCGATACGCTGGTCACGATCGTCGAGAAACGGCTGCTGGTCTGGCGGCCGGTCGTTGGCGACGCGAGGCCTTAGCCATCGAGCGCGGGCAACATGCCGCCGGCAATTACCGGCGGCATGTTCAGTTTATTAGGGCAGCGGAACGCTGTCGCCCTGAGCCTGCGGCGGGGTCTTGATCGCGATGGCTTTGAACGTGCGGCCATCCGGTTTGGTGCCGCCATGCGGCGTGCCCTTCGGGATGATGACGAGGTCGCCCGGCTTCACTCTGACTTCTTTGTCGCCCAGCCAGATCGTTCCAGTGCCTTCGAGAATGTACTGCATCTCATTGGTGTTGGGATGCATATGCTTGCCCACATTGCCATCTTGCACCGAGACGGTGGCCCCGGCGGCCGAAACCAGCATTTTGGAACGCAGCCCGGTGCCTGATGGCATGCCGAGCGCCTCGCCGTTCAAATCGGGCACATGGATGATCTGCGGCATCATCGGATCGGCAGCCTCGGCCTTCGTCAGTAGCTTGGTGGCGCCGCCGCCGGCAACGAAAGCGGCTGTCACGGACGCAAGAAACAGCATACGATTCATGGACATTCTCCCCGTTATGTTTTTATAGGTGGATCACGATAGTCTGCTGTTTTGCCGCTGGCGAGGGGGAAGGCTTCTCACGGCCGGCACACTCCTTTATCGTGCGCCGCAACAGAAAAAGCTGGAGGAACCCATGAAGATTCTGATGCGATCAATTCTGTCTTCGCTGGCCGCGCTGGCGATGATGTCCGGCGTTGCGCTGGCGCAGTCCAAGGTGGTCATCGCGGTCGGCGGCGCGGCGTGCCTGTGCTACCTGCCGACCATCCTGGCGCAGGAGCTTGGCGAATATAAAAAGGCGGGCATCGACGCCGAGATTGTCGACTTTAAGGGCGGCTCGCAATCGCTTACCGCCGTGATCGGCGGCAGCGCCGACGTCGTGTCCGGCTATTTCGATCACTGCGTCAATCTCGCGGCGAAGGGCCAGCACCTGCAGTCATTCGTGGTCTATGACCGCTATCCCGGCTTCGCGCTGGTGGTGTCGCCAAAACATACGGCCGATATCAAGTCGATCAAGGACCTCGCCAACAAGAAGATCGGCGTAAGTGCGCCCGGCTCGTCGACCGACTTCTTCCTGAAGTTCATGCTGAAGAAGCATGGCGTCGACCCGAATTCCGTTGGCGTGATCGGCGTCGGCCTCGGCGCGACCGCGGTTGCCGCGATGGAGCAGGGCACCATCGAAGCCGCGATCATGCTCGACCCGGCGGTAACAGTGCTGCAGAACAAGTTCAAGGAACTGAAGATCCTGAGTGACACCCGCACGCAGAAAGATACGCAGGAGGTGTTCGGCGGCGACTATCCCGGCGGCGCGCTCTACACCAAGGCCAGCTGGATCGAGAAGCACCCGAAAGAGACGCAAGGCTTGACCAACGCGATCGTCAACACGCTGAACTGGATCCATTCCCATACGCCGGAAGAGATCATGGCGAAGATGCCGCCTAATCTCGTCGGCCCGGATAAGGCCGGCTATCTGGCGGCGCTCAAGAACACGCTGCCGATGTTTTCGACCACCGGCAGAATGGATCCGAAGGGCGCCGAAGCGGTGCTCGCGGTGTTCAGCCTGTCGTCGCCCGAGGTCGCCAAGGCGAACATCGACCTGAGCAAGACCTTCACTAACAAGTTCGTCGAAGCGGCCGGCAAGGCCACCGGAAGCAAGTAGGCCTTCAACCTGGCGCTGAATTTACGTCGGCGAAACGGCGGGGAGTTCCCCCGCCGTTTCTGTTATTGTCGAGGCAATGAACCTTCTCTCGATCCAGTCGCACGTTGCCTATGGCCATGTCGGTAATGCCGCCGCGGTTTTTCCGCTGCAGCGCATCGGCGTCGAGGTCTGGCCGGTCCACACCGTGCAGTTCTCCAACCACACAGGCTATGGCGCATGGAAAGGGCAGGTGTTCAACGCCGCCCTGATCCGCGACGTGGTCTCGGGCATTGAACAGCGCGGCGTACTCGGCGAATGCAACGGCGTGCTGTCGGGCTATATGGGTGGCGCCGATATTGGAGACGCCATCTTGGATGCAGTGGCCACCGTCAAGCGTGCCAACCCGAGCGCCCGCTATTGCTGCGACCCCGTGATCGGCGATGTCGGCCGCGGCATTTTCGTGCGCGAGGGTATTCCGGAATTCATGAAGGCCAAGGCGGTGCTCGCCGCCGATATCATCACGCCCAACCAGTTCGAACTGGATTATCTCTCCGGCCGCGACAGCAGAACGCTTGCCGAGGCGCGCGACGCGCTCAAGGCGGTGCACGACCTCGGACCGCGGATCATCCTGGTCACGTCGTTGCATACCGACGAGACGCCGGACGACGCCATCGACTTGCTGGCGTCGGATGAAAAAGCCTGCTTCCGGCTGCGCACGCCGAAGCTGGCGTTGAGCGTCAACGGCGCGGGCGACGCCATCGCGGCGTTGTTCTTTGCGCACTATCTGCGCACCGGTAAAATCGATCGGGCGCTGGTGTGCGCGGCATCGAGCATTTTCGGCGTGCTCGCCAAGACGGCGGATGCGGGCGCGCACGAAATCCAGTTGGTCGCGGCGCAGGACGAGATCGTCAATCCCAGCCGTTTGTTCGAGGCGGAAGAAATTTTCTCATGAAACCGCAATCATGAACAAGCCGCCGCTGATCTTTCATGTCGATCGCCTGGACCTGAATTTCACGCCGAAGCCTTGGGCTTACGCGGCCGAGCACCGCGCCGAGATCGAGGCGGTCTTCGCCGAACGGCAGCGCGAAAAGCCCGCGTTGTGGAACGGGCCGGTACTGTTGCTGCACCATCAGGTGCTCAGCGAAGGCGTGTTTCGCGGCGACTTTCTGCAAACCGATTTCGCCAGCTTTACATTCTGGCACTCTCAGGGCCACCCGAAAGCGGCGGTGCATGATTGTTTCGCCGCGGCGGCGATCCGGGGTGCCGATGGCGCGTTTCTGCTCGGTGTGATGGGCGCTCATACCTACAACAGCGGGCGCATCTATTTTCCCTGCGGCACGCCCGATCCGTCCGACATTATCGACGGCAAGGTCGATTTTGAATTCAGCGTGCAACGTGAACTCAAGGAGGAAACCGGATTCGACATCTCCGAATTCAACGCCGAACCCGGCTGGACCACCATCGTCGATGGTGCGCTGATCGCGCAGATCAAGGTGTTGCTGTCGGATCGGACCGCAGATGCATTGCGCGCGCGCATCCTCGAGCAACTGGCCAAGGAAACGCAGCCGGAGCTGGCCGGTATCCGGATCGTGCGCAGCCCGGCCGATTTCGCGCCGAAAATGCCGGGCTTCGTGCAGACCTTTCTGGCGGAACGTTTCAAGGGCGACTAAGTTATCCGGCAGACCACGCGAGGGACGCAATGAAGCTCGATTCCATCGCCAAGCGCTTTCGCATCGACAAGCCCGACAAATTCCGGCTGTCGGAGCACGACCCTGCCGACATCGGCGGTTTCGACATAGACAAAGACGAGGCCAAGAAGCTACTTGCGGATAAGATCGAACAGTTGAGCGCTTTGCAGGAAAAGCTCTACGCCGATGGCCGCTGGTCGGTCCTCATTGTCCTGCAGGCGATGGACGCGGCGGGCAAAGACAGCCTGATCGAGCACGTCATGAGCGGCGTCAATCCGCAGGGCGTCGCGGTGACTGCGTTCAAGCAGCCCAGCGACGAGGAATTGAAGCACGATTTCCTGTGGCGTATCGCCAAACAGCTGCCGCGCAACGGCCACATCGGTATCTTCAACCGTTCGCATTACGAGGAAGTGCTGACGGTGCGCGTGCATCCGGAATATCTGGAAGCGCAGAATCTGCCGAAGCAAGCGACCGGCAAAGATATCTGGCCGCAGCGCTTCAAGGACATCCGCGCCTTCGAGGAGCATCTCGCGCGCAACGGCACGCTGATCCTGAAATTCTTCCTCAACGTCTCGCGCGACGAACAGCGTAAGCGCTTTCTCGATCGCATCGAGGAACCCGCCAAGCGCTGGAAGTTCTCGATGGGCGATGTTGCCGAGCGCAAGCTTTGGCCGAAATACATGGATGCCTACGAGGACATGATCCGCGAAACCAGCCGGCCGGAGGCGCCGTGGTTCGTTGTGCCTGCCGACCACAAATGGTTCACGCGCCTTGCTGTGGCCGGCGCGATCGTCGACGCCATGGAGTGGCTGGATCTGGAATTTCCGAAGGTCGAAGGCAATGCGCTCGAGGAATTGGAGAAGGCCCGCAAGGCGCTGCTGGCGGAAAAATAGAGCCGAAACAGACAGCAATACTGACCTATCGCCGCGCTTGATTTGGCCAGCCGGTATCCGCTAGAAGCTCACTCCCGGCACGCGGTTAACGCGGACTTTACCGAAGTCCGCCACTTTAAGTGTCGAAACGAGGACGACGAGGCAAATGTCGGCGCTGCAGACCATCTGCGCGATCGAACGGACGGCCGGTAGGCCTTTGTCCGATGCCGCCCTCATTCTGGGAACGCTCCTTCTGCTTATCCGCCCCTGAGAGCCGGCTGGGCCATTGGCGCCTGGGCACTCGGGGGATCGACGGAAACGAGTGAAGCACCCTTAAAGCGCTGCAACAGCGCATTCGACGAGAAGGACTAATCCCATGACTTCCCAGACCCAGTCCGGCAAGGACCGCGTCGTCATCTTCGATACGACACTGCGCGACGGCGAGCAGTGCCCCGGCGCGACCATGACCCATGAAGAGAAGATCGAAGTCGCCGAGCTGCTCGATACCATGGGCGTCGACATCATCGAGGCGGGCTTTCCGATCGCGTCGGAAGGCGATTTCGCCGCCGTCAACGAGATCGCGAAACGTGCCAAGAATGCGGTGATCTGCGGCCTGTCGCGCGCGTCGCCAAAAGACATCGATCGCTGCGCCGAGGCAATCAAGCCTGCCAAACGCCGGCGGATACATACTTTTCTGTCCACCTCGCCGGTGCACATGAAATACAAGCTCATGAAGGAGCCGCACGAGGTCTTTGAGATGGTGATCGGGCAGGTCACGCGCGCCCGCAGCCATACCGATGACGTCGAGTGGTCGGCCGAAGACGGCACGCGTACCGAGCACGATTTCCTCTGCCGATGCGTCGAAGCCGCGATCAAGGCCGGCGCCACTACCATCAACATCCCCGACACCGTCGGCTACACGGTGCCGGAGGAATATCTTGCGCTGTTCAAGATGGTGCGCGAGCGCGTGCCGAATTCCGACAAGGCGGTATTCTCGGTGCATTGCCATGACGATCTCGGCATGGCAGTGGCCAATTCGCTGGCCGGCGTCACCGGCGGCGCGCGTCAGATCGAATGCACCATCAACGGCATCGGCGAGCGCGCCGGCAATACTGCTCTGGAAGAAGTCGTGATGGCGATGAGCGTGCGCAACGATGTGTTGCCGTATTGGACCGGCATCAATGCCGCGATGCTCACGCGCGCGTCGAAGCTCGTCTCGGCGGCGACCTCGTTCCCGGTGCAGTACAATAAGGCGATCGTCGGCCGCAACGCCTTCGCACATGAGAGCGGCATCCACCAGGACGGCATGCTCAAGAACGCGCAGACCTACGAGATCATGACGCCGGAAACCGTCGGCGTGAAACAGACTTCGCTGGTCATGGGCAAGCACTCCGGCCGCCATGCCTTCGCGCACAAGCTGGAAGAGCTCGGCTATCACTTGGCCGCCAACCAGCTCGAAGACGCCTTCGTGCGCTTCAAGGCGCTGGCCGACAAGAAGAAGCAGATCTACGACGAAGATATCGAGGCGCTGGTCGATGAAGAAATCGCGCACGCGCACGACCGCATCAAGATCATCTCCTTGACCGTCATCGCCGGCACCATGGGCCCGCAATCGGCGACTTTGACCCTCGACATCGAGGGCAAGCACATCACCACGCAATCGACCGGCAACGGTCCGGTGGACGCCATCTTCAGGGCGATCCGCGAGTTGGTGCCGCATGAAGCGAAGCTCGAGTTGTACCAGGTACATGCGGTGACCGAAGGCACCGACGCGCAGGCGGAGGTCTCGGTGCGGCTGTCGGAGCAGGGGCGGGCCTACACCGCCAAGGGCGCCGATCCCGATACGCTGGTCGCGTCGGCCAAGGCCTATCTCGGCGCGCTCAACAAGCTGACCAGCAAGCGCAACCGGGTGCCGGGAATCGAAAGCCGGATTCATTCGACCGACGTGGGCTGACGCGTCGCTCTCTGGAAAATTTGTGCCGCGTCTCGCAGAGGCGCGGCACTTTCGTTCACGAATTTCCATTTGGTTCCACGTGGAACCTAGAAATCACAATTATTCCCCAATTCGTTCGCGCTCGTGGCGGAATCGTTCGCTATCCGTGCGGCAATCGCTCACACACCGAACACGGGGAACTTCCAGAGATGAAGATTGCTGCATGCGCGGGCGCCATCGCACTCGCGACGTCATTGTTGCTGTCTAATATTTCGACCGGCGCGGCCGTCGAATACAGCGGCGCCGAAGTCTCTCAAGCGGCCGCTTCCGTCAATATCGACCGGATCAAGAACACGCTAAAGCTGACGCCGGCGCAGGAACGTTTCTGGCCCGCGGTTGAAAGCGCGCTCCGCCAACTCGGCCGGCCGCACGCCAAGTCCGACCAGGACGGTTTCGTGCGGCGCATCAGCCGACGTGTCGTGTCGGTCGTGCTCGACAGTGCGGCGGTCCAGCGGTTGGCGGTCGCGGCACGGCCGCTGATCGCGGCGCTCGACGATGAGCAGAAGCGGGTGGCGGTCGGACTGGCGCATGAGATGGGCTTGGGCCCGGTGGTCGCTGCGCTGAATTGATCCCGGTCGCAGGATTGGCGTGAAAGGCGGCGCTGAAATAGGCCGGCGGAGGCGACGGTGCCGTAACTTCGTCGGCACCGTCGATTGCACCCACAAGACTGCCGGGCACGGCTAGCCGATATCGCGCCTTGCCTCGGTCGCGAGTTGGGTCAGGTCGCCGGACAAATCCGCCGGCCCTTCCTTCTCGCGAACAAGGCTCTTGGGTGAGGCAATCCGGCTGTGACGCCAGACGCCCGCCACGAGCATCGGTAAGGCAACCGCGGCCAGCCATTTGGCCAACGTGTCGTTGGGATGGAACATCGTCAGCAGCGACACGATGGCCAGAAGCACCCGGTAGCCGATGTCGATCGCCGGACTGTGCGTAAATCGTCCGAACATCGCATAGGCGATTCCGCACGTGCTGATAAGCACGAGGCTGGTGTCGATGATCTGCAACCAGCCCGGATTGATGACCATGTCCGAGCGGGTGAAGATGGCGAAGGTCATCAACGTGATCGGCAGGCAGATTTTGAGCGCCTCCCACATTGTTCGCATGAACGATGCCTCGGCGATGCGCGCGGATATCGCCGCCGTGAGCGAGGTCGGCGGCGACAGTTCGCCCCAGACCGACAGCAGGAACACGAAGAAGTGCGCCACCCACGGATTGATGCCGAGTTCGCGTAACGGGCCGACGATGACGACCGCGCCGATGATGTAAGTCGCGGTCGGCGGCAGTCCGGCGCCGACCAGCCAGCCGAAAATATAGGCCATGCCGACCATGGCGATGATGTTCCATGCGCCGAGATCGAGCAGCATGGCGCCCATCCGGTTGATGAACCCGGTGACTGTGAACAGCCCGATCATGATGCCGAGCGTCGCCAGCAGCAGCGTCAGATAGGACGTCATGTCGGCGTGGGTTTCGATGGTGAGCCGGATGTTCTTCAGTAGCGATTCCTTGACGACTTCCGGATCCTTCAGCACGTATTTGAAGTAGAGGAAGGCGGCGAGCAGAAGCGCGAACATCAGCCCTGAGGTATAGACCGCCGCCAGCATCTCGCCGACGCCGACCATACCCATCAAGTAGACCAGGTAAATCACTGCGAAAAAGAAGATCAAGGTTTTGACCTGCTCGTAGGGCAGCACCTTCGGCGCGGGGATTGCGTCGTTCGGCAGCAACCGGACGCAGAGGAGATAGACGGAGAGGGCGAGCGATACGTAATAGACGGCGGCGAGTGCAAACCCGCGCGCCACCACGTCCCAGTAGGGCACGCCGAGAAAGTCCGCCATCAGGAAGGCGCCGACGCCCATCATCGGCGGCATGATTAAACCGCCCATCGACGCCGCGGTCTCGACCGCCGCCGCGAAGTGTCCGGGAAAGCCGTAACGCTTCATCAGCGGAATGGTGATGCTGCCGACCACCACCGCGTTGGCCGAACCGCTGCCGCTGATCATGCCGATCGACAACGAGCCGAGCACCGCCGTCTGCGGGACCATCTGCCGCCGTCGGCCGGCGAGGCGCCGCATGACGTTGATCATCGCGCTCTGCGCACCGAAGCCTTGCGCCGCCGCTGCCAGCAGCAGGAACGGCGCGATCAGAGTCAGCGCGATCTGGCCGTAAAGGCCGTAGATGCCGGTTGAGAACTCGACCGTGCTCGACGTCACCACGCGATAGAACGTGGTTCCCGGATGCCAGAAGAAATCGAGCGGACTGAGGTATCCGTACAGCGTGTAGGCGACCATCACGATATTCACCCAGAACAGCACCGGGTGGGCAAGCCGCGTCAGTTCCATCACCAGCAAGAAGACCAGCAGGCCGCAGACAAAGTCCTGGGTCGTCCAGGAGCCCTGCCGGTAGATTGTGATCTCTTCAAATTCGAGAAAGAAATGAATGAAAGCGTAAGCGCAGATGCCGATATAAATCGTGACGAGAATGTGGTTCGCCATCGGTGGCAGTGACTTGTAGAGATAGCCGTCCCGATACACGAACAGGATTTGCAAAGTTAACGCGAGCGACATGACGCGCGAGACCAGTTCCTGACCGCCGCCAAGACCGGTGTAGAAGAACCAGATCAGCCAGACGAACTGGATCGTCGAAAATATCAGAATCAGGTTGCTGAGCGTGATTTGGCTCTTGAGCCAGGCCTTGTTCATTCGATGTTCCCCCATCGGCGAAGCTCGTGCTTCGTCTTTTGTTGTTCGGCACTCAATGGCGACCCGGTTCCTCGAAACGATGGGTCGCTGTCCGCGCCGGCGCCGCCCCACGACAACCGGACGCTACTCATGTAGCTCTTAAACGATGGGCGGGGACCTTGCCAGAGCGCAAGCTCCCCGCCCAAACGCGTCTTATGTTCGATCAGCTAGCGCTGCTGCCGACCTTCCACTTGTCGTTCCACGCTTTGTGTTCTTTGAGGAACTTGGCCAGGCCCGGATGCACCGGGACTTGCGGATTGGCGTTGATGCCTTGCACTTGCATGCCGATAAAGTCCTTTGCCATCGGCGTGAAGCCGGCATCGAGTTTCACAAGGTCGTCCTTCTTGTCGTAGAACGCCTTGATCATCTTGTAGACGATGACTTCCGGCATATCGAGCCGCGCGTTGTAGCCGAACAGGATCGGCACGCCTTGAATCGTCTTGGGTCCGACGTCCTTGCTGAAGGCGCCCTTCGGATCGACATCGACCACCGCGAGGCCGGCGGCCTTAAGCTTGGCGATCTCGTCGGGGCACGGATTGACGACCTTGATATCCATTTGTATCTCGGTCTCCTTCCAATACGGCGCCAGCGATTTACCGGCGGTTGTATAGGTGACCGAGCCAACGACCGTGCCGGCTTGTAGTGCGTCCGAATTCGATTTGGTATCGATCTGGACATGCTTGAAGTCGTAGCCAAGCGCCTTGAAACTGCGCTGCATGTTCAGCCAGTTCATGAAGCCGGCCGTGGTGAAGAATACCGGTTTTCCGCTGAAGTCTTTCCAGCAGCTGTACTTTTCGCCGCCCTTGGCCGACGTAGCCATCATCGATTCCATCGGATAGGCGTACCAACTGTGCGCGATCTCCGGCTTGGTCGGCTTGTAGTCCTTGAAGCCGCCCGAGCGCTCATGGAACTGGGTCATGCCGACATCGGCGGTATAAGCGATCTCGCCTTCGCCATTCATCACCGCCTTCATGGCGACGGTCGGCGATGTATACGGCTGCACAGTGACGGTGTATTCGCCGCCGAGTGCTTGCTCTAGGATTTTCGCCATCTGAGCGGCAATCGTGTAGCCGTAAGAGCCCACGGCGGACGTCGTCCACCGGATCGATTTGCGCTCCTGCGCATTCGCCGGCTGTATTGCGACCGACGCGAGCGCAGCCGCCATGGCGGCGGCGATGACGGTCGTACGTTTTCCGAGTCTGAACATCAGCGTTCTCTCCTCTATGAAGTTTCTGATTTTGAAGTCTGACCCCGCTTCTGCGGCGGGTATTTCACGACGCTATCGATATTTGTTCCTTGGTATGCCGGTTGTGTCAACGTCCGATTGAGAAATCGGCGGCTTCAAAGGCGAGGCTGGCGACGGATCGGCTCGGGAGCACGCGGAACAGCCCGGTTTTTGCCTAAGGAACGGTCAAATTCGTTGCCATCGCCACGAGCGCGCCGGCGACCGGGAAGGCTTTACTTTGCTGAGGCAGGAATGGCCGGATTGGCAAGTTGTTGTCGCGATGCGGCATCGGCCACCGGAAGTCATTCTCGGCCGATCGGGCTTTCGCGTGTGCGACCGCGAATATGAACATTTATCCATGAACATTGCTGCGGCGTAATCTCTGTCCAAAC
>JANMSH010000150.1:0-10745 GCA_031389105.1 Hyphomicrobiales bacterium
CCCGAACGGCGTGTAGTTGATCATGATGTCTTCTTGCTTGACGCCCTTCGCCTTCAGATAGGCCTCAAGAATCTTGTTGGTGGTGCGCGGATAGACGTAGTCGGTGCCCGCGAGCACCCAGCGCTTCACCGAACCGCCGTCTTTGCTCATCAGATAGTCGACGGCCGGAATGGCCTGCTGGTTCGGCGCGGCACCCGTGTAGAACACGTTGCGCTCGGATTCTTCGCCTTCGTACTGCACCGGATAGAACAGGATCGAGTTAAGCTCCTTGAACACCGGCAGCACCGACTTGCGGGACACCGAGGTCCAGCAGCCGAACACGACCGAGACCTTGTTCTTGGAAATGAGTTCGCGGGCTTTTTCCGCAAACAGCGGCCAGTTCGAAGCCGGATCGACCACGACCGCTTCGAGTTTCTTGCCGAGAACGCCGCCCTTCTTGTTCTGCTCGTCGATCAGAAACAGCATCGTGTCCTTCAGCGTGGTTTCGCTGATGGCCATGGTGCCGGACAGTGAATGAAGGATGCCGACCTTGATGGTGTCTTGGGCGCTGGCGGGCTGGATCGCTCCAGTGGCCGCGAACGCCAGTCCGACCGCCGCCGAAAGCCACGTACGTGCCTTCGGCCGCATGACGGTCGCCTGAATAGATCTAAACATGAGTGATGTCCCCTGCGTTTGACGCGCGCGATGTCCCGGCGAACTTCCGCGCAAGCGGTAAATCGCAAGCCTTGTGCCAAGCGTCACAAAGGGCATTAACCCCTTGAAATCAGGGGTGTATGAGGCTCGCCGGGAGGCCTGCCTAAATTTCGGTCAGGAACGAAAGGCTAAAAAATAGGCAAACTTGGCTGTTTATTCGCCATTGTGTACGAAGCAGGTTGCCGGCGAGCCGCTGCGGTGCGGGCATTAAAAGTCCCGGTAGACCGCCTTGATCTGTTGGCGAAGCCAGGTGTGTTTGCTGTCGTTGTGCATACGCGCATGCCAAACCATGTTTGTGGCGATTTTTCCGACTGCCACCGGAACCCGGCGTCTGATCAATCCGAACGATTTTTCGAAAACCTCCGACGCCAGCTTGGTGAATACGCCGATCATGTTGCTGCGGGCCAGCATTTCAGGCACGGCGGTGAAATTCGTCACCGCGACCAATGCGTGGCGCGTCAATTTGTGACGGGCCAAAAGGTCATCGAAAATCGCGATCCGTCCGCCGGTCGCGCTGACGATCAGATGCGGATAGGACAGAACGGCCTTGATATTGAATTTCGTCTTCTGGATGGGATGACCATCGCGGAACACGCAGTTGAGATCCTCGTTCAACAGGAACTCCGCGTGAAGGTGCCGGGGCTTTTCATCGAGCCAGCCGAGCGCCAAGTCAATCTGGTCCTTGTCGATCAGATCGAGAGCTTGCTGCCGATCGGCGGTCAGCACTTGCAACGCCATGTTCGGCGTCAGGCGCTGCAAACGATCAAGCAGCGGCGGCACGACGGCGAGCGTCAGCCGGTCCGGCATGCTGACCCGGTAGACGCCGCTGGCGACCGCAGGTTCGAACACGCCATCGTCGAAAATCTCGCCTTCAAGCGCCGCCAAAGTATTCCGAAGCGTTTGCCGGATAACCTCCGCGCGCGGGGTGAGCATCATGCCGCTCGCGCCGCGGACGAGCAGATCGTCCTTCAAGGACACGCGCAACCGGCGAAGCGCGTTGCTGATCGCAGGCTGCGAACGCCCCAGCTGGTCGCCGACACGGGTGACGTTGCGCTCGGTCAGCAGCGCATCGAGCACCTTCAGCAAATTGAGGTCGAAGTTACGAAGGGTCATGGCGGTCCATCATTCATGCCGTGAATGAGGATGATTTATACTATCGATTTTGAAAATAAACCAAGGTGGCCGAAACATCGCCCCAATAACAACCAGGGAGGGTCGATCATGTCATCGTCACGCCGCGAGTTTCTGGGCGCATCCGCCGGTCTTAGTGCTGGTCTTGGCGCTCTTGTGGCCGCGCCGGCGGCGCAGGCCGCCGCGCCTCAAATCGGTAGACAAGCCCCGGCGTTCTACCGCTACAAGGTCGGCAGCATCGAGATTACCGTCGTCAATGACGGTGTCAGCCGAATGCCGATTACCGACGATTTCGTCGGCAATGCGAGCAAAGCCGACGTCAACGCGGCGCTGGATGCGGCGTTTCTGGAAAAGGATTTCTACGCCGGCCCCTACAATCCCATCATCGTCAACACGGGTTCCAAGCTTGCGCTTATCGATACCGGTACGGGGGAAGCCGCCTTTCAATCGAGCAAGGGGCTCAACGGCCGGTTCCTGCTCAACCTCGCGGCCGCCGGCATCGACGCCAAAGACATCGATACGGTCATCGCGTCGCACTATCACGGCGATCACATCAACGGGCTGCTCAAAGCGGATAACTCGATTGCTTTTCCGAATGCGGAAATTCTGGTGCCGTCTGTCGAACATGCGTTTTGGATGAACGATGGCGAGATGAGCCGCGCAACCAAGCCGAGGGTGGTCGCCGGCTTCAAGAACGTGCGGCGCCTCATGACCGGGGAGATACTAAAAATGGTGCGGACCTATGACTGGGGCAAAGAAGTGATACCGGGCGTAACCGCGATAGCGACCCCGGGACATACGCCGGGTCATTCGTCGCACGTCATTTCCTCGGGCTCCAAGTCACTTTACGTCCAGGCCGATGTCACCCATGCGCCTTTCCTGTTCGCGCGCCATCCCGAGTGGCATTTTATGCTAGACGTCGATCCGGTCGCCGCCGAAGCGACGCGGCGCAAGGTCTACGATATGCTGGTGGCCGAGAAGATGCTGGTTCAAGGCTTTCACTACCCTTTCCCGGCGGTCGGACATGTCGAGAAAAGCGGGTCCGGCTACCGCGAAGTTCTTGTCAATTGGAACCCGACAGTTTGATGCTGCATCGTAATCGATACGGAACATAAAAAATTCAGCGCAAATGGAGGATGCAACAATGAAAATCTCTATACGACACCTCGTAATGGCCTCGGCCCTGCTCATGGCTTGCATGCCGCTGCATAGCGCCGGCGCCGTTGACTATCCGACCCGTCCGATCACGTTGATCGTGCCCTTCCCGCCCGGCGGCGGTGTCGACGCCATGGCGCGGGTGGTCGCGCAGAAACTGACGGAGGCGTTCAAGCAGCAAGTCGTGGTCGAAAATCGCGGCGGCGGCGGCGGCACCATCGGTACGCGCGCGGCAGCGAAAGCCCAGCCCGACGGCTACACACTGCTGCTCGGCCACACCGGCACCATCTCGATCAACCCCAGTCTTTACGTCAATCTCGGAATGGACCCACGCAAGGACTTCGCGCCAATCGGTCTGGTCGCCTCCATGCCGGTGGTGTTGCTCGCTAATCCCGCGTTCCCGGCCAAAACCGTGGCCGACGTCATCGCATACGCCAAAAAGGAAGCGGGCAAGCTCAACATTGGCACCTCCGCGGTCGGCACTGGCGGCTATATGACCGCCGAGCTGTTCAAGTCGGAGGCCGGAATCCAAGGCACCATCATTCCTTACAAGGGCTCCGCGCCGGTGACGACCGACCTGCTTGGCGGCCATATTGCGATTGCCTTCGGTGTGCTGCCACCGGCGCTCGGCAATATCATGGCGGGCAAGCTGCGCGCGGTCGCGGTCGCGAGCCTCAAGCGTAGCAGCCTGATTCCCGATGTGCCGACCTTCAACGAATCCGGCATGCCGGGATTCGAGTCGGTGCTGCATTATGGCCTGCTGGCGCCCGCCGGGACGCCGAAGGAGATCGTCGACAAGCTTAGCACCGAACTGCGCAAGCTGGTCGACACCGACGACGTCAAAAAACAAATCCACGCCGAGGGCGGCGACCCGATGACGTCGACCCCGGCCGAGTACGCCACCGACATCGACAAAGAAGAGAAAAAATGGGGCGCTCTGGTGCGCAAGCTCAACCTGAAAGTCGATTAAGCCCGCACTTTTGTTTGGACATCCGCGACGAGATAAGAGATCGAGCGCCGGCCGGGACATCTAGTTCCGGCCGGCAGTACGATGAGGGCATAAAGGAAACGACATGACCGACCAAAAAACCGGGCTCGTGATCACGGCCCATCCCGGGGATTTTGTCTGGCGGGCGGGCGGCGCCGTCGCGCTGCACGCCAAGAAGGGCTACCGCGTCAAAATCGTCTGCATGTCGTTCGGCGAGCGCGGCGAAAGCCAGTTCGCCTGGAAAGAAGCCGGCGCGACGCTGGAAAACGTGAAGGCCGGCCGCAAGGACGAGGCCGAACGCGCGGCCGCCCTGCTCGGCGCCGAGATCGAGTTCTTCGATTGCGGCGACTATCCGCTCAAGCTCAACGAGCAGCATTTCGACCGCATGGTCGACATCTACCGCGAGCTCAACCCCTCCTTCGTGCTCACCCACGCGCTCGAGGACCCGTATAATTTCGATCATCCGAACGCCGCGCATTTCGCGCAGGAGACCCGCGTCGTCGCCCAGGCCATGGGGCATAAGCCCGGCGCGAAGTATAAGTATTCGGCGCCGCCGGTGTTCCTGTTCGAGCCGCATCAGCCGGAGCAATGCAACTATAAGCCCGACCTCATTCTCAAGATCGACGAGGTGTGGGAGCAAAAGTATAAGGCATTCCAGATTCTTGCCGCGCAGAAACATCTGTGGGGATATTACGAACGCGTTGCGCTCAACCGCGGCATCCAGGGCTCGCGCAACACCGGCGTGCCGATGACTTACGGCGAGGCCTATCAAACGCTATTCCCGCGCGTCACCGAAACGCTCGGCTGAGGCCAAAGGAAAATCCAGTGAAGAACGTCGTCGTCCGCAATATCAAACGCGCCGATCACAACGCCATCGCCACCTTCGAGAAACTCGGCGTCTCCACCACGCACGAGGCGCTGGGCCGCTTCCAGTTGATGAAGCCTTACATGCGGCCGATCTGGGCCGGCGCCTGCATTGCAGGCCCCGCCGTCACCATTTTGGCGCAGCCGGGCGACAACTGGATGATCCACGTCGCCATCGAACAATGCCAGCCCGGTGACATCGTCGTTCTCGGCGTCACCGCCGACAATACCGACGGCATGTTCGGCGACCTGCTCGCTACGTCGCTCAAGGCGCGCGGCGTGAAGGGCCTCATCATCGACGCCGGTTGCCGCGACGTCGCCACGCTCAAGGAAATGGGCTTCCCGGTGTGGTCGCGGGCCATCTCGGCCAAGGGCACGGTTAAAGCCACGCTCGGCTCGGTCAACATTCCAGTGGTCTGCGCCGGCGTGAACATCGAACCGGGTGACGTCGTAGTGGCCGACGACGACGGCGTCGTCATCGTGCCGAAGAAGCTGGCGGTCGAAGTCGCGGCGAAGGCGCAGAAACGCTTCGACGACGAGGACGCTAAGCGCAAGAAACTCGCCTCCGGCGCCCTCGGCCTCGATATGTATAATATGCGCGAGCCGCTGGCGAAGGCCGGACTGATCTACGTCGACAATCCCGAAGACGTTTGAGTGAGCGCCGCTACTTCCGCGTCATGGCGTCGGTCATTGCGTTGCGCACGGCGGCGTAACATTCGCACGCCGACTTCTCCAAGCCCTTGCGGTCGAGGATGCGGATGACACCGCGCTTGTAGGTGATCAAGCCTTCTTCCTGCAGCTTGTTGGCGCTGCCGGAGACGCTGGTGCGGCGCACGCCCATCATGTGCGACAGAAATTCCTGCGTCAGGTTCAGCGTGTCGCCGCCGACAGCGTCTTGCGCTTGCAGCAACCAGCGGCATATACGCGGCTCGACCTGGTGGAGCGCCTGGCAGGCCGCGGTTTGCTGCGCCTGAAAATAGATCACCGACTGATAGCCATTGATCAGGACACGCAGTTCATCGCTGGCGTCGTAGGCCTTTTTGAAGTGACGGACATTGATACGCAGTGCTTCGCCCGCCATCTGCATCACCGCATGACCGAGAGGACGCCAGCCGCGCGCGCCCAGATAGCCACCGACAAAGCCTTCGCGGCCGATGACGCCGGCTTCGATGGCCTGGCCGCTTTTAAGGATGGCGACCATCGACACCATGCCGCTGATCGGGAAATAGAAGTACGAGACGGAGCCGCCGGACTCATGCAGAACTGTGCCCTGCGGCAATTTCACTTTGCGAAGATGCGGATCGATCAAGGCCAGCGTCTTGCTGGAAAGGACTTGCAAAATACCGTTCGCCCGAACGAGGGCTACGCTAGCGTCCATTGCGGTTCTCCGAGCCCCCGTCGGATGGGGGCGGAAACCGCAACAGTTTTACCAGCGCGCCGAATCAGCGCCGTGCTGCGGGGATATACCGAATTAATGCGAAGGCGCCTCCACTCGTCTATCACCTAGCGGACAGACGCTTCATCTGTCCCCTCTCGGACAGTCCGTAATTGTGGGTATAGGCGCAGGCTACGCCCACGTTAAGGCTTTTCGGTGTTCCCTTGAGCGGAACCGCAAATCGCGCGCGATCGACAAGCGACCGCGCCGGCAGTGCTGAACGCCGAAGTTCCACGTTTTGCTGCGCTACGGTCTTAAACCGTGATCAACAGACGCGGACGGAACTTCCTCACCGCGAGGAAACCGACGACTATAAAGAACAGCAGCGCGATCCGATCCAGCCCGGCAACCGTTTCGAGCCGAGCATGCCGAACGCCATCAAGAAACCGGCACCGATCGCGACTAGCGTGATGACGACATGCAGAATTGTGAACGTGGAAATCGACAATCCAACAATCATAGCTATGCCCCCTCTGTGCCCCGCCGCTTTGAATTGTTCCAATGCTATTCCGGCGCGGGCGGTTTGGCCAAGCCGCCCGTCTCATACTTTCGCATCGGCTATGCCGCAAAGCCGCGCGCGAGCGCTCAGCGGTTGGCGGCGCTCCAGGGCGCAAGACGCCGCCCGGCCCACTTCAGCAGCGACGTCAGCGACACGCCGAGCACCATCAGCACGATCACCGGCACGAACACCTTGTCCATTTCGAACAGGTTGGCGTAGCGCGTGATCATGAAGCCGAGGCCTGAGATCGTTGTATAGAATTCCGCGATGATCATGCCGATCAGGCCGCGGCCGATGGCGAGCCGGATGCCGGCGATGATGTAAGGCACCGCGAAAGGCAGCAGCACGTCCTGCCACACGCGCCATTCGGTCGAACGGAACGAGCGCGCGACCTCGAGCATGTTCTTGTCGCATTCGCGCACGCCCTGATACGTGTTGATCAACACAGGGAAGACAGCGAACAGAAACACGACGATGATCTTGGCTTTGAGATAGATGCCGAACCACAGCACCAGCAGCGGCACCACCGCGACCAGCGGCGTCGCGTACAGCGCGTTGATCGGCAGATCGAGCGCCCAGTCGAGCCAGCGGATGCGCGCCATAGCGATGCCGAGCGGAATGCCGACGATGAGAGCCACAGAGAGGCCATAGATCATGACCTCCAGGCTCTGGCCGAGGTAGTATGGCAACTCGCCGGACAAGGTGAGATCGTAGAACGCGACGGCGATCTTCGACGGATATGTAAAAAAGATCGGGCTGATGAACGGCCCGACGATTTCCCAGACGATCAGGATGAATACGACAAAGCCGTAGCGAAACAGCGCCGGCTGTTCCCACCAAGGAGTGCGTTGCTTTACAACCGCCGGCGACACCGCCCCGCCGCTGTGAACTTCGTTCGCAACGCTCATCGCAATTGTTTCCCGGTGCCGCAGATGTATTGGACTATTAGCCGATGCCTGCGGACGCCGCCGTCAACCGGCGGCGTCCGCGAGGCGCGTTAGAACGCCGGCGTCGGGCAGACCGGACCTTTCCATTCGCCAAGCTGCTCGATCGCCTTTTTGGCGAAAGTGACATCGACAACATCTTCGTATGTCGGCGTCTTGCCTTCTTTGATGTTGCCGACTTTGGTCATCAGGTCGGCCGTGAAGTTCACGCGCTCCGGGCCAAGCCCGGTATTGGCGTCCCAGATGCATTCCTTGACCATGAAGTCATAGGTGTCGGACAAAATCTTTTCCGGATAGCCGGTCTGCTTGATGAAGATCGGCATCACTTTGGCCTTGTCCATATAAATGATGCGGGTCGCTTCAACGTTTGCCGTGACGATGGCCTGCACCATCGCGGTTTTTTCCTTGGTGGTTTTTTCGGTCGCCGTCAGGAAGGTATAGAGCGTCTTCGGCTGCAGCTCCCACATCCGCGCGACGGCGTGCAGTTCCGGCACCTTGCTCTTGGCGAGCATTTCCTGCTCGATGTGCAGGATCGCGGTATCGACTTGGTTCGCCACCAGCGCCGGTACGTCTTCGCTCGCGATGCTGACGAAATTCACATCCTTCGGATCGATCTTGGCGGCGCGCAGCACGGCACGGCTCAGAATATCAGCAAAGCCGCCCGGCTCCTGGATGCCGATGCGCTTGCCCTTGAGATCGGCCATGGTCTTGATGTCCGCGCGTACCACCAGCGAGGCTTCCAGCTTGGGCGCATTGGCCGAGAGCGCCTTCACCGCGGCACCGTTGGCGCGGCCGATGATGGTCGGCGCACCGGGCGTCAAGCCGAGATCGATATTGCCGGCCAGCAACGCACGATAGACTTTTACGCCATCGCCGAGCGAGACGATCTCGACATCGATGCCGGCTTTTTTGTACAGGCCGAGTTCTTTGGCGACGATCACCGGCATGTGCACGATGTTCGGCGGCGAGGTCGGAATGCCGATGACGGCCTTCTGCTGTGCATTGGCCACGCTTGGCAGCGTGAGCGCGACGGCGGCGATCGCCGCCAAGGTCGAATAATGTGTGCGCATATGGAATCCTCCCAATTGTTTTTTCTGACCGGTGCCCCACGCCACCGGACAAACCGCAGTTTAGTCGCTGGGGCCAATCTTGCCCGATCATACCCCTAAAAACAACGAACCGGACCCGGTCATCCGGTGTGCCAGCGGCTCTTGTGCCTTATTATTGGGGCGGGCTAATTGGCCTTTGACCGAGCCAATCGGCCATGCCCTTAATGACCCCCGAAACCGCCCCTTCAAGCGAGCCAAGCCCTTGCAGCCGGAACCCATCCACGACATCGCCCATCTCGGTCATGTCGAGATTCTGACCCCGAAATTCGATGAAAGCGTCAGGTTCTTCGTCGATGTGATGGGCATGACCGTCAGCGGCGAAACGGGATCAAGCGTCTATCTGCGCGCCTGGGACGATTACGAACGTTATTCGCTTAAAGTCACGGCGTCGAAGACGTCGGGCATGGCGCACTGCGCGTTCCGCACCCGTTCGCCGCAGGCGCTGGAGCGGCGCGCCGAGGCGCTGAAAGGTTCCGGCTTCGATGTCGGCTGGAGCGACGGCGATCTCGGCCATGGCCGGACATTTGTCTGCAAGGACCCGGACGGCCACGTCATCGAGCTTTATTACGATACCGAATGGTACGAGGCTCCGGCAGCGCTCAAGCCCGCACTTAAGAATCAAGCGCAACGCTATCCGGCGCGCGGCTGCAACGTGCGGCGCATCGACCATTTCAACGGGCTGGCCGTCGACATCAAGGCCAACCGCGAATTCTTCGAGAACTACCTCGGTTTCATGCTGACCGAGCAGATCGTGCAAAACGACGGCACCGAAGCCGGCATGTGGATGACCGCGACCAACAAGTCCTACGACTTCGCCTATACGCGCGACCACACCGGCACCAAGGGCCGCTTCCACCACGTCACCTACGCGCTCGACTCGCGCGAGGACGTGCTGCGCGCCGCCGACGTGTTTCTGGAGAACGGCATCTTCATCGAGACCGGCCCGCACAAGCACGCCGTCCAGCAGACGTTCTTTCTTTATGTCTACGAGCCGGGTGGCAACCGCGTCGAAGTCGCCTGCGCCGGTGCGCGCCTCGTGCTGGCGCCGGACTGGAAGCCGATCACCTGGACCGAAGCCGAGCGTAGCAAAGGCCAAGCCTGGGGCCTCAAGACCATCGAGTCCTTCCACACCCACGGCACGCCGCCGGTGGCGCATAAGAAATAAGCGAGGCATTGCTTGGCCGGCGCGCGCATCCCCACCACCACCCTGCCCTCCGGCGCGACGATGCCGACCTTCGGGCTCGGCACCTGGCGCATGGGTGAGAATACCCGCAAGCGCGCCGACGAGGTGAAGGCGCTGGCGCATGGCATCGCGCTTGGCGTTACGCTGATTGATACCGCCGAGATGTATGGCGATGGCGAAGCGGAAACGATTGTCGCCGACGCGGTCGGCAACAAACGCGACGACGTATTCATCGTCAGCAAGGTGCTGCCGAGCAACTCCAGCAAGCGCGGCACGATCGCGGCCTGCGAACGCAGCCTGAAGCGGCTCCAGACCGACCGCATCGATTTGTACCTGCTGCACTGGCGCGGTTCGCCGCCGTTGCACGAGACCATTGAGGCTTTCGACGCGCTCAAGGACGCGGGCAAGATTCTCGACTGGGGCGTCAGCAATTTTGACATTGGCGAAATGGAAGAACTGGCCGAGACGCAGGGTGGCGGTGGCTGCGGGACCAATCAGGTGCTCTATAATCTCACTCGGCGCGGCATCGAATACGACCTGATGCCGTGGTGTCGCGCGCGCAAGATGCCGGTCATGGCCTATTCGCCGATCGAGCAAGGCCGCATGCTTGGCCACGCCGCGCTTGGCGAAGTCGCGCGACGCCACAAGGTAACGCCGGCGCAGGTCGCGCTGGCCTGGCACGTTCGAGCACCGGTGCGAACAGCGGTAACAGCGCGGTTGGCGGCCTGAGCGCGCCCTATTGGG
>JANMSH010000163.1:0-2702 GCA_031389105.1 Hyphomicrobiales bacterium
GCCAAGAAGAACGCACCCTGCATCATCTTCATCGACGAAATCGACGCGGTCGGCCGTCATCGCGGCGCCGGTCTCGGCGGCGGCAATGACGAGCGCGAGCAGACGCTCAACCAGTTGCTGGTCGAGATGGACGGCTTCGAAACCAATGAAGGCATCATCCTGATCGCTACCACCAACCGGCCCGACGTGCTCGATCCGGCGCTGCTGCGCCCGGGCCGCTTCGACCGCCAGGTTGTCGTGCCGAACCCGGACGTCGTCGGCCGCGAGAACATCCTCAAGGTTCACGTCAAGAAGGTGCCGCTGGCGCCCGACGTCAATCTCAAGACCACTGCGCGCGGTACGCCCGGCTTCTCCGGTGCCGACCTCGCGAACCTTGTCAACGAAGCCGCTCTGATGGCCGCGCGCCGCAACAAGCGCATGGTCACCCAGTCCGAGTTCGAGGATGCCAAGGACAAAGTGATGATGGGTGCCGAGCGCAAGTCGCTCGTCATGACCGACGAAGAGAAGATGCTCACCGCCTATCACGAGGGCGGCCACGCGCTGGTCGCGCTCAACGTCAAGGCGACCGACCCGGTGCATAAGGCCACCATCATTCCGCGCGGCCGTGCCCTCGGCATGGTCATGCAATTGCCCGAGCGCGACAAGCTGTCGATGTCGCTCGAGCAGATGACCTCGCGCCTCGCCATCATCATGGCCGGCCGCGTTGCCGAAGAAATGGTGTTCGGCCGCGAGAAGGTGACCTCGGGTGCGGCGTCTGACATCGAGCAGGGCACCAAGCTCGCGCGCATGATGGTGACGCGCTGGGGTCTGTCCGATGCGCTCGGTCCGGTCGCTTACGGCGACAATGGCGATGAGGTATTCCTGGGCTATCAGGTGTCGCGCCAGCAGAGCGTTTCCGAGGAGACCAATCGCAAGATCGATTCCGAGGTGCGCAAGCTGGTCGAGAACGGTCTCGAGGAAGCCAAAAAGATCCTCACCGAGAAGCGCGCCGACCTCGAGATTTTGGCCAAGGGCTTGCTCGAGTTCGAGACGCTGACCGGCGACGAGATCATCGATCTGATCAAAGGCAAGCGCCCGGTGCGCGAGTCGGTGATCGAGCCGACCACGCCGCGCGGCTCCGCCGTGCCGCCGGCCGGCAAGCAGCGCCCGCGGCCCGACGCGCCGACCGGCGACGTGGCCCCGCAGCCGCAGGGCTGAAGCCACTCAAATCTCAAACAAACGCCCGCCATCAGGCGGGCGTTTTGTTTTGTGGGTTTCCCTGGGCCTGCGCCTGCGCTAGGCGGGTGCCCGCAATGTCATCCCAACTCGCCACGTCGCCCCCGCGCTGGACGCTTCCCGGCTTTCGCCTCGGCGCCTGGGAAATCCTGCCTTTGATGCCGGGCCTTTTCGCCTTTGGCATCGCGTTCGGCACCGTCGCGGCGCGCAAGGGCTTCAGCCTCATCGACGCTTTGGCGATGAGCGGCACCGTCTATGCCGGTGTCGCGCAACTTGTGGCGCTGGAAACCTGGCCCGACAAACTGACGCTGTCCGCGATTGGCGGCATCGTGGCGGTCACGGCGCTGATCAGCAGCCGCTTCCTTCTGATCGGCGCCTCGTTGCGGCCCTGGCTCGGCTCGCAGCCGGCGGCGAAAATTTATCCGACGCTGTTCCTGATGGTTGAGCCGAACTGGCTGATGTCGATGCGCTATCACGCCAATGGCGGCAGCGATCCGGCCTACCTGCTCGGTGGCGGCGTGGTGATCTACTGCGTCTGGATGGTCTCGACCGCGGCGGGCTATTGGCTCGGAACGTCGATCGGCGATCCGCACGCCTTCGGCCTCGATCTGGTGATGCCGGCCTTCTTCACCGCGATGCTGATCTCGCTGTGGCGCGGCGCGCGCGCCTCGGTTGGCTGGATCATCGGCGGCGTGGTGGCGGTCGCGACCGACTATCTGTTCGGCGGCATGTGGTACCTGATCGCGGGCGCGCTCGCAGGCTCGGTGGCGGGAGGCTTCATCGATGATCGAGAATGACCCGCTCGGATTTTTCGCGTTGCTCGCCGCGATGTCCATCGTCGTTTATCTGACGCGCATCGGCGGCTTCTGGTTGATTGGCCGCGTCACCATCGGCAGGCGTTTGCAGAAAATCTTGGAAGCGATGCCCGGCGCGGTGATCGCGGCGACGGCGGCGCCGGTCGTACTGCATGGCGGCGTCAGCGCGGCTTTGGCGGTGAGCGCGGCGGCTCTGGCAATGCTCGTTTCCCGCAACGACTTCGCCGCGGTGGTGGCGGGCGTCGCGATTGCGGCGGCGGCGCGGGCGGCGGGATTGTGAATGGTTGTTTCTGTGCGATCATCGCGCATGCCCCTGCAATCCCGTGTCTCACCGTTTGGCGAATTGTTGGCATCGCCCGCGCGCGGGACGATGATGGGCAATCGCGGCGGGCGGATGCATGACGCGCAACGCAAACTAACCGCGCGGCGCTGGACGTCGCGGCAATGGATTTGCTGCAAGCTCGAGTTCAATAACCGCCAGCGCAAGGTCTGGGGCGGCAGCTACACCGAACTGTTTTTTCTCGACGAGGTGACGGCCTTCGCGGCCGGCCACCGGCCGTGCTTCGAGTGCCGGCGTGCCGACGCCGACAAATTCGCCGCGCTGTTTTCCGGCAAAAACAAACGCGCCACCGCACCGGCGATGGACGTCGTGCTGCATGCTGAGCGCCTCGA
>JANMSH010000165.1:0-1619 GCA_031389105.1 Hyphomicrobiales bacterium
ACTACGAATGGCGCTGGCGGAGCGCCGGCAACGCGCCGCGCGATTTCGGCGTCCCGCAGTGGCGCGGCGAGGACTTAGGCGGCAAAACGATCCTGCTGCATGCCGAGCAAGGCTTCGGCGACACCATTCAGTTCGTGCGCTTTGTGCCGATGCTGGCCACGCGCGGCGCCAGGATGGTGCTCGAAGTGCCGGACAGCTTGATGCCGCTCATTGGCCAGCTCGATAGCGTGATCGCGATGATCGGCCGAGACCTGCCGCATCCCGCCATCGACCTGCATTGCCCGCTGATGAGCCTGCCGCTCGCCTTCGGCACAACTCTGGCGACAATCCCCGCTGACGTGCCGTATCTGCGCGCGCCGCCCGCGCGCGTCGACACCTGGCGCACGCGGCTGCCAGCCACCGGCAAATTACGCGTCGGTCTGGTGTGGTCCGGCAAACCGTCACATCGCAACGACCACAACCGCAGCCTCGCCTTCGAACGCCTCGGGCCGCTGCTGGCGCAGCAGGGCATCGACTTCGTCGGCCTGCAACGCGACGTGCGCGAAGGCGACAGAAAAGCGTTGCAAAACGCCGCCGTATTGCGCCTCGACCTCGACCAGGCCGACTTCGCCGATACCGCTGCCATTATCGAAACGCTCGATCTGGTGATCGCGGTCGACACTGCGGTCGCTCACCTCGCCGGCGCGATGGGAAAACCGCTGTGGCTGCTGCTGCCGTTCTGCCCGGATTGGCGCTGGCTGCTCGAACGAAGCGACAGCCCGTGGTATCCGGGCGCGAGGCTGTTCCGGCAGCCGCGCATCGGCGACTGGGACAGCGTGATCGAGCGCCTGGGCGAGGCCCTTGCCTCCTTCGCCGCGACGCGCCACACCCCGGCACCATAGCCACATCTGACCACGCCAATCTTTCGCCCGATTGGGCTACCATGCGGGAACCATGACGTCGCGCCCGAACAAAGTCGAACCGCGGCCCAAGCCGCGCCTCTACCTCGTCACCCCGCCGGTCGAGGACGCGACGGCGTTCGCGTCCGAACTGACGGCTGCGCTGGCCGCCGGCGATGTCGCGGCGGTGCTGTTGCGCTTTGCGCCAGCCGACGAGCGCACCATGATCAACATTGCCAAGATGCTGAGCGGCTTGGTGCAGGAAAAAGAAGCTGCGCTGCTGCTCGACGGCCATGCCGAACTGGTGGCGCGCGCCGGCGCCGATGGCGCGCATGTCAGCGGCCTTGCCGAATTCACCGAGGCGATCGCGACGCTCAAGCCGGATCGCATTGCCGGCGCCGGCGGGCTGGAGACGCGTCACGACGCCATGACCGCCGCCGAACTCGGCTGCGACTACGTGATGTTTGGCGAACCGGACGCGCACGGCGAACGTCCTTCGTTCGAGGCGATCGAAGAGCGCATCGCCTGGTGGGCGGAAGTGTTCGAGGCGCAGTGCGTCGGTTTTGCCGCCAGCGCGGCTGAAGTCGCACCACTGGTGAAAGCCGGCGCCGATTTCATCGCGCTCGGCGATTGGATCTGGGCCGATACGCAAACCGTCGCCACGAAAATCGCCGACGCCGCGCGTGAGCTGCAAGTGCCGGAGACCGCGGCATGACCGGCGCACGGTGCAGCGTCCTCGTT
>JANMSH010000166.1:0-5789 GCA_031389105.1 Hyphomicrobiales bacterium
CCTCGTTGAGCGGCGTCGGCCCGCGCAAGTTTGAGTTGACCGTCTGCGCCAGAAGCGAGGTCGACATGGCGGCCAGGATCGCCGCAAATATTAACAAGCGCGGGCTTCCCATCATGGCGCTCAAACCTTCTCGATGCGCACGGCGCATTTCTTGTAATCGGTTTGAAACGAGATCGGATCGGTGGCGTCGAGCGTCACCTTGTTGATCATCTGCGCTTCATCGAACCAGGGCACGAAGACGACGCCACGCGGCGGCTTGTTGCGTCCGCGCGTCTCTACCCGTGTGCGAATGAAGCCGCGCCGCGAGGCGATCTTGATTTCGTCGCCGCGACGCAGTTTTGCCTCCAACGCGTCGTCGGGATGCATGAAGCAAACCGCTTCAGGGAATGCCCGATAGAGCTCGGGCACTCGCCGCGTCATGGTCCCGGAATGCCAATGCTCCAATACGCGGCCGGTCGACAGCCAGAAGGGATATTCTTTGTCCGGTGACTCGGCCGGCGGTTCGTAAGGCAGTGCGAAGATACGCGCTTTGCCGTCCGGGAAGCCGTAGAACTCGACCCCCTTCCCGGTTTTCACATATGGATCCAGCCCCTCGCGGAAACGCCACTTAGTCTCTTCGCCATTGACCACCGGCCAGCGTAGCCCGCGCACCTTATGATAGGTGTCGAAGGGCGCCAGATCGTGCCCGTGACCGCGCCCGAAGCTGGCATATTCTTCGAACAGGCCTTTGTGAACGTAGAAGCCGAACGCCTTCGACTCGTCATTCAAATAGCCGGTTTCGATCTCAGAGACCGGGAATTTGTCGACCTGTCCGTTTTTGTACAGCACGTCGAACAGCGTCTTGCCGCGATATTCAGGTTTCTTGGCCAACAATTCCTCTGGCCAGACTTCTTCGATCTTGAACCGCTTGGAAAATTCCATGAGCTGCCAGAGATCGGACCGTGACTCGCCCGGCGCGGAAACCAGTTGATGCCAAAAATGGGTGCGCCTTTCGGCGTTGCCGTAGGCGCCTTCCTTCTCGACCCACATCGCGGTCGGCAGAATGAGATCCGCCGCAAGGGCCGTTATCGAAGGATAGGCGTCAGATACGACGATGAAGTTCTCAGGGTTGCGGTAGCCGAGATAAGTTTCCTCGTTTGCGTTGGCCGCCGCCTGGAGGTTGTTGTTGACCTGAACCCAATAGGCATTGAGCAAGCCGTCCTTCAGCATCCGATTTTGCAGCACCGCGTGGTAACCCGGCTTGTCGGGAATGGTGCCTTCGGGAAGCTTCCAGATGCGCTCGGCAATGTCGCGATGCGCCTTGTTGGTCACCACCATGTCGGCCGGAAGCCGGTGCGAGAACGTGCCGACCTCGCGCGCGGTACCGCAGGCCGACGGCTGCCCGGTAAGGGAGAACGGACTATTGCCAGGTTCGGAAATTTTTCCGGTCAAAAGATGGATGTTGTAGACGAGATTGTTGCACCAGACGCCGCGGGTATGCTGGTTGAATCCCATGGTCCAGAAACTGGTGACCTTGACCTTCGGATCGGCATACAACTCGGCCAAGGCTTCGAGCCGGTTCATCGGCACGCCGGACATTTCGGCGGCCTTTTCCAGCGTATAGTCCGAAACGAACTTGACGTAGTCCTCGAACGTCATGTCCGTGGAATCATTGGCCTTTGCGCGGCCGGTCGCTTTCTTCTCCAGCGGATGCTCGGGGCGAAGCCCGTACCCGATATCGGTCTGTCCGCGCTTGAACAGCGTGTGCTTGGTGACGAAGTCTTTGTTGACACGCCCGGTCTTGACGATGTGGTTGGCGATCGCGTTCAGGAGATACAAATCGGAGTGCGGCTTGAACACCATGCCGATGTCGGCGAGGTCGAACGAGCGGTGCTCGAAGGTCGACAGCACCGCAACGCGCACATGCGGCGCACTCAGACGCCGGTCGGCGACGCGCGTCCACAGGATCGGATGCATCTCCGCCATATTGGAGCCCCACAACACGAAGGCATCGGCGGCCTCGATGTCGTCGTAGCAACCCATCGGCTCGTCGATGCCGAAGGTGCGCATAAAGCCCACGGCTGCGGAGGCCATGCAGTGGCGCGCATTGGGATCCAGATTATTCGAACGGAACCCAGCCTTGAGCAGCTTGAGCGCGGCATAGCCTTCCCAGATCGTCCACTGGCCGGAACCGAACATGCCGACGCCGCTGGGCCCGCGCTTTTTAAGCGCGTCCTTGAATTTCACCGCCATGATGTCGAAGGCTTCATCCCAGGACACGGCGGTGAACTCGCCGTTCTTGTCGTACTTGCCGTTCGTCTTGCGCAACATCGGGCGCGTGAGACGGTCGTGGCCGTACATGATCTTCGAGAGGAAGTAGCCCTTCACGCAGTTGAGGCCGCGATTGACCTCCGACTTGATGTCACCGTGGGTCGCGACTACGCGATTTTCCTTGGTCGCCACCATGACACTGCAGCCGGTGCCGCAAAATCGGCACGGGGCCTTGTCCCACTTCAGTTCGCTCTGGGCGCGCTCGGTGACGAGGTTAGAAGCCAGCGCCGGCACCGGCATGCCGCCGGCCAGCGCGGCCATGGCGGCGGCCTCTAGTTTCAGGACCTGACGGCGGTCGAGCTTTGCTGCGGTCATGACGCTTCCTCTAGAGGCTAAGAGCTACGCGGTATCGATCGCGTGAAAAACAAGGGAGGCCGAATAGACATGTGGAAGCAGTGCGATCGTATTGAGCGTCGTTCCGATGACGCCCGCGTTCGGCGCGTCCATCACGACCACGAGTTTGCCCTTTGGGTCGCGGCCATGAATCTCGCATCCGTCGAGTGCGATGATCGCGGCTTCGACTTCGTCGAGACGCTCCGGCCGCGCCTGCACCAGGATGCTGGCTATTTCACCGCCGGGCGGTGGAACAATGCGGTCGAGATCGACCAGGCGCCCCGAAATGAATGCGCGGCGATCGATGGCTGTCTGACTACTCTTCACGTCCGCGCGTCCTCTTTGTGACAGCGATCACTGGGCTGGCGGGCCGGGAGGACCGGCAATCATCTGATAGATCCAAACAGTGAGGCCATACCCGCCTACCGTCGCCACAGCGACAGCCGGGATGAGCACGACCGTAAGAAACAAGAACGCAAAGATTTCCATGCGCCTGCGGCGCACTCTTTCATGCGTGTTGTCGCCTGTGGCTGACATTCGCGTCTCGTTTCGGCTTTTGAGTGTGCGAGCAGCGGTAGCGCCGCACCGCATAGCTGCTGAACAAGACAACGTGCGCGGACCATGCGCCCATGCCTGCGCAAAGGCTACACTTCATTTCATTTTGTTTGGCGCGGCGTTCTTGGTTCACGTCAATACGAAGTCGGGCAATCGGAACTTGGAACTATGAATAAAATAAAAATCCCGGTTCAGCCCGCCGGGATCGGCGTTGCCGGCGCCGTCGGCGCGCTGCCCGACGGCGTCGGTGGACCTTTGAGCGGGCGTTCTTCCATCGCAATGAGGAACGCCATGCCAAATGTCAAAACAAGCGCACAGGCGAGAAACACAAAGCGGAAGGCGTAGCTGAGTTCGTTGGCGGACGCCTGGCGCGCCAGCATCTCCACCGACATGCCGGTGACGCCGCCCAGTCCGCCGAGCACGATGGCGCCGAGCACCGCGACGATCAGTGCGGAGAACAACGCGCGGAAGAAATTGGCAGCACCGGTGGCGATGCCCATCTGCGAGCGCGATACCGCGTTTTGCAGGCACACCGTCGACACCGGAAACAGCGTGCCGATGCCGCCGCCTATGACCGTGAGCAGCACCAGCACCAGCGGCACCGGAATAGTGCCCGGCCAGATCGCCAGCGGGATAAGCGACAGGATCGCGACCGTCAGGCCGATCAGCGGCATACGCTTGTAATGCTCCATGTGCATCATCGCCCGCCCGGTGATGGTCGAGGACGCCACGGTCGCCGCCATCAGCGGGATCAGCGCCATGCCGGACTGGCTCGCCGACAGATGCAGCACCACTTCGAAATACAGCGGCACGAAAATCGTCATGCCGACCAGCGTGCCCATGATGCACGCGCCGGTCAGCGCCGCGCAGCGCACCACCGGATTGCCCAACACAGTGAGCGGCAGAAACGGTTCGCTGGTCGACACCAGCCGCCACGCGAACAGGCCCCACAAAATGACCGAGCCGAGCAACAGCGCACCGATCGGGCCTGAAATCCAGTCGTAACTGCGCCCGCCCCAGGACAAAGCCAGCAGCAGCGACACCGACGCCGTGATCATCAGCGTCGCACCCAGCAGGTCCAGCCTGTGCTTGCGCGCATGGAACGGCACCAGCCGCAGCACGCTCGAGGTCATGCCGAGCGCGACAAGGCCGAGCGGCAGGTTGATCCAGAAAATGAGAGACCAGTCGAGATGTTCGGTCAAAAATCCCCCCAGCACCGGACCGCCGACCGACGACACCGCGAACACCGCGCCGATGTAGCCCTGATAGCGCCCGCGTTCGCGTGGGGACACGATGTCGGCGATGATGGTCTGCGCCAGCGCCATCAAGCCGCCGCCCCCGAGGCCTTGCAGCGCGCGGGCGAGAATGAGCGCGGTCATGCTCGGCGCCAAAGCGCAGGCGATGGAGCCTGCGATAAAGATGCCGATGGCGATCAGCATCACCATGCGCCGGCCGTAAATGTCCGACAGCTTGCCGTAGAGCGGCGTCGAGGCCGTGCCGGTCAAAAGGTACGCCGTCACCACCCAGGACAGGTCGTTGAGATTGCCGAAATGCCGGCCGATGGTCGGCAGCGCGGTGGCGACGATGGTCTGGTCGAGCGCGCCGAGAAACATCGTCAGCATGATGCCGACCACGATCTGCTTGACCTCGGGATGGGTCAGCGTGCGCGGCTCCGGCGCGGCCGGCGCTTTCAGCTTCGGCGGGGCTTTGGGCTTTGCGGGTTTGGCCATGCCTGCGCTTGATGCCGCGCGCAGCGCGCCAATGCAATGGCCCGCGGCGCGGGGGTGGTATGAGCATGCCGTGCCGGGCACACTGCCCGCGTCATTCGGAATCCCTCATGCGCGTCCCCCTGCTCGCCATCGCCCTCGCTGTCGGCCTCGCCGCGCCCACCTTTGCGCGCGAGCTGCCTCCCGGTTTCGTTTACCTGCGCGATATCGACCCCAGCATCGTCCAGGACATGCGCTATGCCGGCACCGACAATTTCACCGGTGCCGTGCTGCCCGGCTACGGCGCGCCGGAATGCGTGCTGCGCCGCGACGTCGCGCTGGCCTTGCGCCAAGTGCAGGCCGATCTGGCGAAATCTCAGCTCAGCCTGAAGACCTACGACTGCTATCGTCCGGCGCGCGCGTCGCGCGCCATGGCGCGCTGGGCGCAAGCGCCTGAGGACGGCCGCACCAAACGCTACTACCCTGCGCTCGACAAACGCACGCTGCTGTCCGGCTATATCGCTTCACAGTCGGCGCATTCGACCGGCACCGCGATCGATCTCACCATCGTGCGCGTGCCCGCGCCACAAGTGCCGGTCACCGACCCGCGCGCGGCTTACGGCCCCTGCACCGGAACCGCCGCGCAACGCGCACCCGACACCAGCCTCGACATGGGCACCGGCTTCGACTGCTTCGACGTCAAGAGCCATACGTCCAGCGGCGCGATCACCGCCGAGCAGAAGCGCGCCCGCGGCCTGCTGCTGGCGGCGATGCGCGCGCACGGCTTCAAAAACTATTTCCGCGAATGGTGGCACTTCACCTACGGCGCGCAGCCGCGTCAGGGTTACGACGTTCCGATCGCGCCGCGCTGACTCTTTCTTCCCT
>JANMSH010000236.1:0-2998 GCA_031389105.1 Hyphomicrobiales bacterium
GAGTGGTGCATCGACCAGGCCGACGGCCGCGTGCCGGTCATCGCTGGCGCCGGCTCGAACGCGACCGCCGAGGCAGTCGAACTGTCGAAGCATGCCGAGGAGGCGGGCGCCGACGCCGTGCTGATCGTCACGCCATACTACAACAAGCCGACCCAGGAAGGCATGTACCAGCACTTCAAGGCAATCAACGACGCCATCGGTATTCCGATCGTCATCTACAACATCCCCGGCCGTTCCGTGATCGATATGTCGGTCGACACCATGAAGCGGCTGTTCGACTGCAAGAATATTTCGGGCGTCAAGGACGCCACCGCCAGCATGATGCGGGTGTCGCAGCAGCGCGAAGTCATCAGGGCCGGACTTCAATCAGCTCTCGGGTGAAGACGGTACGTGCTTGGGTTTCATGGCGCACGGCGGCCATGGCTGCATTTCGGTGACGTCGAACGTGGCCCCGCGTCTGTGCGCCGAATTCCAGAGCGCCTGCCTGAAGGGCGATTACGCCGCAGCGCTCAAGCTGCAGGACAAGCTAATGCCGCTGCATCAGCATCTGTTCGTCGAGACCAACCCGGCGCCGGCGAAGTACGCGCTGTCGGTGCTCGGTAAGCTCTCAGACGAGGTGCGGCTGCCGATGGTGACTTTGTCCGACACGTCGAAGGCGATTGTGCGCGACGCCATGCTGCATGCCGGCCTGATCAACTAGCCCGGGCGCTAGGAGGGATCGAAGCATGCTTGAGGAATTCAAGAAATTCGCATTGCGCGGCAATGTCGTCGATCTCGCTATCGGCGTGATCATCGGCGCCGCCTTCGGCGGCATCGTGACTTCGATGGTGGCCGACGTCATCATGCCGCTGATTGGCGCGGTAACGGGCGGCTTGGACTTCTCGAACTATTTCCTGCCGCTCTCTTCCAAGGTCACGGCCGACACCTTGATCGAGGCGAAAAAGCAAGGCGCTGTCTTGGCTTATGGTAGTTTTCTCACCGTCACGCTTAACTTTATCATCATTGCATTTGTACTGTTTCTCGCGATCCGCGCCGTCGGCCGTCTCCTGGCAAAGGAGGCCGAGAAAGCCCCGGCGCTGACGAAGCAGGAACAATTGCTGGCCGAAATCCGCGACCTGCTTAAGCAGAAGTAAGAACTGTATAAGAGGTCATGGCCCCTAAACCCCGCTTCAAATCGGTCGCCGAAAATCGCAAGGCGCGGTTCAACTATGAAATCGGCGAGGTCGTCGAGGCGGGCATTGTGCTGACCGGCAGCGAGGTGAAATCCCTGCGGCTTGGCAAGGCGACTATCGGCGAGGCTTACGCCGACTCGCGCGATGGCGCGATCTGGCTGATCAACTCCAACATCCCGGAATATCTCCAGGCGCACCGTTACAACCACACGCCGAAACGGCCGCGCAAGTTGCTGCTGCACCAGCGCCAGATCAATAAATTTGCCGCTGCGGTGGAGCGCGAAGGCATGACGCTGGTGCCGCTAAAGCTCTATTTCAACGCGCAAGGCCGCGCCAAGATCGAGATCGCGCTCGGCAAAGGCAAGAAGATGCACGACAAGCGCGAGACGTTGAAGAAGCGCTCATGGGATCGCGAGCGCGGCCGGCTGATGCGCGATAAAGGCTAGCGCATGATCCCGAAAAGTGATTTTAGATCATGCGCAAACGCAAAAAGTCCGGCCGCTTTTAGCCTCCGCTTACTGGATCACACCGCAGACAATGCGTCCGCCGGCTTCGCCCGCCGGGTCGCTTTTGTAATCGTCGCTCTTGGCATGGATCACGAGGGCCGAGCCGTCGTTATCTAACACCGAGTTCGGCTTGCCTTTCTCGAGCGTAATGGCGGTGTTCATCACCTCGACAGTCAAATCGCCGCTCTGCGGGATGTGCAGGTTAGGCATATCGCCGGCGTGTGCGCCCTCAGCCGCCATCATGCCGTGCTTCTTGTTGCCGGGATTGAAATGAGGACCGGCCGACTCGAAGGGCGTCTCACATTTGCCGACGGCGTGGATGTGGAAAGCTTTTTCGCCCGGCGGCAGGCCTTTGACGGAAATATTGATCAGTACGCCGTGCGGCGTTTGGGTCAGATTGACCGAGCCGACCTCTTTGCCCTCTGTGCTTTTCAGCGGGGCGCTGGCGCTCTGCGCCGCCGCCGGCAGCGCCGGCGCGGCACACAAGGCGACCGCGAGGACACCTAGTCGAATACGTTCTAAAGTCATCATCATATGCTCCCTGGGTCAGTTCTGGCTGGGACAAGGCTTCGAGGCCTTGACCGGATTACCGCAAACACGCTGAGGTAACGCTTCTGGAGCCGGATTGATCCACCATGCCCCCGACCAAACTCGACCACTGCGTGATCAAAATTTCGGACTGGGAGCGGTCGAATAAGTTTTATTCGGACGTCATGGGCGCCGAGTTGGTGCAGCGCCCGGCAGGATGGGCGTACCGCTTCGGCGACAAGCAGCTCAACGTCCACGGGCCTGGCGTGGCACCCGCTGAAGTGGCGCGGTTGCCTGTGCAGCCCGGCAATAGCGATCTGTGCTTCGAGTGGGGCGGACCGATCGAGGATGCTATCGCCCATCTCAAAGCCCATGGCGTTTCGGTCGAACGCGGGCCGATGCAGCGCTTCGGCGCGAAAGGGCCGGGGACCTCGGTGTACTTCCGCGATCCCGACGGCTCGTTGATGGAATTTATGTCTTACGGCGCATGATCCCGAAAAAGCCTGCCCTCGGACTTGATCCGAGGGTGGTATCGGTTTTCGGACGAGATCATGCGCAACTGTCATATAGGGGTGATAGATGACCGAAGCGCCCGGCACGCACGATCCAAACGTTTTGCCGCCCAATATCCCGATACCGCAGGACGACGGTGCGGCGCGCCATCTGGCCGGCATGAAGCTGCCAGAGCTGGCGCTGCCGGCGACCGATGGCGCGCCGGTCAATCTGTCAACGCTCAAGGGCCGCACGGTCGTCTACGTCTATCCGCGCACCGGTGTGCCGGGCACCGACCTG